>NZ_JBGSRV010000012.1:0-325227 GCF_041737375.1 Vampirovibrio sp.
CAGTTTCCACTTCTCTTAAGGCTCGGACAATTTGTTCCTCTGTAAATCGACTGGCTTTCATTTCGAGATTCTCCTTGACGACATGGTAATACGGGAAAATCTCTAGTTTCAACTGGCTCTAAATTTCGGGCGCCTGTCAACAAACTGGACGGCAAAATCTCAGACGACCTTTGGCAACGTAAGCATGAGCAATACAAACAAGAGTTGAAACAAATAGAGGAGTCGCTAAGACAGCATCAAAAAGGAAAGCTGGACTACGTAGAGAATGGGATCAGGCTTCTCGAACTGGCAAAAAACGCCCACGAACTGTATTTGAAGGAATCAGACCTTGAAAAGCGTCGAATCCTCAATTTTGTACTCTCGAACTGTACCGTAGAAGCCGGAGAGCTGCGCTACGATTACCGTCTGCCCTTCTCGATTATTGCCAGAGGTATCGAGATGAAAGAATGGTGGGCGGTACTGGACTCGAACCAGCGACCTCCACAATGTCAATGTGATGCGCTACCAACTGCGCCAACCGCCCATGAGGTCTGTTTTCAATTACAAACATAGTTATGAATCAAACCGGCAGGCATGTCAAATCATTTTGCTTGGGCGGCCCTGAGGCAAGTATATGCCTGGTGCTGGACGGCAAGCCTTGACCCGCCTTACAATACCTATATTGCTTCCTCACGTTTGAGCTAATGTAAGAATCCATGATCAAGCCCCCGCCACTGGCCCTGTTTGGCCTTCTACACAAATATCGCGATATTTTCCTGCGCTACAAAATGCAAGTGGGGCTGGGCGTTTTGGCGTTGGTCTTCACCAATTTGTTAGGTATCGCCATTCCCTTGCAAATCAAAGGCGCGGTAGAAACCATCCAGAACATTTATCAACCTGCCGCCGCTAACGCCGTTATTGCCCCCCAAGCCTTGTGGCAGGGCTTTTATACCCACCTGTGGGTGATTGCCGGACTGGCAGTGTTGGTGCTGATTTGCCGGGTGGCCTCTCGACATTACCTCTTAGGGGCCGGTCGGCGTATTGAATTTGATTTACGCAACCGGTTGTACGGGCATCTGCTAAAAATGCCCACCAGCTTTTTTTCCGCCCATCCGCCCGGTGAGTTAATGTCTCGCATGACCAACGATGTGGACGCTACCAAATACTTAACCGGCGGCGGTATTATGCTGGGTGTAAACACCCTGTTGGCCTATGTTCTCACCATTCCCATGATGCTCATCCTGAACTGGAAGCTGGCGGTGGTGACTTTTCTGCTGTACCCGGTGGTTATCGTCTTTATGGGCAAAATCAGTAAAAAAGTTCGCCAGGGCTACTACGATGTGCAAAATGTACTGGGCGATATCAGTACCGTGGCTCAGGAAAACTTGAACGGCATGATGGTTATTCAGTCCTATGTGCGTGAGGCTCAGGAAAACAAGCGGTTTGAAACGGTCTGTGATACTTACTTTGGGGCCTATACCCGCTTAATTCATGAGCGAATTTTACTGTTTATGCTGTTGGCGGGCCTCAGTGGCTTTAGCGCCTTTTTGGTTCTGCTGGTGGGCGGTTGGCAAGTGATTGAAAAGCAACTGGACTGGGGCGGCTTTGTGGCCTTTACCATGTACCTGGAGCATTTGGCCTGGCCCACCATGGCCATGGGCTGGACCATTTCCATCTTTCAGCAAGGCACAGCCGCCTTGCAACGGCTGGATGAGCTTTTTAGCGCTCAATCCAACGTGTCGCAACAGCCTTCCGACTCTGGCGCTACCGATTCTATCCGGGGGGAACTTGAAATTCGCAACCTCGACTTTGTATATGAAAACCCGTATGCCAAGCCCTCATTGGCAGATGATGTCCCCGCTTCGGTAAAGCCCCCGAAGTTGGCCCTGCAAAACATTAATTTAAAAATAAAGCCGGGGGAAACCATTGCCTTGGTGGGCTCTGTGGGTAGCGGAAAATCCACCTTGCTGCGCCTGTTACCTCGGGTGCTGAGCGTGCCTCAAAACCATGTCTTTCTGGATGGTCAGGACATTACCACCCTCAGTCTGGAACAACTGCGAACTCACATTGTGTTTATGCCGCAGGCCAGTTTTTTGTTTTCTACCACTGTTAGCCAAAATATCGCCTTTGGCAGGCCCGAAGCGTTGGAAAACGGTGAGGGTGAAGGCTTAATGGAAAACGCAGACTTGCCCAGTATTGTGGCGGCTGCAGAAACGGCCAGTGTGCATCTGGATATTCAGGGACTCCCTCGCCAGTATCAAACCCTGGTGGGTGAACGGGGGTTGATGTTATCAGGCGGTCAGCGCCAGCGGGTGGCCTTGGCCCGTGCTATTTTAATGGACGCTAAAATTCTGGTGCTGGATGATCCGTTCTCCAACGTGGATGCCGAAACGGAGCGCAACATTCTTTCCGCCCTGCGAGCCAGAAAAGTGTTCTCCGATAAAACCACCCTCATTGCCACCCATCGGTTTTCACTGGTCAGCCTGTGCGATCGTATTGTGTTGATGGATGAAGGTCGTGTGGTGGCCGTGGGTACCCATATGGAGCTGCTCAACACCCAGCCCTTGTACCAGAATTTGCACCGGCTTCAGGAACTTCGTTCTTCCCTGGGCGATTGGGGGCTGGAGCCTGCCCCCGAAACAAACCTGAATACCCCCTTGGTTGGGGATGACGAGGATTTGGCGGAACTGGTTGAAAGCGCCACGGAGGCTCAAGCATGAGTATGGATGTGTTGGCTGTTCCGGTTAAAGCTTCAGAGCGTCGGGAATCCGGGTTGAAAGATATTATGCTGTTGGGCAAATTATGGCCCTATATGCGGTTGTACAAAAAATCCCTGCTCATTTCCTTGCTGTTGCTCCCCCTGATTTCACTGGCGGAAATGGGGCAAACTTTCTTGATTCGCTTTGCCATTGACGGGCCAATCCGTTCGGGAAATTTGCCCTTGCTGTTTGGCTATGCCGGGGGCTTTCTGGGGTTGTTGTTCATCAATTACCGGGTGCGCTATGTGCAAATGGCGGAATCTCAAAATACCGGCCAGCGTATTATTCGGGATTTGCGAACCGATTTGTATCGGCATTATCAAACCCTCTCTCCTCGCTTTTATCAAAAGCACCCCTTGGGCAAGCTGGTCACCCGGCTGACTGCCGATATCGAGAATTTAAGCGAAATGCTCTCTTCCGGTGGTTTGGCCATTTTGGCGGATTTGGCCATGATTTTGGGGGCCATGGCGGGCATGTTTATTATGGATTGGCAATTGGCGCTGGTGACGGTAGTGACCCTGACCGTGCTGATTTTTATGATGGAATTTTTTCGCAGCCGGGCCAGAAACGCGTACGATGACATTCGGGTAAAAGCGGCCCGCATTAACGCCTTTTTGCAAGAAAACTTTGCGGGCATGGAGCTGGTGCAGCTTTACCGGCGAGAGCAAAAAAATTATCAGCACTTTGAAACCTTGAACCGCAGTAACCTGCAAAGTGGTCTGGATTCCATTTTTTACTCCACTGCCTTTAACGCCGTGGTGGAATTTATGACCCTGATTACGCTGGTTTTGATTTTATGGCTGGGTGGCTTGCAGGTAAACAGTGGCACCTTAACCATTGGGGCCTTGGTGGGCTTTTTCCTGTTTGTGCGCAAAATGTTTGAGCCAGTGGAAGATGTCAGCGAAAAGTACAGCATTCTGCAATCGGGGTTGGCCTCTATCGATAAGGTGATGGCCCTGTTTCAGGAACAACCCGACATTCAGCGCCAGCAACTGGCCGATGCGTCTGTGGTTACAACTTTGCCCAAAGCCAGCGGCGACATTGTTTTTGAGAACGTCAGCTTTGGGTATCAGCCAGATCATCCCATTTTAAAAAACCTGAACCTGCACATTCGTCCCGGCGAAAAAATTGCCATTGTAGGGCCTTCGGGGGCGGGCAAAACCACCCTCATTAAATTGCTGTTGCGCTTTTACGATGTCAATCAGGGTTCGCTCAGGCTGGATGGCAAAGATCTGCGAGACTGGGATCTTCATGCTTTGCGCCGTAACGTGGTTTCTATCCAGCAAGATGACTTTTTGTTTTCTCGCAGCGTGAGTGAAAACATTGCCTTGGCCGCCTATACACCGGATCTGGCCCCCGCTTTGCGTAAGGCGGCTGAGCAAAGCAACGCCTTAAAAGTGATAGAACGCTTGCCCAAAGCTTTTGAAGAAACGCTGGAAGAGCGGGGCAAAAACTTATCGGCTGGAGAAAAGCAATTGCTGTTGTTCGCTCGGGCGGTTTATCACGATCCGGCTATTTTAGTGCTGGATGAAGCCACCTCGGCCATTGATCCGGTTACCGAAAATCTAGTGCAGGAGGCCATGGACAAACTCATGGCGGATCGCACCGTGTTGATTGTGGCCCACCGGCTTTCCACCATCAAGCAAGTGGATCGCATTTTGGTGATGGAGCAAGGGCAGATTGTGCAACAAGGCTCTCATCAGGCGCTATTAAGCCAGCCGGGTCTGTATCAGCAGTTTTATGAATATCAGGAATTAGTGGCCCACACCACCGCCCCCGTGGCTTAAACCGCTGCGATTCAATACGGTCTAAGCGGTTAGGTTGGCCAGAAGCCACTCGACGGGCGTCTTTTCGTCTGGCTATCCTGAGAGGGTCAGTCGCGGTAAACTGTAGCCAGTTATGGGCCATAAAAGGAGTTTTAAGATGAGCATATCTGGTTTTGCGACCCCGGAGGGCACCCAGCGTTATCAGCAACGCTTTGAGGGAAAAAATATCGCGGGCTTGCCCGTTGCCGATGGCCATTTTAGAACCACCGCCGATCACTTGCGGTTAACCAGTTTGGGAATGGGTACTTATTTGGGGGCGGTGGATGAGGAAGCCAGCCAGATGATGCGCGATGCCGCTGTTCGCTCAGTGGCCTCCGGGGCCATTAACGTGCTGGATGCGGCCATTAACTATCGCTATCAACTGTCAGAACGTGCCATTGGGGCCGCCTTAAAGCAATTGCAACAGCAAGGCATCCAGCGAGATGAGATTTTTATCAGCTCCAAGAACGGGTTTATTGCCCCCGATGCGGCCATGCAGGCACAAGGTCAAGATTTTAAAACCTGGTTTCAGCAGCGTTATATGGCCTCCGGGGTGGTTCAGCCTCAAGACATTGCGGGCGGCATGCATTGCATGGCCCCCGGCTACCTCAACGATCAGCTGAACCTTAGCCTGGCCAACCTGGGCATTCAAACCCTGGATTTGATGTACCTGCACAACGCCGCTGAATCCCAGTTGCCGGAAGTGGGCCGGGTGGAATTTATGCGCCGCCTCAAGCTGGCCTTTGAGTTTTATGAATCGGCTCGCGCGGATGGCCGTATTCGTTACTACGGGCTGGCCACCTGGAACTGTTTCCGGGTGAATGCCGAAGAATCTGACGAGTACCTGAGTTTGGAAGCCGTGGTTCACTTGGCGGAAGCGGTGGGGGGCCCCGATCATGGGTTCCGCTTTATTCAACTGCCCTTTAATCTGGCGTTTACCGAAGCGCTGACCCTGCCCAGCCAGCCGGTGGCCGATGAGTTTTTCTCTCTGCTGGAAGCGGCCATGGCGTTGGAAATAGGGGTGTTCACCAGTGTTCCCCTGTTACAGGGACAATTGCTGAAAGAAAGTCGTTTGCCTCAGTTTGAAGGGCTGGATGCTCCCTCTCAGCAATGCTTGCAATTTGTGCGCTCCAATCCCGGTGTATTGGCGCCGTTGGTTGGTCATAAGCAACCCCTGCACGTTGAGCAAAATCTGAAAGTGGTCAGCATTCCGCCGCTAGCCCTGGCTGATTTTGAAACCACGTTGGCCAACAATTAAATAGCACCTTAAAAGCCAAGCCCAAAACGCTTGGCTTTTTGCTGCTTTATTGAAAGCCAACCCATTCAAGCCCAACCCCAGACTTGTTGAATAAAAAAATTAATAAAAGAAGGCGTCTTCGGTTTGGGCGATTTCAGAGAGCTGCTCGAGATTGGTAATCACAATTTTGCCGCCCCGCAGGTAATTGATGCAGCCATACATTTTTTTCAAGCGGCTAATAATGCGAACAGACTCTTCATAGGCAATGCCGGTCATGCTGGCAATATAGTCGTGGGGGAGTTGAATGTTTAACAGCTTGCCATCCGGGGTTTCGGTAAAGCCATCTCGTTTAAAGTGATAGAGCAAAATTTTGGAAACCCGGGCATCGGTTTTTTTAACCACCTGGTTGTGCGTTTCGTAGTTGAACCACAACACCTGACCCAGGGCGGTAATCATGCCAATGGCGATTTGCGGAAAGCGTTCCACCAGTCTCACAAAGTTGCTTTTTTCCAGATAAATCACCGTAGAGTCGGTCAGGGCTTCTGCCGAATAGGGCATGGGTTTATCGGTTAACGCGCCGGTTACCCCAAAAAATTCACCCACCGATGACAGGCGAACAATGGTGCTTTCTCCATCCGAGGAGTACTTCACCAGCTTCACGCATCCTTTGAGGACAAAATAAATTTTAGACCCGGTATCACCCGGCAAATCCCGCTCGTAGAAAATAACCGTTTCTTTATCGTAGTTGGCCTCGTAAAAATAGCCTGCGATTTCCTGAAGTGCTTGATCGCTCAGACTTTCAAACAATGGAATCTTACGGAAGCGGGGAATGAGATCGCTTTTATTTTCAAGGGAGAGGGCCACGGGAACGGTGCCTCAATGCTTATGGGAAATAATGGCATCTTTGTCACGGACTTATTATAGGAGTAACAAAGTGTCCCGGCAAGCGCCACCTGTTTAAAAGCGCACCTGACGCAGGTTTTTGTCTCGAACCATGAAAACAACCGCATTATGGCAACCGTTTCCCAGTCGTGCGTAAGCCGCAGGGGGCAAAAATGGACGCAAATGATCCACCCAGCCCTCACTGGTTAAAGCCACCGGAACGAAACCAGCCTCAGGTATATGATCCCGATCTTCCACGCTGGCCACCGGGCGGGAAAAAAGGCCACGCTCATAGCCTTTAAAAAAAGGACTGAGTTGAAGCCCGGTACAAGCGCCTGCCTTTTCAATGCGAATCACTTCGGGGTTGGAAATGCCTTCGCTCACCGCCTGCTTTTCCAAGCGTGTCAGGCTACTGCCCTCAAAGGCTTCTCGCTGAATGCGGGGTGAACCCACTGTGTAATCGGTGAGGGTAAACAGCAGTTGAGGGTCCTGTTTGGCGTACAGGCCCAGTTTTTGCCGGATTTTTTTTAAGGAGTAAGCCTTGCCGCCCAGCTGGTAATGAATATTGGTTTCCAAATCCGTAATGTGGGTGGTGGTGGCAATGGGGTAGTGATCCAGAATAATGCGCAGGGCAAGCGCATTGTGAGCGTTAATCCAGTAGGCGGTTTTGTCGCTGGCTTTGGGAAAGGCGGTGGGATCATTCTCTGGAGAGCAGGCCGCCAGTTGCCCCAGATAATCGTTCAGCCGTTTGGGATGGGCTCGCAGTTTGGCAAAATCGACTTCGGCCTTGCAGTTCACAAAGTCGGTCAATACGGCTTGCCACACATGATGGCGAAAAGGACGGGTTACCATGCTGTCGTCAATCACTCGGCCCGCCTGCGCATACGCGCCAATTACGCACAGTGTTAACAGGCTGGTCAGTTTCCAGGCAAAGCTGAATGCTCGCATGGCCATCAATCCTCTTATTCTCTATCCCTCTATCTTCGGCTGGCCCTTTGCTTTCTTGAATGCCAAGGGCTTCAGCGCTCCATTTCTAATCTACTGGATGAAACGGCGTTTGACTACTGTTTCTTCCATAGAAAAAATGGAGTTACTGAATGAGCGCTGCGTTCAAGCGTTGCCGAATGGCCTCATAAAGCACAATGGCAACCGAATTGGAGAGGTTCAAGCTGCGGCTATCCGGGCGCATGGGAATGCGAATGCTGTTTTCCGGTTGCTCTTCAATTAACCAGGCTGGCAGGCCGTGGCTTTCACTGCCAAACACCAGTAGGCTGTTGGTGGGGTATTGAACATCAGTGTAGTTCTGCTTGGCCTTGGTGCTGACAAAATAGGGCGTCCATCCCGGTTTGGCGGCCTGTACGTCTTTAAACTCCGGCACATGCTGAATGGGAATATCGTCCAGATAATCCATCCCGGCCCGCTCCAGATATTTATCATTCAGTCTGAAGCCCAGGCTGCCCACCAGATACAGATCGGCCCCGGTGCAAGCGCAAAGCCGCGCAATGTTTCCCGTGTTTTGAGGAATGCGCGGCTCTACCAGAACAATGGTAATTTTAGGATCAGCCTCGAAACTCAGTGGCGTCGAGGATGGAAAGATAGGTTGGGTCATTCAGCATTTTTTCCGTACCCAGCACCACACAAGACAAAGGATCGTTGGCAATATGAACCGGCACATCCACTTCTTTGGCAATCAGTTCATCCATACCGGCCAGCAAAGCGCCGCCACCAGCCAGAACAATGCCCCGATCCACGATATCTGCGGCCAGTTCCGGTGGGGTCATTTCCAGCGTGCTTTTAACGCCAGCCACGATTTCCATTAAGGTCGGGAACAGGCATTCCCGCACTTCGGTGCTGTTGATGGTAATAGTATGCGGCAAACCGTTCAGCAGGTTCAAGCCACGCACTTCCATTTCTTCTTCTTCCTGATTGCGGTAGGCAGACCCCATGCGGATTTTGATTTCCTCAGCGGTGCGCTCCCCAATAGAGAGGTTATGCACTTTTTTCAGGTGGTCCTGAATATTTTCATTCAGTTCATCACCGGCAGTACGTAAGCTTTTGGAAACCACGCAGCCTTTCAGGCTGACGACCGCAATTTCGGTGGTGCCACCGCCAATGTCGATAATCATGGAGCCGGTGGGTTTATCCACGGGCATGCCTGCGCCAATGGCCGCCGCCATCGGTTCATCCACCAAATTAACAATGCTTGCGCCGGTTTGCAGCGCGGCATCCGCAACCGCTCGGCGTTCTACTTCGGTTACGCCACTGGGAATACCAATGACCACCCGGCCCGGACGCATGCCAAAAGCCCCGGGGCCGCCGTTCACTTTTTCAATGAACCGTTTTAACATTTTTTCGGCCCATTCAAATTCGGCAATAACGCCATCACGCAAAGGGCGTGTGGCCCGAATGTTGCCGGGGGTGCGGCCAATCATTTCACGAGCGGCAAGTCCAACTTCAATCACTTCCGGTGGATTTTTACTGTAGTCAATCGCCACCACGGAAGGCTCTCTGAGGACGACGCCCTTGGTTGTGGTGCAGACCAGGGTGTTTACCGTACCCAGATCAATGCCCATATCGTTGGTGTTTTTGCGAAAAAAATCAAAAATTCCCACAGTCCGTACCTCAGCAAAAATAACAAGTGTTCATCTTGGACGGTCGCCCCTGGAAATGTCCTCAATGTTTTTATTATTCCTCATGATGCCCATAGGGACAAGGGCTTTTGTAGGCAATGGCGTAAATTTCCCCCTTGTGGTCTACGCCTTCATTGTTCCCTCTGTGAGCCACGCCAAATAGTCTGGAGAGCCCGCCTGAATGCCCAGCACCATGAACTCAAACACTTCATAGGCATGCAGCTCCCGAATTCTGTTTTGCAGGGCTTCCAGCAGCGGCAGGCGCGTTTTGATCAATAGCAAAATTTCCAGAGACTCTTCCAGTTTTCCGTTCCATTGGTAAAACGATCGAATGGGCGAGTCCTCGCCGATCAAATTGACGCAAGCGGCCAGTTTTTCCGTAACAATGCTGCGGGCGATCATTTCGGCCTCCGCAAGATGACCACAAGTTACCAATACAATACAGGCGTCCGGGTTTTCAGTCAGTGTCATATCACGGCTGTCCTTCAAGTTTGAACGGGATTCTGATTAACAAGATATAAAGATTGTGAAAGGGGCTTTAAATATCGGGGCTTGTTCTTGACCCTTTTCTTTCCATACGGTTTAATTACGCTAATTAAAAGCTTGATACCCACCAACTATCAAGTCGCCGAGAGAAGAGAACAGAAAATCACTACGAGAGCCATTTTGAAAGGTAAGCGTTCCTTACAAAAACCAGAAATTGTTTGGCGGACAGTAAGAACGATGTCGTGTTATCCCAAAAGATTGTACGACTTTCAGCAGTGGCTTTTTTAGTTGGTAAATTTCTATGATTCCTGTTTTCAAATACTCTGTTTCAAATAAATCTGTTTTAAAAATTGTTAAGGAGAGAATCAGAATGAATTCCAAATTGTTAACCATTGCTTTGTTGAGCTTGGCTGCCGCTACCACTTTGACCCTGACCGGTTGCAAGTCCGAAGAGACCGCTGGCACCAGCACCGAAACCACCACCGAAACCACCATGACCACTCCAGAGGCTGGTACCCAGGAAACCACCGCTACCACCACTGAAACCATGGAAACCACTGCTGCTCCTGGTGAAACCACCACCACCACCAGCACCACTTCCAGCATGGAAGCCACACCAGCTCCTGCTGATCACGCTGAAGGCGCTGCTCACAACGACGCTGAGCACCACTAAATCTTGGTAAGCTGAACGATACGCTCAGCTTGCAAGTCTTGAAAAGCCCCTGAATTTTTTCAGGGGCTTTTTAATGGCTGTTTTTAAGGGTTTCAGGGTTTTTCAAGTTTAAAATCTAAAACTTAAAGCCCTACCCCCTAAAACAAACTTGAAGGGCTTGCTGCCAAATGGCGCGCGTTTCTCGCCACCAACGCCGTAAGGTGCTGTGGCCATCGGCCCAAGCCGATTGGGATTGAAAGAAACGCACCCGGCTTTTGGGTGGGTACAGCGCCAAAATATAAGGGGGTAGGGCTTCGCCCTGTTGAAGGCAACGGCTCATTTGGCGCAACAGTTCCAATTGGGCATCCATATAAAAAAGCTCGGTTTTCTGCTGGTTTTCGTCCGCTTCAAAGTGCCATAGGGCCTGGTAAGCGCAATCCACCGATGGATCGGGTTCAGTTATCGGCTCTGGCCAACGGTTGATGGCAATACGAGGCTCCACCTGCTCTTCTATAACCGCCTCTAGCAACTGGGCCGCCCGTTGCCTGCGGGACAGTCTCCCGGTATCGGGAACATATTGCATAATGGGCGGCGTATGAAATGTCTGGTTCATGGCTGGCTGTCTCCTTGCCACAGGGCTTCCCTATTTTTATTATAGGTAGGTCATTTCATTTTGCAGTACCGCTGCCCGGAGGAGATTTTCTTGAGCCATTCATCAGAATCACCGTTTGGGGGGCCGCTAGCAGGCCAGCGAATTTTGGTGACCCGACCAGACGACGCCAACAATGCGGCGTTCCTGCGGGCGCTTCAGCAGGCCGGTGGGCAAGTGTTTCATTTGCCGTTAATTGAAGTGGCTACCGTAGATTTTTCCGCCCCTGATTTTCAGGCGTTCGACTGGCTTTTTTTGACCAGCAAGAATGCGGTCAGCGCCCTTGCGCCATACTGTGAGGCGCTTCAGCCGGATGGCCCTGATTTAAAAACCAGTGTAAGAACTGGTGTAAAAATTGCCTGCGTGGGACCGGCCACCGCACAAGCTTTGATCCCATTGGGACTTCAGGCCGATTTTGTGTCCCCGGTTCATGAGGCTGAAAGCGCCGCCCAGCTTTTTGGGGAAGTCTATCCTGTGGCAGGGCTGCGGATTTTTTGGCCGTGCGGTAATCTGGCCAGCCCCCGGCTCAAAGCGGCCTTGACCGCTATGGGTGCTCAGGTCACTGCTGTCACTGTGTATCAAACGGTTTTAAAAACGAAACTAACCCCCTTGGAGCGGGAATTGCTGCTGCAACCCTGGGATTTAATGGTGTTCACCAGTTCTTCCGCCGTAGAGGCCCTGCATCAACTTCGCCTTCAGTCGGATTTAGGCTTTAAACTGCCCCCTATGGCCTGTTTGGGGCCTCGAACCACAAAAAGCGCCCTGAAGTGTTTTGGACCGGTGGCCATTCAGGCCATGCCATACACGCTAGAAGCCTTGAGTGAAGCGATTCAACAGTTTTTTCAAAACCAGAAGGAACCCCAATGACCATTCACCCCATCATCGCGCAAATGGAGCAAGCCCCGGAACGCCTGCAATCCCACTGGTGCCTGCCTCAAGAGGAGGCCCGCTTTCTCTATTTGTTGGCCTGCATTGGCTCCTGCCGCCGCATTCTGGAGGTGGGCACTTCCATTGGCTATTCTACCTTGCATCTGGCTCAGGCGGCCTCTCGCACCAATGGGCATGTCACCACCATTGATGCCTCTGCCGACCGGCAGGCCGAAGCCCTCACCAATCTCAAATCCGCTCAACTTGATGGCAGAGTCACGTTCATTCACGGAGATGCCTTAAAGGCACTATCGGCTTTGTTTGTGGATGGGCAAACGTTTGACCTGATGTTTATTGACGCCCGCAAGTCCCAGTATGTGGAATATCTGGAGTGGGCCGAAAAACTGCTGCCTTCGGGTGGCATTTTGCTGGCTGACAATACCCGCTCTCATCGGCACAGCATGCTGGATTTTATCGAGCGTATTCATCAGTCGGCCCACTGGGAAGTGAGTGATCTGGAAACCCCTAGCGGCCTGATTCTGGCTCAAAAGCGCCCTTGATTTCAGGGGACTGCCCTATTGAGTGTTCAGGAAGGCTTGACTTATGCTGGAAAGGATTGAAAATACTGAAATTTGCAGTATGATACTTGTAGCGGAACAATAGATAGGGTATTTTTCGCTGCAATGATTGCTTTTAGGGGTCGTGGTCACTCAGTTCACCTGCTATTTTGGCCACAACATCAACCGACCGATAGCCGTTTAATGGCTGTAATGAAATGGAATCATCCCAATGACTGACAGTTTTATCGAAACCATTCAGAAAAGTAAGAGTAGCACGACTTCTGGCGCAGCCGTCAACAACAGTACGGTCTTATCTTGCTACGAAACCCCACTGGTGACGGTGGACATTATGTTGTGTACGGTCATTCAAAACCAGTTGAAAGTGCTCTTGATTCAACGGAAACAACCCCCGTTTGATCATATGTGGGCCATTCCCGGCGGGTTTATCCATGTGGGAGAAACGCTGGAGCAAGCGGCCAGCCGTCGTTTGTTTGAGGAAACCAACGTCAATCAGATTTATCTGGAGCAATTGGGTTCCTTTGGCAAGCCGGATCGGGATCCCCGAGCCCGAGTGATTACCGTGGCTTATTACGCCTTGGTGAGTGCCGAAAAACTGCACTTAGAAGCGCATGCCAACGCCGAAGACGTGAAATGGTTTAGTGTGAACGAACTGCCTGAACTGGCCTTCGATCACTATGAGATTGTTCAGATGGCGCTGGCTAAGCTGAAACGCCATTTGGAAAGCTCTTCCGTTGCCTTTCAGCTTTTGCCCGAGAAATTTACCTTGACTGAACTCCAGCGGGTTTATGAACTGATTTTGGGCAAATCGCTTGATAAGCGTAACTTCCGCAAGAAAATTCTGGCCTCTGATATTCTGAAGGACACTGGAGAAACCAAGATGGAAGGCTACCATCGCCCCGCCCAGTTGTATGCCTTTACCAGTCGCAACCCGGTAGTCTCTCAAGCCTCTTAAACGCTTTTAGATCTGTCTATATAGCCAAAAGCTCTACTCTTACCGGGTAGGGCTTTTTAACTGGCGTTTCAAAGTCGGGTGGTTTTCGGAGCCGCTCTTGAGACACGGCTAACCTGTCATAATGACTTGAAAAAACACCCTGGGCCGTAACCCAGGGTGTTTGATTTATGTTCCGAAGAACAAGCCTAGAATGTGTAGCTGGTTCTCATACCGACAACCCAGGTATTGCCGTTTTGGCTGATACCCATGCCACCGTTGATGAACTGTACACTAGGAATGATAGAGATCGCATCGTTGACAGCCCACTTGTAGTAAGCTTCAGCGGTTTGCTCCCAGTTTTGGCTGTAGCGGGTGCGGTTGAAGTTAGCGATACCCAGGTTGTTGGTCGCAATATCAACAGCCGCGTAACCGATACCGAACACGTCGTTCTCGCGTACGCCGAACACCTTCATAGGAATGTTCAACACACCGGAGACAGACTGACGAACAGCCAGGGTGAAGGGGCTAGCAGTAGCGTTGCCACCGCGAACGGTGCCGCCAAAGTTACCCAACAACTGGTTGTTGCTGTTCAGGAAGTAGTTGTTTTGGCCAGCGCTGCTGTACAGGTAGTTCATCGTGGTGCCGATGCCTCTGAACCATTCCTGGTTCCAGCCTGCGTATACAGCGTTGGTGCTGTAGGTGCCTACGCCGGAACGGAAGCCGGTTGGGCCGCCAGAACGGTTGGTAGGAACGATTGGATCACCATCAGCATCCAGAAAGTTGGCGTTGCCACCGGTCAGATAGTTGTTGGCGTTGTTGGTGTTGCCGCTGGAGAACACGTTGTAACCACCAGCGTACACGTTACCAGGAGCGTCGAATAAACGGTAGTTCAAACGACCTTCATAGGTAGCGGTCAAGCCGTCCATTGCATCGCCCACGTTGAAGGTACCGGCGCCAGCAGTTAAATCAGCACTCAGGTTGTCTGAGCCCAATTTTTGGTGCCACTGGTAGGCAATCATGGGGTTGCTTTGGTTGATGGCAATACCGGGGGTGTTTACGAAAGCACTGTTCTGGAACTGGGTGTTTTCGTTACCACGGTATGGGCTTTTGTCGTACAGGTAGCGCCAAGGCATGGAACCAACATACAGGTCACCAGTGGTGGCCCAGTTGTTGTCATCGCCGCCAGCGCCTAACATCCAGTCACTCAAGACAGGAATGCCAGCCTTGAAGTGTTGGTGGTAGTGCAGATCTTCCAGGTACAGGTAAGAACGAACGTTGGTGCCAACGGCGCCGCTGCCCAATCCTCTGTTACCGAATCCTTCGTTGGCCAGTGCGGCATCGCTAGCGATACGGGACAAGCTGTTGTAGGAACCGATAGGGCCAGCGTTGTTTTGCTGAGCCGCGTTAGGAGATAGACGACCGAAAGCGGCGATTAAGCGGGTGTGAACTTCACCGGCGCCGATTTTGGAATCTTCTTTGTCTTCTTTAACCGGGATATCCATGGTCAAACGCAAACGGCCGATGGCGCTGATAGCGTCACGGATGCCGTCACGGCCACTGTCGTTGCCGCTCAAAGCGTCACGGGTACCGGCGCGATTCATGTCAGCCAAAACACCAATGCTGGCGTCCCCATGCAATTGGGTTCTTTCCAGCAAGCTCAAACGCTGATCTTGCTCGGCGTTTTTAGCTTCAATGGCGCTTGCGCGAGATTCCAGAGCTTCGGTACGGGCTTGCAATGCAGCCAATTCGTTTTTGAACTCATCTTGCAGACGAGCCAATGTTTCCAGATCAGACTTGTCGGCTTTCTCAGCGCCTAAGCGAGCCAGGTCGCGGCCAACGGATTTAATCAACGCGTTCAGCGCTGCGGCCAATTCCCAACGTGTGGCGTTACGCTCGCCACGGAAGGTGTGATCCGGGTATCCTTCGATAACGTCGTACTTTTCAACCAAATCCTGCAAGGCTTCATAAGCCCAGTGGTTTTGGTTTACGTCGGTCAGCTCGTCCACGCTGGTAATAGCATGGGCGGACGTTGTCGAACCAATGAAGGCACCGGTAGCACCTGTCAGGAAGATGCTTGCTGCTAGCAGCAAGGGTGTCACTCTTCTTGAAGTCATATCTAACTCAACTCCTATTTGGTTCAATAACAATTTGACTTACCTTATACCTACCTAATTGAATGAAAGTTCTTTTACCCACCAAACGCAAAAGCAACCTTCGAGAGATAAGCATCCTAGCACCTCCATTATCAGTTGCCAACGTTACAGTAGATGTCTTCATAAGATCTTAATTCCGGCCCTGGAAAGACGCTTACAGTTGCATTCATTATAAAAAGCAGGGATGCCAAGCCAAGGATTCTTTGCATAATCTTTATCCAGAAATTGTTCAACTATTTGGTTTTATTTGAATGATGGCCAGCAGTTTAGCGGGTTTCTACACTCAATGATGGATGTTGAAGTGTCAATTGCTCTAAATGCAGCTGAATGGTGGTTACCGCCTGCTGAATATTAGCAGCGTCTTTTCCGCCTGCCTGCGCAAAGTTTGGCTTGCCACCGCCGCCGCCGCCGCAAACCTGGGCGGCCTGTTTCACCAGCTCTCCGGCTTTAACGCCCTGCTTCACGTACGCATCCGATACACTGGCCACAAAAGACGCTTTTTGCTCCCCATCGCCAGCCAGCAAAACAATATGAGGACCCAGAGCCTTGGCCAGTTTTTCGGCAATCAGCTTCAGGCCGTCCATATCATAGCCTTTTAAAAGGTGAACCAACACCGGATTTTCCGGGTTGATTTGCGCTTGCAGGGTTTTAATTTCCTGCAAGGCGGCTTTATCTTCCAGTTGGCGAATCCGTTTTTCTCGGGCTTTCAGCTCATCCACCAGTTTTTGCACTTTGCCGGGCACTTCCTTAACCGGTGTTTTTAAAAGCTCGGCCATATCCCGCATTTCAGATTCCATTTGTTTGAACTGTTTATAGGCTTTTTCGCCCGCCACCAGCTCAATCCGCCGGATACCGGAGGCAATGGCGCCTTCTGAAACAATTTTAACCAGGGCGATTTCCCCCAGCTGATGAACGTGGGTGCCGCCGCAAAGCTCTTTGCTGGCTTCTCCGTAAGAAACCACACGCACTTCATCGCCATATTTTTCACCGGCCATTAAAATAGCGCCGGACAAGCGGGCTTCATCAATGGGCAACAACTCAATCTGGCGAGATACGTTTTCCTGAATCCATTTGTTCATCAGGAATTCAATGCGAGAAATCTCTTCCTGCTGCAAGCTTCGGTTAAAGGTAAAGTCGAACCGGGCGCCTTCGGGGGACACACTGGAGCCTGCCTGAGTGACCGAATCGCCCAATACGGTTCTTAAAGCGCCTTGCAGCAAGTGTGTGGCGGTGTGATGAATGGCGGCCTGCTGACGAGCCACCGGATCGACATGCGCCACAATGGTGCTGCCTACTTTGAGCCCATTCCCTTGATCGTAAAGGCACTTGTGAACGAACAAGTTGCCCACCTTAATCACGTCATTTACCACCACGGTCAGCCCTTGATAGCCATCATCGCTGGAGAATGAGCCACGATCGCCCACTTGCCCGCCGGATTCGGCATAAAACGGGGTGGCGTCCAGAATGGCTTCAAACGGCTGATTGGTGCCGCTCACTTCCTGAACTTCCTGCCCATTAATAATCAGCGCCTTCACCGTGGCCTCTGCGCTGAGGGTGTCGTAGCCGGTAAATTGGGTGCCACCAATGCGACTTAGCAACTCACTATACAGCTGATCCTTAACAATGGCGTCTCCCTTGCCCCGAGCCGAACGGGCCTTATCCCGCTGGGCCTTCAAGGCGGATTCAAAACCATCCTGATCCAGACTAAACCCTTCTTCCTGAGCGATATCATGGGTTAATTCCAGCGGAAAACCGAAGGTATCGTACAGTTTAAAGACCTCTTCGCCCGGAACCACCTTTTGGCCTTCTGCTTTCAGGCGCTCCAGTGTTTCTTCCAGAATTTTGGAGCCACGCTCCAGGGTTTCCAGAAAGCGCTTTTCTTCCAGTTTGATGGTTTCCACAATGTGGTCGTAACGGGTTTTTACTTCTGTGTAAGGGGTTTGATAATGGTTGCGAACCGTGGCCACCAGTTGATACAAAAAAGCATCCTGAATGCCTAGATATTTTTTGCCGTATCGAACCGCCCGACGCAACAGCATTCTAATAATGTAGCCCCGGCCTTCGTTGCTGGGGGTAATGCCATCGGCCACCGCAAAGCTGATGCACCGGATGTGATCGGCCACAATTTTCATGGCCACATCGCTTTGCTCATTCTGCTTATAAGGAATCTTGCACAGTCTGGAAACCTGATCCACCAGTGGGAATAACAAGTCCGTTTCAAAGGTGTTGTCTTTGCCCTGAATGACCATGGCAATGCGCTCCAGGCCCATGCCGGTATCTACGTTTTTATGCTCCAGGGGTGTTCTTTTGCCTGCCTCATCCTGAAACAGTTCCATAAACACCAGATTCCAGATTTCCACAAAGCGGTCTTCATCCAGCAGGTCGGCGTTTTGCTCGGGCGAGCCAGCGGGTAACCCGCCTCGATCATAAAATATTTCGGAGCAAGGCCCACAAGGCCCGGTGGGACCCGGAGGCCCCCAGAAATTATCCTTTTCGCCCCTGCCAATAATCTGGTTGAGCGGAATGCCCGCGATTTCATGCCAAAGTTGGCGGGCTTCATCGTCGTTCTGGAAAACCGTAATCCACAGCTTTTCTTTGGGTAGGGCTAGTTCTTCGGTAATAAAAGCCCAGGCGCAGGCAATGGCCTCCTGTTTAAAATAGTCTCCAAAGCTGAAGTTGCCCAGCATTTCAAAAAACGTATGGTGGCGAGGGGTACGGCCTACAAATTCCAAATCGGAGGCCTTGCCGCTGACTCGGGCGCATTTTTGCACGCTCACCACTCGGGGCGGATTGGGGGGTGGTTCAATGCCTAAAAAAATGGGAACAAAAGGCAACATGCCCGCCGGGGTTAGCAACACCGTGGGGTTGGAAGGCACCAGGCTGGCGCTGGGTTGATGCTTGTGTGCATGCTTTTCGGCGAAAAAGCGAATAAATTTTTCTCGGATGGTAGCGCCTGAAAGTGTACCCGAAAGTGCCATGGTGCGAGGATTCCTCCAATACTTTGCCTTCAGTGTAACCGAGGGGCATGGAAATATCTACTACATCTGGAGGATTCTGGGTTTTCATTTGCATGGCTTTGTATGCTCTTGTGCAAAAAAATGGGATAATACAATGCAATGGTTCGGGTATTTTAAGGGAGTGGCCAATGAGTTCAGAAACCAAAATCAATAGCCGTGACAGTGGCGGCAAAACCATTGTGGACATTGAAACCCAGAACGTCGATTTTCGTAACTGCGAAGCCATTAAGTCTTCGGTGGCCGGGTTTGTGTCCCAAGGGCAAAAAAATATATTGTTAAATCTCAGCAAAGTCAATTTTATGGATAGCTCCGGGCTGGGTGTCATTTTATTTTGCAAACGGGCTTGTGATGAAGCAGGCGGTAGCTTTGGCGCCTTTGGTCTGCAAAATTATGTGAATAATCTGGTGAACCTGACCAACCTGAACAAGACCATTGATATCTACAACAATGAGTCTGAGGCGGTTTGCTAAGGTCGCCTCTTGTTGCCATAGCTTTTTGACGTTTGAGTCGGGTTTTAAAATCGCTCTTCTCTCGGCTTTAGAATATTTAAGGGCTGATCCAGAATAATGGTCCAGTGTTCTCCGGGCGGGATGGTAATGTGCTTGCCCATGGCTCTGGGGCCGCCATAAACCACTTTGTTGTACTCGCCGATGCCGGTTACCCGCTGCGTTGAAAGCATGGCTTTGGTGCCTTGGGTGAGTTGCCCACCCCAGGTATGATCGGCACGATCCGTTCTGACATGGGCCACAATGGGTAATTTTTCCCCGTTTTCCAGAATGATTTCATTGAAAATCACCGACAGTACGGCGTCTTTGCCTTCAAATGGGGCTTCCAGTCGAATGATTTTGCCCATAAATCTTGTGTTTTTAGGAATAATCAGCTCTTCATACAGGTAAAGTTTTTGAGTGGCAATGGCTTCCACCGGATCCTCGGCCTGGCTAACCTCGGTGCTGATGGGGGTTTGAATGAGTACATGGAAGGCGGTACCGGGGGCCAGGGCGTAGTTGATGAACCGGGGATCCGGCTCAGAGCGCTTGACCGGCGGGGAAATCTTAATCAGGGAGGTGTCCATGCCAAAAGCGGGCAGGCTCAGCCCTACTAAAAAAACACTGAGGGCCATTTGAAAATAAGGCGGTTTTAAAGGTGGTTTTAAAAACATGAAGGGCGCTCGGGTTGTTTCTCTCCATTGTAATCAGGCGTTGCTAAGGTGCCAACCTGTGCTTGGGGGATATTGGGCGGGGATGGTATTCTGTCATGATGACCCGACCTGCTTTTTTTAATGAATACCCCCTGCCCGTTTTCGCTTACCTGTCCACCGACACCAAGCGGCAGCTGGAATCCTATTTGCAAACGGGCAATAGCGATTTCAGGCATAAAAAACTGCTGGAATTTTTTAAATCCATCGATTGGCTGGATGCCGCCGGGTTGGCGCACGATCGGTTGCTACAAAAGCTAAGCGCCTCGTTGCAACGGCAACTTTTTCGGGAAATTGACGATTACCGCCGGGAAAAGATGAGCAACCGGGTAGAAAGCGCTGAAAAGCGGGAGCAGTACAAGTTGCGGGTGTTTGAGTATTTTCGGGCCAAAATACCCGCATCGGATAAAACCTTGCTGGAAAACCTGCGGGACTATGAGCTTGATTTAACGGGCCGGGATGTGAACTGGCGGCATTACTTTACGCTGGATTCTTTCAAGAAAATTGACGCTTTTATACAAGCCACTCATGAAGAGCGGCTGGCCTGGTTTTCCAAATTTCGGCAAGATGTGGAAACCTATAAAAAAAATTACGATAAAATTTACAACGCCAACTACACGGCTGAGGCCGAGCGGGGCTTCACCTTTGATGACTGGTGCGACATGATGGGCGATGAGGCCCCTGGCGTCAAGCAATCCCGGCAAAAGCAGGCCGGAAAACCACATGCGTCCAAGCCCGGTACTCTCGTGGAACAGGCGTATCAAACCCTGGAAATGCCGGTTGGGGCTTCGCCTGAGCAGGTTAAAAAGCAATTCCGGCAGATGACCTTGCGACACCATCCCGATTTGCCCAGCGGCAGCGAGGAAAAAATGAAGGCGCTGGTTGGCGCTTATCAGCAACTTCAGCGCTATTGGGCCACGGTATCGGTGGCATTGTAGCGGCAATGCTCGTGTAACACTTTGTGTCAACTTGATCCGCCCGCTTTGCCCGCCGATCCTAAAATTCATATAATGGGGCAATCGGCAGGGAGAGGTTCCAATGCAATATTCATACGAAAGCTGGCTTAATCAGCCGCTTGACAATGCTGAGGCCCTTGAAGCCCCTGAAAATCCGTCTCAGGCTGAAAATTTGAATGCCAGTGAGGCCGCTCAAAGCTTTCCGTTTTCTGAAGATTTAAAAGCATTGGAACAAAACCTGCCTCTGAGCTTTGATGAAGGTTTGCAAGCCTATCGCCAACATCAGGGACCGCTTCAGGCGGGCCTCAGCCTTTCAGATTCAGCCGAGCAAGCCCATTGGGAAGATTTGGCCAAACTGGTGGCCGATCATGTGCTGGCCTACATGCTGGATAATCCACTCCAGAATGAGCTTCAGGATTTACGCCTTCAAAATGGTCAACACTATCAGGATAATCGGCGAATGGCGGAGCAGGTGCGAAAGCTGGTGGCGGAAAACACTCAATTACGCACGGCTTTGCATCAGGCGGAAAAAGCGCTGAGCCATTTTCATCCGGTGGCAGGTGGCCTTTACGTGAAACGGTAACCGCTGGCTTTACGCTGCAGGCCAAAAAGAAAGGCACCCGCAAAGGTGCCTATAGAAGAGAGAGAAGAAGAGAGAGAGAAAGAAAGCGTTTCATCATTCATAAAAAGAATGAGTTGATAGCCGTTGTCCGGGGTCAGGTCAACGCATACCGTTACACCTGCCGGTTCATACTGGTTTAAAATCAATGTCCGCCAGCCGTTGTTAAGTCGCTCATCAGGGCTTTGGGCCAACAATGCCGCCTGCCCCTCAATGCAAAATGTTCTGTTCGTGTGATGGTTCACTGTAATGCCTGATTAAGCCGAACTGCTTTAATCAATGCCGATGAACCGCTCCAGACGGTTTTGAAACCCAGTGGCCACACCCAACCGGGTGACGACCCACCCGTCTGAACATTCGGTTTGAAAAACCTGAACCACGTTTACACTCCACACACACATACACCCTGTACACCCTATTTCGATGACCAGCCGTTCAACCGGCAGTGCCAGTTGCTATGTTTAAATAAAAACAATTAATCGTTTCGGATTTCCTAAAGTTTGCGAAATGTAAATTCGGGAAATCCAAAATCCGGTGGGTCGGGTCCTGAATCAGGCCCGCTTTGGTCCGCTGGAAGCGTTGCTCAGCCGTTGAACCCGATGACCGGCTTTTATGGGAAATCCCATGTCCGAATGGCGTCACTCGTATTACTATAGTTGTAGCCTCATTGTCAGCCTTGCCGTGGTTGATGGATAATACTGCCAAACCCTTCACCGCCCCACCCTAATTTGAGAATCGTCCATGAGTCTCACCCAAGCCGCTCAATCCAATGCCTCCACCCTGGAAGTGACCTCCCGTCAGCCCCGAAAGAAAACATTTCCTGAAAAAGTATGGGACATGCTGGCCTGCTTTCGTTCGGTGCAGTTGGCCATTGTGCTGCTCTCCTTATTGGCGCTGGCCACCATGGCCGGTGTTCTCCTGCCGCAGGAAGGCATTGTGGACATCCTGCAAATCAAGCGGGATTTTGGACCCAATTACCGGCTTTTCAAGGCCATGGGCTTGTTTAACGTGTATTCGTCTTACTGGTTTGTGGCGCTGGAAGTGTTGTTTTTCTTTAACCTGCTGTTTGGCAGCTTCCAGTGGTTAAAGCCCGCCTTTTTGGCGGCGACTCGCAACACGTTTTTTAGCGCTTCTTACATTGAAAACAGCCCCCAGCGGCTGGTGCTGCAATCGCCAGAATCTATGGAGGCCACTTCGGGTCGGGTGACGGCCTGGTTGCGGAAAAATCGCTATACGGTTCACCCTGCGCCTGATAAAAATCAGGGCCAAAATGCTGAAACCCGTTTGTTATATGCCACCAAGGGTAACCTGTTTCGGTTTGGGGCCGTGATTGTTCACACGGGCATCCTGTTGATGCTGGTTTCCTCGGTGTATGGGGTTTTCTTTGGGTTTAAGGCCCAAAAGCTGGCGGTGCCCGGTGAAACCTTCGCCTTGCCGGATTCCCAGATGTTTAGAACCAACATTGAACCCGCCTTGTGGCTGGGATCAATTCCCGACTGGAAGGTTCGGGTCAATGATTTTCGCATTGAATACTATCCTGAAGGCGAGGCCCCGGATAACACGGCGGTGGTTAAACAGTACTTTGCCGATTTGTCCATTATTAACAAGCAGGGCCAGGAAACCAAACGGGAAGTGATTTCGGTAAACCACCCCTTAGCGGTGGATGATACGGTGTTGTATCAAGCCAGTTTTAACCCCACCGGCAAGTTGTTTGTGCAAGTGGATGGCCGGGCCATGACGCTGAATACCAATACCCAGTTTATGAACCGCCCGGTGAGCATGACGGAATTGCCCAACGGGCGCGTGTTATTGGTGTTTCCATTTTTTGTGCAACAGGACCCGGATGTGACCCGCAACAACGTGGTGGTTTTCCTTCGGGATGCCAAAGGTTTTGTGGGCGCTCAACCCGGTAAAATGCCGCCCAACATTCGCTTGCGGGAGGGGCAGTCCGGCACGTTGGCTGGCATGCGCTTTACCTATGTTCGGCCTGAAATCGCCACGGGGCTGCAAATTAAAAAAGGGCCGGAAGTGCCGTGGATGTACCTGTCTTACATTATTATTATTTGTGGCACCATTATGTGCATTTTTACCCAGCGGCAAGTCTGGGTGGCGGTACGGGCGGCTACCGATAATCAACCCGCCCGCTTGGCCTTGACCTTCAAGACCAAGAAAGCGAAGTTAAGCTTTATGAAAGAGTTACAGCGCTTGCAGGTGGATTTTCGCAACGCTGGTTATGGCAATGTCACCGCAGCCCCGGTTAAGCCGGTGGATAAAATGCCGGTACTCACTTGAATTAGCACGTGGAGGCGTCAATTATGGTTTTTCATCAGGATTGGGAGCAAAACTGGTACTATACCGCCCTCACCTTAACGGCGGTGGCACTGGTGTTTTACTTGCTGCATGCCATTAAACCCAAAACCGCCTTCCGGGAAGCGGGCTGGGGCAGCATGGTTCTGTCAGTTCTGTGTTTGGTGGGTTCCATGGTGGTTCGCTCTCAAAACGCCCAGTATTTCGCGTTGTCCAATATGTATGAATCGCTGCTTTCGGTCTGCATTGGCTTGCAGTTGTCCTTTGTGGTGCTGGATCGCTGGTTTAAGTTGCGTACCCTGGGCTTGCCGGTGGCCATCATGCTCATAGGCTCCCTGTTGTATAACCTGAGCCTGCCCACCGATATTCATCCCTTGCAACCCGCCTTGCAAAGCTATTGGCGCAGTATTCATGTGCCGATTATTTTGTTGTCTTACGCCCTGTTTACCCTGGCTTTTCTCAGTTCGCTGGTTTTTTTGGTGAAAGATACATTCTTTACCCCCAAATCATCCAAATCTTCGGGCAACGCCGGGCAGCTGAGTCCGGCCTTGGCAGGCATGAACGCTTATCTGGATGAAAATCAGTCGATGAATTTAGAAATGGACCTGATTCAGGACAAGGCCAACGTGTACGATGAAATTACTTACCGTTGCGTGGCTTTTGGCTTTCCCTTGCTAACGCTGGGTATTATTTTGGGTGGCATGTGGGCCAATGAAGCCTGGGGCAACTACTGGAGCTGGGACCCCAAGGAATCCATGAGCCTGGTGACCTTGCTGGGCTACGGGGTGTACTTGCACATGCGAATTAACGGAGAGCATAGCCCTCGGGCCTTGGCGCTGGTTTCGGTGAGCGGCTTTTTGTTAATGCTGGTTACCTATTTTGGGGTAAACCTGATGGGCTTGGGCTTGCACTCCTACGGCAAAATTGGCTAAATAGCCTTGCTTGTTGAAATTTAAGCTCGTAAAAATAAAACCAAAAAGTTAAAAAGCCCGATGCCAAACAGGTACCGGGCTTTTTTGAAGCGCTTTAGGTCGATTCAGGCTTGACGGTTTAGGGCTTTATGGTGGGGTGCGTGGGCCTGTTGTCTTTTTTCCAGCGGTATAGTCATTAAAAGCTTTTTAAGGCCCTTGCTTTGCTCGGCAGGGCTTGTACTAACCATTTGGGGGGCAATCTCTTCCGCCATAATTTGGGAGCAATCGTCCAGCGCTCCCATTTTTTTGAGCAGGCTTTCTGCCTCATGCTGACCCGCTCTGGCGGCTAGGGTTACGGCGGTCCATCCTTTTTTGTCTTCCTGGTTTATGTCCGCGCCAGCTTTCAAGCATTGTTGAATTATTTCCAAATCACCCCGATGGGCAGCCATTTTCAGTAAATCGTCCGCCGTAATTTCTTTGGCGGCCCGCGCCCCTAAATCCTGTAGCGGTTTTACGTTGTGAAGGTGATAACGGTTTAGCGCGTTTTGCAATAACGCGTTCAGGATGGGTTGGGGTAATTTGGAGAAATGGGACCGTCCTTGATCATGTAAGTCTTTGGCTTCTTCTTTGAGATAGGCATCCGCATTATTCCATAAATTATTTAAGCTGTTATAGCGCCTCAGTTTGACTCCTGCCAAGTCTGCGTTGTTCATTAGCTGGGCAGAATGGGTGCGACGGTAGCCTGCTCCCACAGAGGAACTTTGTTCAAGATCGTGTAAGGCAAGCTCCTCAGGCGTTGTGGCCAGTGAAACGCCCCGTTTAATCTTCTCAATCACGGTTGTGAACAGTGCTTTGTCGTTATCGTTGGAAGTTTGGCCATAATTGAGTTGCTGAGCCTGTTGATACAAATTGAAGGTCTCTTTGCGTTTTAACTGGGTTTGTTGACGGCGCCGTTCAAAATCAGAACCGGTTGCATTATGAATACTGGACAGTGGCGACATAATCAGTTCCTTTGGATTGACTGGCTGATAGCGTGATTAAATTCAGTTATTTCAAAAGTTGAAGGTGAGGAATGGAAAATCAGCCTGCTAAAGGTGCTAACACAATAGACTATTCAAAAAACGGGATGAGATGCTTAATTGCCTCAGTCGCTACCCACTTGATAAAGACATGGATTAAAACTGAATTAAGAAACAGGTTAAGGTTGAATTAAGAAGAGATAGGTGAGGAAAGGGGTGAAGGCCTGGGTTAAGGCATGGATTAAGGCAGAGATCCACCAATTGGCTTATGGGCGCCTATAGCCCCGAAATGCTAGAATAGGACTTAGGGAAAGTGAAATCCGGCTTTTGATTTCTATCGCTTCTTTTTAAATGGCCGGTCGTGAGTGAAAGTAATGAATCATAAGGGTGTGGACCTGATGCAAGGTTTTCAGCCGGAATGGAGTAGACGCGGGTGTGGCCAAGGGGCCGCCCTGATGGCTTTGCTCGTTTTGGGGCTGTTGGGCAGTGCCTCATGGATTCTCCCCCCGGCTTTTGCGGCGTCCTTGTTTGCGGGGGTCACCAGCGTAGAAGCCAGCCCGGCTTCCGCCAGCAACGAGCAGGGCTTACACTTTAGGGCCGATTTACCGTTTCAGTATCAAACCCAGGTACTGGACGCAGACCATATTGTTTTACGGCTTTATAACGCCCGTTTGGCGGATCAGTTAATCACCCCGGAAGGTGGAATCAATCTTTTGAGCGGCGGGGCCATTCAAGCGGCCAAGCTTCGCAACCCGGCTTCAAACAGCCAGTCATCCAGTGATTCATCAAAGGGGTATCAGGAAATTGTACTGTCGGGTCCCGGTTTGGGCCAAAAAAAGTTGAAAATAACCGGGGCTGAGGCCTTGCCGGTACCCGTTGCACATTCTGTGGCTCACTTAAACACGCCACACGCTGGCCCAGTGCGGCAGCAGGCAGCGGCAACACTTAAACTCTCTCTTAAACCATTGCCCCAAGCGCCTCAGGTTACAGCCAACGCAAAGGCTCAAGAACCAAAACCGGCTCAAAAAAAGAGTGATTCGGCATTATTTCACAAGCTAACAGAGCAGCCGGTAGCCATGCTGGCTGTGTCTGATGCCGATAGTGTGGCTCAACCCGCTGGCGGAAAAAATACCGGCGGGCCAACCATAGCTTCGGTTACCGATGTGGCAGGCCGTCGCAATGCTTCGGGCATGCCCTTGGTGGTGGAAAACCGAACCGCATCGCCCAGTCTCCCCGCCACTCGCCCTGCTCAGCGCTTGAATGCGGCTCAGCCGGAGCCGGTTCAGTATCCGGTTTTGCCCACCGAGCCTGAGGAGGAGGCCCCAGAACCGTTTTATCAGGTATTAACCCCGCTTCCCCGTTATCAAGGGGGGGCTGCCCCCATTCAGGCCATGACCACCGATCAGAACGGCAATACCATTTTGGTGCGGCCTAAAAATCAGGCCATTCCCGAGTTTTCGGTTGCCAGCGGCAGTGGGGGCTACAATACGCTATTTCAGGCAGAGTCCGAAACGGAAGCGCAAACCGTCAGCCGCCTGATGGCGCAGGCGCTGAACGCATACCAGAATCAGCAGTTTAAACAGGCATTGGGCCCCATTCAGCAGGCCATTGGCATTGATGCGGACAATGCGGATTTGTACGCCGCGTTGGCCGAAATCCAGTTAAAGCTTAATCAGGCCAAAGCGGCCAGCGAGACTTACGGCAAGGCATTCAAAAAGGGGGCGGATCAGTATGGTCAGCGCTATGCCCAACTTCTGGTTTTGAGTGGCCAGCGAGAGCAAGCGATTACGGTGCTGAAACAACTGTACCAACAAGCTGCCCGACAACCGGACATTGCCTACATGCTAGGCACCCTTTACGAGGAGATGGGCCAGACCGCAGAGGCGCTGCCTTATTTAAAGCAGGCTGCCCAATTGCATCCCGCTTCCGCCGATATTCAATATAACCTGGGCCTGGCTTATGAGTTGTCTGGGGATTCACTGTTGGCGGAAAGGCATTATCAAAAAGCCCTGAGCCTGAACCCCAAGGCGGCGGATGCTCGCACCGCCCTGAGCCGGGTCAAGACTGATGCCACCCGCTTGTAATGGCTTTATCTGTGAAGGCAACCCCATGATTCAGTTTGAAGATGTTCGTAAATCCTACGGTGATTTGACCGTGCTGAACGGGGTGAACCTGATCATCCCAAAGGGCGAAAAAGTGGCCTTAATGGGCTTTTCTGGCTGCGGAAAAACCACCTTGCTGCGCTGCATCAACGGGCTGGAACACATTGGCAGCGGCAAGCTGGTGGTGAACGGGGAGGATGTTCAAAGCCCCGCACTAAACTGGAACCGCTTTCGCTCCCGTATTGGGATGGTGTTTCAGCAATTTAACCTGTTTCCCCATTTAACGGTTTTGGAAAACGTGATGCTGGGGCCGGTTAAAGTAAAGCAAGAGAGCCGGGAACAGGCGGCGGAGCGGGCTTACCAGTTGTTAAAGCAGGTGGATATTTCCGCCAAAGCAGCCATGTACCCCGATCAACTTTCCGGGGGGCAAAAGCAACGGGTGGCCATTGCCCGCAGTTTGGCCATGCAGCCCGATATTTTATTGCTGGATGAACCCACCAGCGCCCTGGACCCCCCCATGAGCCGGGAAGTGCTTGCCGTGATTGAGCAAGTGGCCGCCCAAGGCATGACCTTGGTGATGGTGACCCATGAGCTGCGCTTTGTTTCCCACATGGCCGATCGGCTGGTGTTTGTGGATGGCGGCCAAGTGGTGGAGCAAGGGTCGCCTCGGGCCATTATGAATCATCCCGTTCAGCCCGCCACTCAGCGCTATTTAGAGCTGTTTGAAGGGTAATCGCCCTCGCAACAGGTGGTCAGTAAGCCCCTTTGTGGCGTAAGAACGCATAAAAAAAGCACCCATTGCTTGAATGAGTGCTTTTTAGGCGTAAAAAACGCTGAATTAAACTGGATGCAGCTTAATTAAACAGTGGCAGGGGTTTTGGGGTTTTCGTAGACCCAACCTTCGGTGCTACGGTTCCAGCTGTTTACCAGTTCATCGTTGCTGAAGAAGATTTTCAGTTCTCGCTCGGCGCTGGCCACGCTATCGGAACCGTGAATGATGTTACGGCCCAGATCAATGGAGAAATCGCCACGGATGGTGCCGGGAGCGGAATCCTTGGGGTTGGTGGCGCCCATCATTTTACGGGCGGTTTCAACCACGTTATCGCCTTCCCAAGCCATGGCGACAATGGGGCTGGAGGTAATGAAGTCTACCAGGCCTTTGAAGAAGGGGCGCTCTTTATGCTCGCCATAGTGCTCTTCGGCCATGGCACGGGTGACTTGTTGCAGTTTCAGGCCCACCAGTTTGAAGCCTTTTTTCTCAAAACGGGTGATGATTTCGCCAATTAAGCCACGTTGCACGGCATCGGGTTTCAGGGCAATAAAAGTACGTTCCATAGAGAGATCTCCTTAATCGTTAATTAATACGTTGACTCACCATACCGCAAACAGAGAGGGCTTCCAAACAGTTGGGCAGGTTAAACGCCCACCGGGGCGGGTAGCTGAATCAGGGCTTCGGCGATTTTGTCGCCCAGTGTGGCGGTGCCTACTTCGGTGGCGCCGGGGCCCATAATGTCGAAGGTGCGATAACCCGCTTCCAATACCCGCTCAATGGCCTGATCAATCTGGGCGGCTTCTTGGGCGTAGCCAAAGCTGTACTCCAGCATCATAGCCAGCGAAAGAATAGTGGCGATAGGGTTGACCTTGTTTTGTCCGGCAAACTGGGGAGCCGATCCGTGAGAAGGCTCATACAGGGCGTTGCGTTGACCGTTGGCCTTCTTTTGGCCCAGGCTGGCGCTGGGCAACATGCCTAACGATCCGGTTAACATGCTGGCCTCATCGGATAAAATATCGCCAAACATGTTCTCGGTCAAAATCACGTCAAACTGCTTGGGGTTTAAAATCAGTTGCATGGCGGCATTGTCTACATACATGTGAGACAGCTCAACGCCCGGATAGTCTTTGGCCACCGTATTCACCACATCCCGCCACAGTTGAGAACTGGCCAGCACGTTGGCCTTATCCACCGAAACCAGATTTTTGCGGCGGCTCAGGGCCATTTCAAAGCCAATGCGGGCAATGCGCTCAATTTCGGGTTGGGTGTAAATCAGGGTGTCATAGGCTTTTTCTTCAGCCCCCTGGCCTTCACGGGCCCGAGGTTGCCCAAAGTAGATGCCTCCGGTCAGTTCCCGAATGACCATGACATCAATACCATTCACTACCTCGGCCTTTAGGGTGGAAACATGCTCCAGACACTTGTAGCCTTTGACCGGGCGCAAGTTGGCGTACAGCCCCAGCGCCTTGCGAATTTGCAGCAACCCTTGCTCTGGCCGGATTTTGGGATCCAGATTGTCGTATTTAAAATCGCCCACCGAGCCCATTAAAACGGCGTCCGATTCCTGAGCCAGCTTTAGGGTGCTGGCGGGCAGGGGAACCCCTTCCGCATCGATGCCAGCACCGCCCATGGGGGCGTAAGTCAGCTCAAAGCGGGTGTTGAACTTTTGCTCAAAGGCCTTCAGTACCTTGATGGCTTGCTCTATAATCTCCGGGCCGATGCCGTCACCCGGTAAAACGGCGATTTTGTGCGTGGCGCTCATGGTCAATTCCCTTTCGCTTGCTTCCTGAATGGCTTTATCAAACCATAAATTTCATTGCGGCAAAACTGTCCTGAATATGCGGATGCTGGTTGAAGCCGGGGCGAAAGCACAGTAAAGTGGAGTAAACTTATCTATTCATTTTTGGGAAGGAGCGTGGTGGCATGACCGTAGTTGACGGATGTTCATTAAGAATTAAGCACCGAGGGCTGATTGGGATTGCCCCCAAATTGCCCATTAAAGATACGGCTACGCTCAGTTGGGTGTACACGCCGGGGGTGGCCAAGCCTTGTCTTGAAATCGAGAAAAACCACCTCACCTCTTTCGATTACACCATGCGGGGCAACACGGTGGCCATTATTACCGATGGCTCTAGTGTTTACGGGCTGGGGAACGTTGGCCCCTATGCGGCTTTGCCCATGTTGGAGGCCAAAAGCGTTTTCCATAAAAACTTTGCCGGTATCGATGGGATTCCCATCGCCATTGATACTCAGGATGTGGATCAGTTTGTGGAAATCGTCCGCTATTTGTCGCCCACCTTTGGGGGCTTTCACCTGGAAGATATTTCCTCTCCCCGTTGCTTTGCCATTGCCGAGCGCTTGAAACGGGCGGTATCCCTGCCTATTTTGCACACCGATCAGCATGCTTCGGCCACCGGCGTATTGGCGGCCTTGTTGAACGCCCTTAAAATTGTGGATAAAAAACTGCAAGCCATTTCGGTGGTGATTAACGGGGCCGGGGCCGCTGGCATTGCCACCGCCAAAATGCTAAAGCAGGTGGGGGTGGGTGATGTCAAGGTACTGGACCGCCATGGGGCCATCTACTACCGGCGCACCGAGGGCTTGAACTACATTAAATCGGAAGTGGCCCGCCTTACCAACCGGGAAGACAAAAAAGGCGATTTACCGTTCATGGTGCGGGGCGCGGATGTGTTCATCGGCTTTTCCAGCGCCGGGGTGCTAACCCCGGAAATGATCGGCACCATGGCCAAAGATCCCATTATTTTTGCCTTGGCCTTGCCGGAGCCAGAAATTTCCTATCAGGCGGCCAAGGACGCCGGTGCCAAAGTGGTGGCCACCAGCTTGAGCAACGCGCCCAACCAGTTTAACTCGTCTCTGGTATTCCCCGGCGTATTCCGGGGGGCGCTGGATGTGCGGGCCACCGATATTAACCATCCCATGCTGTGCGCTGCGGCTCATGCCATGGCGGATTTGGTTACCGAGGAAGAGCTGAACCAAACCATTATTCTGCCCGAGCCGCTGGATTATCGGGTGGCTGCCAAAATTGCCCGCGCGGTGGCTGAGGCGGCCATTGAAACCGGTGTGGCCCAGGTTCAGGTATCGCCCCAAAGCATTGAAGAAAAGGTGATGAACTTTGTTTATGAGGGTTCCAATGCCTGGGTAGAAGACATTAATCCTGAAGATCTGGTGGGTAAAACCAACGATGAAATCTCGCTCATCAACCATAAGCGTTACCATGGGGTGATTGAAACGGTTTCCTACGTTCCCATTCGGGATAACTTCATCTACAATAGCATTTACACCCAGCCAGAAGCCTCTCGCCCTTGTGAAGTGATTCGGGACAACCCGGATATGGCTTATGAGATGACCTTGAAGAACAATCTGGTGGCCATTGTAACCGATGGCAGCGCGGTGCTGGGTCTGGGCAACATTGGCCCCGGCGCGGGCCTGCCGGTTATGGAAGGCAAGGCCGTGTTGTTTAAAACTTTTGGCGGTGTAGAGGCTTTCCCCATTTGCTTGCGCACCCAAAGCGTGGATGAAATTGTGGAAACCGTCAAAAAAATCGCGCCCGTGTTTGGCGGGGTGAATTTGGAAGATATTGCCGCCCCTCGCTGCTTTGAGGTAGAAAAGCGGCTGACCGAGGAGCTGGATATTCCGGTCTTCCACGATGATCAGCATGGCACCGCCGTGGTGGTTTTGGCCGCCCTGCTAAACGCCGTTAAAATTGCCGATAAACAGATGTCGGATTTGCGAATTGTGGTGAACGGCGCTGGCGCTGCGGCCTTGAGCGTTTCCAAACTGCTGCTGAAAGCCGGAGCCAAGGATATTATTATTTGCGACACCACCGGCGTGATTTTTAAGGGCCGGGAAAAAGGCATGAACCAGTTCAAACGGGACATTGCCGAAATTACCAATCTGGCCGATGAGCGTGGCCTGCTGCATGAAGTGCTGAAGGGGGCGGATATGTTCCTGGGACTGTCTGTGCCGGGCACCCTGAGTCAGGATATGGTGCGCACCATGAACCCCAACCCCATTATTTTCGCGCTGGCCAACCCGGTGCCGGAAATTATGCCGGATGAGGCCTATGCCGCGGGGGCCAAGGTAATGGCCACCGGACGCAGTGATTTCCCCAATCAGGTGAATAACTCGCTGGCCTTCCCCGGTATTTTTAGGGGGGCGCTGGATGTGCGGGCCAGAGAGATTAACGATGATATGAAAATTGCCGCCGCCTTTGCCATTGCGGAGATGATTAGCGAGGAACAACTGGCCGCTGGCACCATTATTCCCGGTGCGCTGGATTTTCGAATTCCGCCTGCCGTGGCCGCCGCTGTGGCCAAGGCCGCTATTGAAACTGGCGTGGCCCGTAAGCACATGGACCCAGCGGAAGTGTCCCGCCAGCTGAATCACTTTATCGCCGAAGGGATGCTGGCCCCGGCCATTTAATTGCCCTCTGGCTATTCAAAAAGGAGCTGTTTAGCAGCTCCTTTTTGGGTTGAAACGGGTTGGGTTTGAAACCTTGAAAAACCTAGGGGTGGTTATGGCTTGCCGCTGGGGCTAAAGGCGCTGCGCTGAAAGCCGCTGGCGGTTTGGCGGGAATGGCATGACGATCTTCGGTTTTGGCGAAAATAAGCGTCAGCAACAGGGCCGGAAGGCCCAGCAGAACCAGCCAAACCCATACAGACAGGTTGGCACCCGGTTTGATCAGGGGATCAATTTCATAATGAAAAATGGATTTGTGAGTATCTTCAGCCATTAGAAAATCCTTTTGCCGTTAGACAGGACGCAATGGCCCTATTGTAATACAAGATTTGACGGCGAGTGGCAACGAATCCCAAACAGGTTAAATAATTCGTTCTTTGAGCGCTTTTAGGGCGGCGGCGGTTCTGTCTTCCACTTCCAGTTTTTGAAAAATGTTTTTCAGGTGCGTTTTCACTGTATTCATAGTAATGTACAGCCGCTCTGAAATTTCAGCGTTATTCAGGCCCTGGGTTACCAGCTTTAGCACGTCCACTTCCCGCTCTGTAAGCAGGCAAACGCCAGAATTTTTAAAAAGCGGGTTGTAATAAGGATTTCGCTCGGCGGGCTGTAATTGGCTCATGACAATGCGGACAATTTTGGGATCAATCCAGCAGGCCCCCATGGCCGTGGATTTGATGACATGCACCAGCATTTCCGGCGGGGTTTCTTTCAGGCAGTAAGAGTTTGCCCCGGAGCTAAAGGCGTCCAGCACATCAGCTTCCTCTTCATGAGAGGTCAGCATGACCACCTTGATTTCCGGGTGCTTGGTTTTAATGGCCTGGGTGGCTCGAACTCCATCCATAATGGGCATGCCAATATCCATTAAAATCACATGCGGCCTCAAGGCGCTGGCCATTTCGATGGCTTGGGTGCCGTCTTCGGCCTCCCCCACCAATTCAATTTCAAGTTGAACCACTTTTAAGGTAGTTTTCACGCTAATACGGGTCAAGCGGGAGTCATCGACCAGTAGCACCCTGATTTTAGGAGCGTTGGCGTTTGTCACCAGCAACCCTCCTGTCCTGACCCTGAGGTTGCTGGGTGGATAGCGTGAAACTAACGGCAGCGCCTTCCCCCTCGGTGCTTTCTACCCATAAGGGGTTATGGTGGGCGCAGAGCACCTGAAAACAGTTAAATAAACCCAGTCCAATACTCATTGGGTTTCGGCCTTTGCTGGCCGCAAATTGTTGAAACAAATGGGGTAAATCATTGATAGAGAAGCCAATTCCTGAATCCTGAATAACGACGAGCAGACGATTTTTTAATTTAACAGGGTGTTTAAGGGTGGTATGCTGAAACGCGCTTACTTTATAAACGGTGTCACTCCCATAATGTACCTTGTCTATAATTTTGCATACTATCTTACCGTGAATGGGGGTATTGATGATAGCGTTGCTAATTAAATTATGTAAAATCCGCTTTATTTCCAGGCTATCGGCATAAACCGGCGGGGTTTCCGCTTGCTCGGTTTCCTGTTTTAATTCCAGCTGAATTGATTTTTCCTGAGCCAGAGAGCGCAATTCAGCCACGGTGTCCGCCATCAGCCGCACCAGATCCACAGGCTCAAACAGCAGGGCCACATCTCCGGCCTCATAGCGATACACTTCCAGCAGGCCATTGACCAGAGACAGGCAAGAGCCGTTGGAGGATTTCAGAATGCCCAGCACCTCTTTTTGTTCAGTATTCAGGGTGCCGTAGGCTTCCGCTATAAAGTAGGCCAAGGTTTGCTTTTCTGCTAGTAAAGGTACCTTTAAATCGTGGGTCAGGGTGGCCACAAACTCGTCTTTCAGTTTATGTTCTTGTCGCAACCGCACAATCATGCGATTAAAGGCTTTGGCCAGTTGCCGGATTTCCTGCACCCCGGAAATCAGTACCTGATCGCCCTCTTTCATCACGTTTTCCCGGCTCAGGGTGTTTACTTGAGTAATTAATTTTAAAAGTGGCTGGGTAATGGTTCGTGCCGCTATCATGGCCAGTAACACGGAAAAAATAAGGCTGGCCATCGCAATTAAGTAAACGCCAATGTAATAATTATCAAGAAACATTCCTGAGGGCTTTAAGGGTAAAATATGCACCACTCTGGCAATAGGATGATGATCAAGGGAATATAAAGGCTGTTGGCTGATTTGATAGCTCTCTGAACCCGGTTTGGCGGTAAAGTCAGGATGTTGCTCGGGAGGTAGGGTTGCCAGCAGGGCCAGTAGCGCGGTGGCGTCTTCCAGGTTTTTTCCGGCATGATTTTGGGCCAGCAGGCTTAAGGCAGGCCCTTTTTGCCCCGAGTTATCCTCTTCCAGAATCCACATGACGGTTTGCAGGCCGCTTTGGTTTTGATAAATCCGGTTGAGAAAACCAGCATCCAGCGGAAGCCCGTAAATGCTTTCCCCGCCTTTATTTGTGCCTGTCGCTTCTTTTTTTTGCATCAGGTACAACTGGTGATTGATCGGGGCTAAAAAACTTTGATTACCCAGCCTCTGGCCGTAGGTAGCTTTTGCGTCTGGGTGCGTGTCTTTGAAAAGTTGAGACGCTTTCAAACATATTAAATGCTGGGTTTCTGGACAGCCTTGGTCTGCCGATTCCCGAATGGGCCGGGTTAACAGCTCAAGGGTGTCTTTCCGTTCTGCCAAGGCGCCTTCAAACAGGTTTTGGCTTAACTGGAGTTGCTGATGGGAGGCCTCGCCCAGATGGGTGGCCAGCACTGAGGCGGTGAACGCAATGAGCGTACACAGCGGAATGGCCAGCAAAAACAGGAATAAAATCAGGAAGCGGGTGGTAATGGTATCCAGGGCCAGTGGGGACAGCTGGGCCATGGTTTTTGTCCATCTCTGGGACAGTTTTTGGTAAATTCTGTAAAATGGTATAGTTTGGTCAGCGCCCACAAGGCCACTCCCATTCTTGGAATCAGTCGGGGTTAAACCGGCCATTTCCCTTACCACTTTGAATTGAATCAGAAAGGGATTTGTGCCGAGCCGGGACGCTGCTGATATCCGTATTTAACTGGCCGATAATGAATCCGTCACTCTTCCTTTATTGTAGTTGATTTTTCAGGATTCACGTCGGCTCTCTTATAAGGTCCCTTATGCAAGTCTCTGATTTTAATATCCAGCGTGATTCCCAGTATTACAAGGTTTTGGGTCGGGATAACCGGCGACAACAAGCCCGGCGTTTCGCGCATCGGCTGGGATGCTGGTACGAAGCCTTGTGGGTAGCCCCTCGGTTGACATCTTTAGCATCACAAGACGGAGGACGTCCCCCCCGTCTTTCTACCTGCATTATGACCATGAATTCCGCCGAACGTATTCGGCCTTTGCTGCAGTACATCCGCCGTTTTTCTGATGAAATTGTGGTGGGGGTGGATAGCAAAACCACCGATAATACGCTGGAAGCCTGTCAGGGCTTGGCGGATGAGTTGTTTGTAATTCCCAGTGACGCGTTGACCTGCAACGCCGGTTTGGAAGCGCTGGTGGCCCGTTGTCATGGGGATTGGATTTTGAGACTGGATGATGACGAGTTTCCTGAGCCCCGCTTTGAAAAAATGATAGGGGGGCTGATGCGCCAGCGGCATTATACGCACTACAAAATTCCCCGGTTGCACCTGTGTCAGGTGGAACCGGAACCCTTACGCTGGATTGATGATGGGTATCTATACCCCGATTATCAGATGCGGTTGTTTCGCAACGACCCGTCCTTGCTCAAGTTTCCCGGTGCGGTGGGGCATTTGGGCATTGAGTGCCAAGGCCCCAAGGGCCGCTTGAACACGGTTAATCTGGTACACCTGAATTTGGCCATTAACCCCCGCTTTAAGCGAGAGGCCAAGCTGAGTACCTATATTGAGCGGCTGAACGGGGGATGGGTGCATCCGGTAAACGAGCATGCCTTGCTGTTCGAGGATTTTAATTACCGCATTAAGCCCTATCATCATCCCGATGCGGACTTTAGGGCCTTATTAAAAGAAACCACGTTACATCAGCGGCAAATTTATGAGCAAGCCCATAGCGGCTTGGCTTTCTCTCCACATTGAACCAGGCAGTTTTTTGACCTGAGTTTCAATCCAATAGCGCTTTTTTAATTTTTTAAGAGGATGGCGAGGTGATTTCCGCGAAAAACTCGTCCTGGGTTCGCGTTAGCTTTAAAAGCGACCATATACGGCCAAAATGTCTCAGGGCTAAGCGGTATTGCGGACTTTCCTTGCCTTGTTGAATGGCAATGTCGCTCAAAGCGCTCTCGGCCTGACTCAAATCTCTTTGCAGGGTGCGCTGTTCTAATTTAGGCATTGTAAAGCCTCCAAACAAGGGTGATGGTTTTTAGGGGAATGTTTTTTCAGACGTGCGGTTTTTCGGCAAACGCACAAAAAAGGTCTATATTAAAAAAAACAAAGTGATGCCGAAAATTGCCTACACTGCTGATTTCATAATCGGGAACACACGCTGGAAAACCGCTTTAAAGGGCGGCTTGTGCCAATTCCGGGGCATGATGCGTTTGATTGGTTTGCATGGCCCCGCCCCGGTAAGTGTGCGTCCAGAACACCTCAAAGCTGGATGCCGGGAATGCTTCGTTAATCGCTTTACGAAGGGTGTGTCCCCCTTCTGTAAAGCCAATCATGGCGGAACCGCTGCCGGTTAACAGCGGACGGCGAATGCCCGCTTCTTTCATCTTGCGAGCCATTTGGCCAAGCAGCGGATATTCGGGGAACAGCACTTTTTCAAAATCGTTTAACAGGTACGATTCCAAATCCACTTCATCTCGCAAGCGGCGCTTTTGCCGAACTTCTTTTAAGGCCATCAAAATATGCTCTGGCGATCGGGTTTCGTAGCGGGCGCCGGAGGCAAAGCGGTGATAGGCCATGCCGGTATTGATGTTTAAATTCCTGGGCTTAATCACCACCAGCGGCATTTCTTCCACCAGGTTGGGAGGCAAGGGGTCCACCACCTCTCCTTTCCCGCTCACCAGGGCTAGCCCGCCGCTGATGAAAAAGGGAATGTCTGAGCCTAGTTTGGCGGCCATGGCCCGCAGTTGTTCCTCGCTTAAATGGGCATGGGCCAAATGGTTTAAAATCACCAGCATGGCGGCGGCATCCGAGCTACCCCCGCCTAATCCCGCCTGCATGGGGATTTCTTTTTGCAGATGCACTTTTAAGCCCAGCGGCGGCAATTGGGTTTCATCCCAAAACAATCGGTAGGCTTTTACAATTAAATTGTCCTTGGCCCGGTATTCCAGCTCGGGAATGTTGCAGGTGAGCTGAATGGTGCGCTGTTTGCCTTCTTGGGGCAAGGGGCTTACATCCAGCCGATCCCACAGGCGAATGGCCTGCATGACGGAGCAAAGCTCGTGGTAACCATCAGAAAGCCGGGGACGAATATTCAGGAACAAGTTAATCTTGGCGGGCGTTTGAACCGAAAGCATTGGTTAACTCTCCAAAAGTCACAATAGAGATGGCTTCAGCTCTGAGGCCAGAGTGAACGCCTGTCTCCGAGAAGATTTTATCGATAACAGCGCCGCTTGCAAAGGAACTACTTAGCAAGGCGTTGCGAATGGTTTTCCGTTTGGCGGAAAACGCCGCTTTAATCAGTTTGGAAAACAGCTTCAAATCGTGAACTTTCACCAGGGGTTCTTTGCGGGGTACTAGTGTTAATACCGCCGATTCCACCTTGGGGGGCGGATAAAAATCCGTGGCGGGCACTACAAAGTCAAAACGGGGTTCAAACCAATACTGCAAGGCGATAGAAAGCGGGTTAAACGCCCGTTGTCCGGGTGAGGCGCAAATGCGCTCGGCCACTTCTTTTTGCACCATAACGGTTAATTGGCTGATGCGCTGCCTTAAGGGGTGTTCCGCCTCATACAGTTCCCCGGCCAGTAAAAACATGATTTTAGAGGTGATTTGATAGGGTAAATTGCCCACAATTTTAAATTTGGGGGCGGCCACCGTTTCAAAATCAAAGCGCAAAATATCCTGTTCCACCAGATTCAGGTTGGGGAAAGTTTCTGGCTTAAAGCGCCCCTCCAGATGCCAGCACATACGCCGATCCAGTTCCACGGCGGTTAGCTGGCAGCCGGTGGCCAGCAGTTTTTCGGTTAAAAAACCGCCGCCGGGGCCAATTTCAATCAGGGTATCCTCGGGTTGCAGATCCATTAATCCGCAAATATCGTCCAGCACTTTTTCCCGAATCAGGAAGTGCTGGCTGAAACGTTTTTTCAGCCGCAAATGGCGGGCTTGTTCCAGCAAGGGGTTATTGGTAGGGCGGGGTTGTTTGGGGTATGAAGGCATTTAGGTCAGGGGCTCAGGTTGGGACTCGATGGCCAGGTAAGCGGCTCCTACAATGCCAGCATGATTGCCAAGCGCTGCGGGAACCAGTTTGAATGCGTGACTCATGGAGCGCTCACGGGTACGCTCCAGTAACAGGTTGAAATCCACAAATTGGGCCAAGCCGCCGCCCACCACAATCATATCGGGGTCCATGACGTTAATGAGGCTGCTCAGGCCCACCGCAATATGGTTGTGCCATTCATCCATAATTTGAACGCCAATGTGGTTGTCGTTTTTCCAGGCGGCAATGACGGCGTAAGTGGTTACCACGCCGTTTTCACAGTATTTGGATTTGAATTCCTGCTGAGCGGTTTCCGGGGCGGCTTCCACAATCAGTTCGGCGGTGGTTTGCAGGCCGGTGCCAGAAGCGTAGGCTTCCCAGCAGTCCCAGCGCCCACAGGTACATTTGCGTTCCCGTTTATGCCCAATGGCAATGTGTCCGCCTTCTCCGGCGTAAAAGTGGGAACCCCGATACATTTGCCCGTTAAACACAATGCCCATGCCCACCCCGGTTCCCAAGGTAATGGCAAACATGTTTTGGGCGCCTTTAGCGGCCCCGGTGCGCCATTCGCCATAAGCGGCGGCGTTGGCGTCATTTTCCATATGCACGGGCAAGCCGATTTTGGCTTCCAGTAGTTCTTTTAAATTGCATAAATTTTTCAGGGCAGGCATGTTGCCGGTGGAGCCTAAAATACGGCCATGAATGGAATCCACCACCCCGGCGGTGGAAATACCCACTCCAGAAACCTGATGCTCGGCATGCAGCCGTTGAATCATATCCACCAGCGTGTTTAAAAACGTTTCAGAATCCTCGGGGGTGGGGCTGTTCATCATGGACAACAGCTCGTCTTCTCCCGTTTGCGGATTGGTTTTAACCACAGCGGCGTTGATTTTGGTGCCGCCAATGTCAATCCCGATAGGCGCTTGACCGATGGCCACCTGTGAGGGGCGATGGTAAGGCTGGGGATTGGCTTGGGAAACAACGGTATCTTTCATGGCGCTGCGCTCTCTGGTTGATGGATAACGGTTATACAGTTCGTTGAAACGAAGTGCGTGAAGGGTTGAAGGGTGCAGGATTGTCGTGGATGGCGGGAGGCAGGAAAGGCAGTAACTGTCGAAGCGTTTCCTGTGCCGTGCGTCGGGCCACCTGATTGATTAGGGCTTCTCCGGCTTCTTCCGTAAAGCGGTAAGCGGCATAAGAGCCCATGGGGTACTGGTTGGTGGCGTAGTGAATGACCGTATTCAACATCGGTCCAATTGCTTTTGGCTCGTTGATTTTACCGTAAAAGCGGGCCAATTGCATCTGAACTGCCGGATCGATATGACTGTTGAGATGCGCCGCGGCGGGATAAAGTGTCTCTACCCCGGAAACGCCTTGCTCGGCCAGTCGGCTGGCGGTATGCAAGGCCTCCAGAATGGTGGTGGTGGTATTGGTGCTTTTAAGCAGCAAATGCAAAGAAGGCAGGGCATTCTCCCGCAGCGCCACAATGCGGTTGACCAAAGCTTCGTTAAATTGAGTCAGACCGTCCACCCCAACCTGGGTAGTCATACCCAACTGGGCTACCAAAGATGCCGGATCTGCTGGCCATGGCGATGGCATGGTGGGTGCGTACGGCTTTAAGGCCATAGCAGGGTAAGCTGGGAGCGGATTCATAGGCTCTCCTTAGTATTGATCACAGGAACCGGAATGATGCGCTTAGTATGGGCTTTATATTTTTAAAGCCCCTGAACCCTGAAAGTTGTTAGCGGGCGAGGTGCTTTCAATGGGCGGCTGGGTTTTTGTCTTGGGGGTATGAAAATCATCGATTCACTTTACATTTGCATTACAATAGTTCAAATTGCAAAATCATGCGCCCGCTTCCTCCCATAGGCGTGGTGAAAGCAATAACCAATCAAAATCAACAATAAAATAAAAAGGATTTGTGGCTCCCCTATGCGCTTCTCAATCCGCAGGCTTGTAATGGTAATCCTGATGGCACTGGCTGGTCTGTCCCTCTGGTACATTTTTAATACGCCGGGCAGTAAGCCGGTTGTTATTTCCGTTTATGAGCCGCCCATTATTTCCGCTGAAAAACGCATTCAGGATATCGGCAAGGCGGAAACCGACCAGAAAGTACCCGCGCACTTCCTGATTTATAACGTGGGCGGCAAGCCTTTACGCATTGCCGATGTACAGACTTCTTGCGGCTGTACGGTGGCCAGACTGTCTAAAACCGTTCTGGTTCCCGGTGATTTTGCCCGTATTGATGTGGAACTGGATACCAGCATTAAGCTGGGCAAGGTTCGTAAGCAAATTACCATTAAAAGCAACGATCCCAAACGCCCGGAACTGCCCCTGTTTTTGGTGGGCGAAGTGTTGCCTAAAAAAATGGTGGGTCACGCTCAAATGACACTGACCCCAAAGGATAAGCTGGTTTTGTTCAAGGGAGATTGCGCCACTTGCCATGTGCAGGCAGGCAAAGGCAAAACGGGGCAGGCCTTGTTTGTGGCAGATTGCGCCATGTGCCACGGCATCAATGGGCAGGGACACCTCAGCGCCGGGCCTTCCTTGCTGGGCCGTAACTATGACGATGAGGCCACCGTGCAACGGACCCGAAAAATCATTGCCGAAGGTTCTCCCAACTCTCCGCAAATGCCGCCTTTCTCTCAAAAACAGGGCGGTCCTTTAACCGATGATGAGATTGATTCACTGGTTACTTTTTTGAAAGTGCAAAACATGAAGCACCGCATGGGCTTGCTGAACCAACCGGCAGAAGCCGATGTGGAAGATGCGGCGGCCTTTGAGGAAGCGCTAAGGCAGCCCCATTAATTTGGACTGTCCATAATAAGCAGGCTTTAAGGGCGCTTTTGCTCGGCCCGGCGGCGTTCTTCTTCCAATGACTGAGCGGTACGCCCAATCAGCAAGGCCGCCTGGGCTTTCACCAGCCAGCTGTCGTCTCCCAAGGCGGTTACCGCTAACGGTAAGAACTGGTTGCTAAAGGTGGGGCCGTTGCCATGCTCCACCATTTCCAAAAAGGCGCTTAAAATGGTAAGCCGAATGTAAGGGGCCTGTTTGCCGGTATTGGTGCGGGCTTGCTCATACGCTGCCGTTAGTTTGGGCAATGCGGCGGCCCCCAGTCGGGCCATGGCTTCGGCCACCTGCTTGCGAACCCCCGGATCATCGTGTCCCAAAATGGCGCTTAAAGCATCCAAAGCGGCATAGGCCCGGACCGAGCCCAAGGCGTAGGCGGCATTGGCCACCACACTGCTTTCCCGGTCTTTTAACTGTTGAATCAGCAGTGGTACGGCCTGCTCAAGAGGAGAGGCCCCTGCTTGCAGGGCGGTGGGTTTGAGGCCGCCTGCGGGTTGGTTGAAAGCGAAAACCTGCTTCCCCTCAAACTCATAATCAAATCCGGCTCGGCGAATGGCCTCTTCCGCCTCTTCCACGGAAGGGAACAGGGCGGCTTCCGCCCCGGACGGGTTGGGAATCAGTACCCGGCCCTGAGGGGTGGCAATGGCCATAGAAGGCACGGCGAACCAAACTTGTACCTGCCCTTCGGTCGTGCGTTTTTTAATTTTTTTAATGGGAATAAAGCTGCTCATACTGCTATTATGCCAGCTTTTGGCAGGAATGGTTTAAGCATGCCCACAGACGCATGAACCCGGCAGCCTTTTTTCTTCTTACTGCGATACAGCTGAATGCTTTACAGGGCCAATACTGAGCGAAAGGCATGGGGCAGGTGCTGGCTAATGTGGGATGCCAGCATGGCATATTGAGTTTGAGTGTCGGCGGCGGCATCCCCTGCCAAACCATGGATGTAAACCCCCAGTGGCCCCGCTTGCCACACCGGCTTTTGCTGGGCTTGCATTTGGGCCGCAAAGGCGCCAATAATACCTGCTAACACATCCCCACTGCCAGCGGTGGCCATGCCCGCATTGCCGGTGGGCGAAATCCAGCAGGTGGGGCCATCGCTTGGTGATCCCAGTGTGGTTATCACTGTACTGGCCGCCTTTAGTACCACGTTGGCCCCGTACCGTTCTCGGGTGGCATGTGCCGCCTGCGGTAGATTGGCCATTATGGCGCCGGCGCCATCCATACCCAGCAAACGAGCACATTCCCCGGCATGGGGCGTTACTATAAATTGGGCCGACAAGGCCATGGGCGATTGGCCTAGTGCGAACAAGCCATCCGCATCCACCACCACCGGCACATTCAGGGATTTCAACCACCCCAACAGGCTTTGGATGACCTGAATGGTTTCCGGGGTTCGCCCTAAACCGGGGCCGATGACCACTGCTTTATATTTTTTGACTGAAAAATCATTTTGTAAAGCACCAAGCGTGTTGGGGCCTAACTGATGCTCATCGCTCAGGGGCAAGCGCATGATTTCCGGCAGAAGGGGCAATTGGTTAAACACCGTGGCCGGGGCGGCCAGCGTTACCAGTCCGGCCCCGCAGCGCATGGCGGCTTCCGCACATAAAATGGCCGCTCCCGGCATGGCCTGACTGCCCGCAATCACCAGCACATGCCCGTGGTGATACTTATGGCTATCTGGCGCTCGGGGGGGCAGCCATGAGCGGGCTGCGGCATGGCTGATGAGAGATAGCGGACTTTCATCCGCTTCAATTAGTTGGGCTGGAATGCCGATATCCACCACCGAAACGCTTCCGGCGCAGGCTTTACCCGGATACAAATACAGCCCCGGCTTGCCGGTGGCAAAGGTAACGGTATGGGTGGCCTGTATCGCCACCCCCATGGTCTGGCCCTGCTCGCTGTTGATTCCAGAAGGCAGATCAATGGCCATGACTGGACAATGGGTGGATTGGTGGCGCTGGTTGATGGCGTCAATCAACCGGGCCTCAATGCCTGTGATATTGCGGCTTAACCCACTGCCAAACAGGGCATCCACTATAAAATCGGCTTGCTGAATACGCATGATGGCCTGCTCCGGCTTTTCCGTGGCCGATACAATCTCCACCGGCACGCCCACCAACACTTTTTCCAGATTTTTGAGCGATTCTCCCCGGTACCCGGTGCCGGTATAAATCACGCTGAGAGAAGCATAGCCCGATTCATACAGTTTGCGGGCGCATACAAAGCCATCGCCGCCATTGTTGCCGGGTCCGCAAACCAATACCCCCCTTTGATGCGTTTGGGCAAGCGTCTGAACGGCCAAAGCAACCTGCGTGCCTGCGTTTTCCATCAGGGCTTCCGCGGAAATACCGGTTTGGAGCGTGGTTTTTCGATCAATGTCGCTGAGGTTGGCAATCAGTTTCATGGGTTCTGGAACCTGGGTTAAGGGTTGGGCGTCAATACTTTAAAAGCTATCATAAAGCCCCTGGGTTCGGGGAGGGCGTTCCAAACGCTTCTGTTTAAAATGCCGGTGTGGGAAACGGTATAATGACAAGGAGAGTTTCAATTCAGCAGAAAGAGAGCGTGATGATGGGTGTGGAGATGTTGTTGCCTGTGAAAAACCGGATTGCCATGCGGCGGCTCCGCTTGCCCGGCCTGCGGGTTGGTCTGAGTGTGTCCTTAGGACTGGTAGGCATTCTAGCGGGAACTGCCGGGTGGATGCACAGTCAATCGCAAGCCGACTGGACCCCCAAAACCGCCTACATCGATGCCGACCTGATTCGGGTGGGCATTAGCGATGACAGCATGACCACTCTGGAATACCCCCGCACTCAAATTTCCGCCACTGGCCCCTTTGTGATTCGGGATAAAAACACCGGATTGCCCGTTCTCAGTGGAAACGCAGGCGATATTGTGACCGTTACCGTGGATGGGAACGGCTTTTATCTTAAAAAGACCGGCTTGGTCTTCGCAACGGCCCCGCCTTCTCCGCTGCCCAATTTAAACATTCAAACGGTTCCGGCCCAAGGGCCAGCCGGTGCGGTCATGCCGGTTCCCGGTCCGCTGGTGGCCGCTCCGCTGAATGAAAATCACCGGCTTAAAATTACCAACATTACCCGCCGCAAGGAAATCCCGGAGTACCGGGGGGTGTTTGAAATTGTGCGTGCCGCTTCCTCACCAGCCAAGTTAACGGTGGTAGATGTGGTTTCTCTGGAAGATTATTTAAAAGCGGTGGTGCCGAATGAGCTGCCCATGCGCTACGGGCTGGAGGCGGTCAAAGCGCAAGCGGTCGCCGCTCGCAATTACGCCATTCGCCCTCGGGAAAAACCTTGGAAAACTTTTGATATTTGCGATTCCCAGTTGTGCCAGGTGTATCTGGGCTCTCAAACGGAAACCCCCGGCAGTAACAACGCCATTGCCGATACCGAAGGGCTGGTGGGCCTGTATAATGGCGATCCCATTCTGGCCCTGTTCAGCTCCTCGCATGGGGGCTATGCCGAAAATTATTCCTACGCCTTTTCCGATCCCTTAACCAAACAGTACCCGGCCCCGGCCATTGCCTATTTGCAAGGCGGCCCCGATGTCCCTTTGCCCGCCGGTCTGGATTTGAGAACGGAAACGGGCGCTCGCAAATTTTGGACCAGCCCCGATTTTCGCAGTTTTGATGTGGAATCTCCCTACTACCGCTGGGAAAAACGCTGGACCCGGTCTGAGCTGGAAGCCACCCTCAATCAGGGCCTGCTGGCCGTTTCCAAGGACAATTCCACCAAGGCGTTTATCAGCCCAGCTTTTAGGCCCGGTGACAGCATTGGCGTTTTTAAGGGCATTACCGTACTGGAACGGGGCGTCTCTGGCAAGGCCATGACCGTGGCCATTCAGGGCAGTCGAGGCAGCTGGACGGTGAAAAAAGAATTTCTGCTGCGAAAAGTATTCAGCAAGGGCGGTAAAATGCTGCCTAGCGGCAATGTGGTTTTCACCCCGCAAAAAGACCCCAAAGGGGCTACCATTGGCTTGATTGCCAACGGGGGCGGCTTTGGCCATGGCGTGGGGCTTAGCCAACTGGGGGCCAGTTGGATGCACAAGCACGGCTACCAGTTTCCTCAAATTGTGCAGCATTATTACCGGGGGGTCAGTCTGGGTTCCATTCCCATCGCCGTGGGGCCGGGCCGGGCTGAAAAGCCGGTGCTGACCCGCTTTGATGTGCATCACCCCAAAGGCATGCTGTGGATTCAACAAGGCGAGTCCGCCGCTGCCCAGTTACCGCTCAATCAGGCGAACATTGCCATTGAGCTGAACGGTAAACCTTTGAAACTCAACCCCAGTGGCTTTCGCTCTGGCATTGAGGTAAATGCCTACTTACGGCCCGGTCAACTGAACAGCTTGATGCTGTATCCCGACCCCGAAAACCCACAACGGTCCATTAAAGCCTGGATTGAGCTATATCCCGCCCAACCGGTGGCGCAGGTGGCCAAGCGGTAACCCGCCTTAACCATAATCAATGCCAAGCCGTGATTCATTAATCTTGATTAATTTAATAATGATTCACAGCGGGAATGGCATCCTGATCATCCCAGCCGGAGGGTCGAACGCTGCCCTCTGTTCCAGGTAAAGGTTCTGCGCCTGCCGGAAATTGAACCATGGGCTGTGCGGCTGATTGACTAGTGCTAAATTGAGGCGCCAACCGCATCATATCGCTGCCGGAAACGGGTTGTTCGGCAGGGGCGCCCATGACAATGTTGGTCAGTTTTAATCGGTTCAGGTTCACCATGCCGGTGGTGGTTTTCAGCTCCAGCTTAAAGCGATCCAGATACACGATTTCACCGAAATAGCGTTTATTTCCCAGTGTTTCCACCACGTCGTGCCGGTTGCTCAGTTGAATGCGGGCAATGTGCAGTTTGCTGCCAAACAGTCCGGCTTCCTTAAATTCAATAATATCCCCGGTGAGTCTATCCAGTTTGCCCCGCACTACTTTTCCGTTTTCAAAGTGCATCAGGTCGGCCCAGCAGGGGGTGGGCAATATGGCCAGCAAGGCTAATATGCAAAGCGTCTGCCATGCGTGGGCTATTTTATGGTTCCTGTTGGGCATGTCTCCACGGCTCCTGTTGAATGCTTTTTTGGGGGGCTTTGCCTTCAGCATAGCCAACCTTGCGGGCTTAGCGCATCGGTTGGGTGTATGACTTGGCAGGGATTGCGATCATGCCGGGTGAGGACTGCCCCTTGGCGCACAAACCCTCTTCAGTCGAGCAGCGCTGCTTTTTTTTAAAAACAGCAAAGCGCAATCACGCCAAAAAGCCCCGATGGCATCGAGGCTTTTGGATGGTTTTAAATCAGGGGCAGATTATTTTTTCTTTTTAGGGGCAGGCTTGGTCTTGGGGGGCTGCCGGTCGCTGGGTTTTTTAGGCGATCCTTTGGCGGGGCTGCCAGCGCCTTTTTTGGCGGGACTTTTCAACGGTACTGTGGCAGGGGCTTTGGCCACTTTCGCCGAAGGGGCCGCTTTTTTGGTCGCAGGTTTTGCCGCCGCTTTTGCCACTGGCTTGGTCGCTGCTTTGGTTGTGGCCGCTTTTGCTACTGGCTTAGTTGCTACTTTGGTTGTGGCCGCTTTTGCTACTGGCTTGGTTGTTACTTTGGTTGTGGCCACTTTCGCCACTGGCTTGGTGTCCACGGCTGGGCTGGTGCTAGCGGATTTGGAACTGCCGGTTTTACCGCCGCCGCCCAAGCTGGCCTCTTCATTCAGCAAATACTGAATAATGGTTTTCACCGAAACCCCCGTGGCTTTTTCATCCGGGGTCATATCGGCCCCGGCGATATCCAGATGCGCCATTGGAATGTCATCGGGTGCGCCACTCATGACAAAGGCGGCAGCGCTTTGGGCGCCCCGGTTTTTGCGCTGAGAGGTGTTGATAATATCGGCTCCGTCCAGCTTGCTTTTAATATTGTCGTAATCATCTTCGGTCACATCCAGGGTTTGCAGTTGTTCCCCCTGAGAGCGCCCCGCAGTGGCGATGCGATCCCGCAAGGCTTCATTGCTGCCCATTAAGGCAATGTAAGAGCCCACGGCCACTGAAGCCGCCCCGGTGAGGGTGGCAATGGTGATGATTTCGGCGGGCTTGGTTTCCGCCGCTTTGGCCACGGCGTCAATCAGGGTTAACCGTCCTTCGGCATCGGTGTGGCGAATTTCCACTTTTTTGCCGCAGGTGGTATCCACAATGGAATCCGGGATCATGGCGTCGCTATCAATTTTGTTGGGGGTGGCCGCCAGGTAGGCGGTAATTTCCAAATGCTGGGGCTGTAATTCGGCAATGGCCTGCATGGTGGCCAAAGCAACCGCCCCGCCGGTCATATCGCCCTTCATGGTCACCATGTAATCGCCGGGTTTTACCTGATAACCGCCGGTGTCAAAAATAACGCTTTTGCCCACAATGGCAATTTTCTTTTTGGCCTTGCCGGATTTTGGGGCGTAGTGCAAGGTAATGAACTTGGGAGGATCGCTGGCCAAAGAGCCTTTTGCCACTGTGAAGAAGCAGGGCATGTTTTTTTCAATCCAGGCGCTGTTGCTTTGCACGTTTACTTTAATGGCGCTGCTTTTGCCAATGGTTTTGGCGTGATTCACCAAAGTGTCGGTATTTTTCAGGTTGGAAGGATGATTGACCAAATCCTTCACCAAACTGCGGGCATGCGCCAATGCCTGAGCCTGTTTGAGTGTGTTTTCCAGTTTTTGTTCGCTCAACAGGGTCACTTGCTGCAAGCCGGGGTTGGGTTCTTTGGATTCCATGGATTTGTAAGTGGCCTGAAAAACAGCGTCCACCGCCAGCGATACGGCCGCTTCAGCGCTCAGGTTTTCGGTGGTTTGGGGCAATAAAATGGCCGCGGATTTAAAATCCTTCAATCCCAGTAGGCCTGAGAGGGCTTTCAGGGCGTTGGTTTCCCAGTGACGAGCCTGCAGCTGGTCCGCTTCGCCCAGCCCTAAGATAACCAAGCGGCGGGCACCCAGTTTGTTGGCGGATGATTGGCGAATGGTCAGCGTTTTACCTTTGCTGCCATCAAATTTTTCTTCAACGGCAATGGCCTCAATTTCATCTTTTAAGGCTTTATCCAGCGTGATGGGCCAAATAATGGTGGTGGTCGGATCCACGTCTTTTTTGTCTTTGGCCTTGCTGTCGGTTTTGGGTGCGGGCTTTTTAAAAACGGGAATAATCACCCCATCGGCCTTGATGGCGGTGGCTTTTTCGGTGGAAAAAACAAAGCGGGTTTTCGCTGACCCCATGAAAAACTCTCCTAACTCTTCTCTGTGTTGATGAATATGATTGACTAAACTGTAAATGCTGGGCTTGGGGTAGGCTTTTGGCGCTTCTCCAGAACTAAAACAAAGGCCAAAACAGGTGCCGGTATTGGAAGTAAACCCTACCTCTCCTCCCTCATTGTACCGGATTTAAGCCCACTTGGGCGCACGGACTTCTTTTTGCTCTATGGGGCCGAGGGGAGCTGAAGGGCGTTTTCCAGCGTTTGCCGCAAGGCGGGGGTGAAGTGGGCGGGCACATTCATTTCGCTCCACAGCTCAAAGGCGCAAATTCCCTGATAAATCAGCATATCCAAACCATTGGCCGTGATTAGCCCTTGAGCTTTGGCCAGACTCAGCAAGCGGGTTTCTATGGGGCGATAGATGAGATCATACACCCAGGCTTGAAGGGGCAGGGCTTCCAGCTGATGAGCGGGGATAGGGCTTTGGGCCTCTTGTGGATACATGCCCACCGGGGTGGTGTTGATTAGCCCCTGAAAAGCGGACAGGCAGGGTAAAGTGTCCAGCGATACTAAATTAAGTTGGGTGGGGCTTTGGTAGGTTTGCTTCACCATTTCACCATCACTGGTAATGGAAATGGCTTTTAATGGGTCGCGCACCGCAAAAGTAATGGATGCGGTTTTGGCCTGAATCAGCCCGGTCATCACCGCTCGGGCCGATCCGCCCGCCCCCAGCACCAGCAAATCGCTTTGAGGCAAGTCGTGCAGCACGCCTGCGGGCAGGCTTCGCATAAAGCCGGTAATATCGGTGTTGTAGCTCTTCAGGGTGTAGAGATCGGGATTTTTTGCATCAGGATTTTTTTCCGAGCGACTGAACACGATGGTATTTACCGCCCCGGCCAGTGCCGCTTCTGGGCTGAGCCAGTCCATGGCTTTCATCACCGCCACTTTGTGCGGAATGGTCACGTTCAGCCCCCGCACTTGCTGGTGGGCGAGTGTGGGCAGCAATGCGTCCAAATCGGCGGGGGGGCAGTCGTACTTGCGATATTCACCGGCCAACCCTAGCAATTGCAACAGGTTGGCATGCAGCAGCGGAGACAGGCTATGGGTGAGCGGATGGCCAATAATGCCCAGCTTTAAAAAATCCATAAACAGCGCTTAACTTAAACGGTGGCGGGGGCTTTGCCGGAAATAACCTGCAGGGCCTGGGCCAAATCGGCTTTTAAATCGGCCACGTCCTCAATGCCCACAGACAGGCGAATCAGGTTATCGGTAATGCCAATTTCCTGCCGCACCTTGGGATCAACCGATAAGTGGGTCATCAACGCAGGATGCTCAATCAGCGATTCCACACCGCCCAAACTTTCAGCCAGCGTAAATACCTTAACGCTTTTCAGCAGTTGGCGGGCTTCTTTTTCGCCGCCTTTAACCCGTACGGAAATCATGCCGCCACCCGCTTTCATCTGCTTTTTGGCCAGTTCATGCTGGGGGTGAGAGGGCAAGCCGGGGTAAAAAACGGTTTCAATGGCTTCATGATTTTCCAGATACTGAGCCAGCTCCAAAGCGCTGGCGCAATGGGCATCCATGCGCAGGCCCAGAGTTTTCAGTCCCCGCAAGGTGAGCCATGAGTTGAAGGGATCGGGGTTGGCCCCAATGGTATTGCGGTGGAAACGAATGGCGTCATTCAGGCTGTCGTCTTTTAGCACCAGCGCGCCGCCAATCACATCGCTGTGTCCGCCAATGTACTTGGTGGTGCTGTGCAACACGATATCCACACCCATTTCAATGGGGCGTTGCAGGTAGGGGCTGGCAAAGGTGTTATCCACGCAGGTTAAAATATTGCGCTTTTTGGCAATGTGGTTAATGGCGGCAATGTCCACCAGCTTCAGCAGAGGGTTGGTGGGCGATTCCATGTACACCATTTTGGTGTTGGGCTTGATGGCCTTTTCCACATTTTGGGGATCGGTCATGTCAATAAATTCGATTTCAACGCCGTATTTGGCCAGCACCTTGGTGGTGTAGCGGAAGGTCCCGCCATAAACGTCATCGCCAATTAATAAATGATCGCCGGGTACAAACAGGGCGTTGCACATGGTAACCAGTGCGCCCACGCCGCTGGAAAAGCAATAGCCATGCTTACCGCCTTCTAAATCCGCCAGCACACCGGCCAGTGTATCCACGGTGGGGTTGCCGCAGCGGGAATAATCCCAGCCCTTATGCACACCGGCATCTTCCTGGGCAAAGGTGGAGGTTTGATAAATGGGGTTAATCACCGCCCCGGTCACCGGATCGGGGTGTTGATGGCTGTGAATGGCAATGGTTTTGAATTGCATGGCAAAGGCTTCCTTTCATCAGGTAGTGGCAAATACGATTAGCAATACCATACTCGAAACACGCCAAAACAAAATGAATTTTATGCCCTTTAAAAGCCCTTAAAGGCCACGATTTAGCGGATCCGAATTCGGTTGAGTTCCGGCCAGAAGGCATCGCCAAATTCAGAATGGGTTAAGGTTTGCTCTACGGTTTGGGTGCGGTAAGGGTTTACCAATGAAATTTTAGAGGCGTCATCCGGGTTCCGGCGTACGGAGAAATAGTGTGAGCCCGTTTTAACAGGCTGCCCGGCACGATTTTTTACCCGACGGGTGGTGGTCCAGATATCCGCAAAATCGCCAGCGGCGTGTTGCTGTTGCAGCGAGTCTTTCAAGGTTGTTGCTGCAACATTGGACTCTCTTAAGCGCTCGGAGCCAAAGATTCGAGCCAGCGCATCGTGGGTGTTGTCATATTCCAGCGGGGTTTTGGCCCCTGGCAGTTTCAAGTAAGCTTGCTCCAGTAAAGCCACACCCGGTGTGCTGGATTGGGTGTATTTCCCCAATTCATGGTTCCGCACCTTAATTTCGTGCGGTTGGCTGGGGAATTTAACGCTATAACCCGTTGGGCTTTGTTTGATTTTAATTAAATCCAGTATTTTTTCACCTTGTGGGTGATGAAAAATATTGTCCAGCGCGGAAAGCAGGTAACAGGTGTTGGCATTTCCCTGCTGAAATTGAATGGATTTTAAATCAGTGCCAAACATCTGGCTGGTTTTTAAAACGCCAGCAACCGCAGCTTGATTTACGCCACCAGAAAGCGTTTCTGGTTTTGAGCGTTGAAAGGGCTTATGGGTCCAAGGGGTTTTTTTGAACAGGGACTTTTTGCTAATTTCTTCAGCGTAAGACCGTATAGAGCGTCTCTTGGCTTCCGCGAGGTCTGCGTGAAAACGGACTTCTTCTTTATAAGTGACTTTGGAGCGCCGAATGGCTTCCGCCAGATCCGGGTCAAGTTTAGAGCGCCGGATGGCCTCAGCGGTATCCGCGTTAAAGCGAGCTTCTTCTTTGTAGGTGATTTTGGAGCGCCGAATGGCTTCCGTCAGATCCGGGTCTAGCTTAGAACGCCGGATGGCCTCAGCGGTATCGGCGTTAAAGCGCACTTCCTCAGCGAAGGATAGTTTGGAGCGCCGAATACCTTCCGCCAGGTACGGATCAAAGCCGAAGGGTTGCAAGGGTTGGGGTAGTCTTTGGCTAAAGGTATCGGGTTGGATGGGTTGCCTGAGCGCCATAGCTGGAGGGGTATTATGCCTTTGGAACGACTGAAACCGCTGGTGAGGTGCGTAGGGAGCCGTTGAGAACAATGGCGATCCATTGGGCGTATGGCTGGCCATGGGTGCATTCACCCTGAACGCTCCTGGTTTGATCATGGAATGAGCAAGGCGAGTCGGCTTGGGTAAAAAATGTCTCAGTACTGGCAGCATGGAATGGGAACTCCAAAAAAGGTGTTAAAAATTTAAAGTCATCAACGGGTGTATAGGCTGATATAAAAACCAAACGCCGTATTTAGGTGTGTAAAGCGGCGACAATTGCCACTAGGCCGGGTCAATCAGTCCTTGTTCCTGCATCCATTCATCATTATAAAGTTTGGAAATGTAGTTACGGCCATTGTCGTGCAACATTAACACAATGGTTTTGCCTTTAAAATCGCCACTTTGTAGTAATTTGCGAGTGGCGGCCAAAACGGTTCCACACGATCCGCCTACCAACATCCCCTCTTCACGGGTAATGCGGCGGGCTTCGGCAAAGGAATCCCGATCGTTGATGGCAAACATTTGATCCACCAGTTTCACGTCAAATACTTGTGGCCAAAAATCATAGCCAATGCCTTCCACTAAATACTGTCCGGGCTGGCCACCGGAGAAGATAGAACCCACCGGATCGGCGCCCACAATCTTCAGATTGGGGTTTTGCTCTTTTAAATAGCGGGAAGTGCCGGTAATGGTGCCGCCGGTTCCCATGCCGCACACAAAGTAATCAAACTTTCCGCCGGTTTGCTCCCAAATTTCCGGGCCGGTGGTCAGGTAATGCGCTTCGGGGTTGCCGGGGTTTTCATACTGGTTCAGCATGTGGGTATTGGGGCGCTCACGGGCAATGCGCTTGGCAATTTCAATGTAGTTATCTGGGTGATCGTGGGCCAGCTCGGTGGGGGCCAAAATCAACTCTGCGCCAAAGGCCCGAATCAGGCGGCGCTTCTCTTCACTCATTTTAAGGGGCATGGTAATCACCAGCTTGTAGCCTTTGGCGGCGCAAACCATGGCCAGCCCTAGGCCGGTGTTGCCGCTGGTGGGTTCTACCAGGGTATCGCCAGGTTTAATACGCCCTTCCTGCTCGGCGCGTTCAATCATGCGCAGGGCAATGCGGTCTTTCATGGAGCCGTTGGGGTTTACAAATTCTACTTTGGCCAGCACCGTGGTTTCCGGGAACTCACTAAACACCCGGTTCAGCCGCACCATGGGGGTATGGCCAATGGCATCGGTAATGGAGTCGCAAATGCCTTGGTAGTGGGTAGGAACGTGTTTGTGTTGCTCAGTGCTGGTGGGCGTGGACATAAAAAACCTTTATTTCGTGCTTGGGACTAAATGGGACTCAAAAAAGGTGAACCGGAAAAATTGAGGAGGGAAAATTGATTGATTGCGGGTTGAACTATTTTACCAAAAACAAAGGTTGGTTCCGGGTTGCCCCGTAATTCAACGGCTGGGGATTGTAAAACGCTTATGCATCTTGGCAAAAACATTGATTTTGGGCGATTTTGGGGCAGGATGTGGCCTGAAATTTGGCCCACGGGTTTTTAAAACAGTCTCGGCTGTAAACATACGATTTGGCGAATTCGGCCAAATCCGCCGGGGTGGATTCCTGCTCAGCCGCCAGGCAATCAAGGCAAAACAGCTCTTCTTCGTAGCTCAGGGCCAAATTCATCAGCTGAACCCGCTCGCAAACGGAAGCGTCGCAGCGATCGCAGTGGTAATCAAAAAAAGAGATATCTGGCAGGGACATGCGCTTTATCATATCAAATCCCCGCCAAACTCAAATTTATAGCTTCCCGGTTTTAAGCTTTTTTTGGGTGAACGCTCACCTGAGCGGTTCAACAAAAACGCTCGTACGCTGGAAAGCACCATGCTTTCGGCATAGAATACAGTGGTCTGATTGACTTCAGATTCTATATTTTCCATTACCCTTTCTCGATTCCCCAAAGGAGTGCCGACCCCATGAAGCCTGAGTTGCAAGCCGTATTTGCCGGAAAAAAAGTGGCCTTTATCAGCGTGTTTGATAAGCAAGGGCTGGAGCCGTTGGCCCGGGCGCTGAGCGAGCAGTATGGCTACGTGATTTTATCCACCGGCGGCACTAAAAAGTTTTTAGATGACCGCAAGATTGCGGCCATTGAAAGCTCTGAAATCACCGGGTTTGGCGAATTGCTGGGGGGCCGGGTAAAAAGTTTGCACCCCGAAATTTTCGCGGGCATTCTGGCCGAGGCCAAGGATCGGGAAGACAAGGATACCGTGCCTTTTTCTGTGGATGTGGTAGTGGTCAACCTCTATCCCTTCGAGGCGGAGCGGGATCGCTTGGCCAAGGAAGAGGACACTCCCGATCCGTTGCACATGCTGCACTTTATTGATATTGGCGGCTCTTCCCTGATTCGGGCGGCGGCTAAAAATTATCCGCTGGTGAATATTCTGGGCAATGCGTCGCAATATGAGGCCTTTTTGCAACAAATGGAAAAAGGCAACGGGGCCACCTCGCTGAACTTCCGCAAAAAGCTGGCGGTAGAAGCCTTTGCCCAATCCGCCTATTACGACGGCCTGATTAATCGCTACCTGATGGGGCAGCTCAAAAAACAGGGTGAGCTGTCCGCCATGCCAGATATGGTGACTTTGCCGCTTTCCAAGATTACAGATTTGCGCTACGGGGAAAACCCGCACCAACAAGCGGCCTTGTACGGGCTTGCCAAGCGAGCGGTTGATTTTGAGTATCTGCACGGCAAGGAATTGTCGTTTAACAACATTCTGGATATGCAGGCGGCCTGGAATATCGCCACCGAGTTTACCGAAAACGCGGCCTGCGTGATTGTGAAACATAACAACCCCTGCGGTGTGGCCACTTCCACCCGATCGGTTCAGGATGCCTTTAGTCGGGCGCTGGATACCGACCCGCTAAGCGCCTTTGGGGGTGTGGTGGCCTTTAACCAGCCAGTAACCGAAGATGCGGCCAAGCACATGAAGGATATTTTTCTGGAAGTGATTATCGCCCCGGATTTTGAGCCCGCCGCCTTTGATGTGTTGTCGGCTAAGAAAAACCTGCGTTTGGTGAAGCGGGAATTGCCCGGATTGAAACCGGGTCAGATAGATTACAAGCAGGTTTCCAACGATTTGTTTTTGCTGCAATCGGTGGATGAGAAAAAGGCCAATCAGGCCGACTCTGTATTCAAAATCGCCACTAAAAAGAAGCCTACTGATGCCCAGTTGGAAGATATGGTGTTTGCCTGGAAGATTGTAAAGCACGTTAAATCCAACGCCATTGTACTGGCCAAGGGCGGTAAAACCGTTGGCATTGGCGGCGGGCAAACTTCTCGCATTGGGGCCTTGGAAAGCGCCTTGAAACTGGCCTGCGATCAGGCCAAGGATGCCGTGTTGGCCTCCGATGGCTTCCTGCCTCATGAAGATAATATTTACGCTGCGGCGCAAGCCAGAGTGGGCGCCATTATTCAGCCCGGTGGCAGCGTGAAAGACCCGGATGTGATCAAGCTGGCCAACCAGTTCAACATGACCATGATTACCACCGGCATTCGCGAATTCCGCCATTAACCACTGGCCTAACACGCCGTTTAAGTGGCACCCCTAAAACTGGCGATACCCCTCAGGTATGGCTAGTTTTCGGTGTCCAGACTTTCCTCGGCATGCTCATCCTGATCGGAAAGCGATTTTTTGGGCAGGTTGCAAGGACCTCTGCCCCGCTGACGACGAACCCCAATCACGTCGTTAATCTGGCAAATGGCATCCCGGACCCGATCCAGATGCTTGAGGTTTTCCACTTCCAGCGTTAGCTCAATGGTGGCGGTATGATCCGGCAGGATTTTTACCTTGGTGTTGGACAGGTTGGCGTTGTAGTCGGCAATTTTGGTCAAAATATCCTTCAGTACGCCCACCCGATCAATGACATGAATATCCAGCTTCACCGAGTGCTTGGTCTGGCTTTCGCCTTCCCAGCTTACATACATGCGCCGGTTGGGGTTGGCGTGATCCAGGTTAATGCAATCATCCCGGTGAATCATGACCCCCCGAGAGCGGGTAACTACCCCGATAATGCCTTCGCCCGGTAGCGGGTTGCAGCACTTGGCGTTCTGGTACATCATGCCTTCCAGGCCCTGAATGTCCTTGCCGTTGCCCTTTATCATGGGCCGCTCTTTGCGGGAAGCAAAGTTGTGCAGCATTGGATCAAACGTCTGCTCCGGCTCTTTTTTCAAGCGACCGGTAATACGGCCAACATTGGTTTCCCCGTAGCCCAGTGCGGCCAGCATGTCTTCCACGTTGGTGTAATTCAGCTCTTCGGCCGCTTTGCCCAACTTCCCGCTGCGAATGGCCTCTTCTACCCCGGCACGGGTTAGCTCGGCTTCCAGCAGCTTGCGACCTTGCTCCACATGCTCTTCCCGGTAGTGTTTTTTGTACCATTGTCGAATGCGGGATTTGGCGGTTTGGGTCTGTACAAAGTTAATCCAGTCCAGCCGGGGCGTGCTTTTTTTGCTGGTAATAATGTCAACAATGTCGCCATTTTTCAGGGCGTAGTTCAATGGCACAATGCGTCCGTTGACCTTGGCGCCTGTGCAGGTATTGCCCACCTCGGTATGAATGCGGTAAGCGAAATCCACCGGAGTGGCCCCTCGGGGAAGCACCACCACCCGGCCTTTGGGGGTGAATACAAACACTTCATCCCGAAACAGGTCCAGCTTCACCGAATCGACGTACTCTTTGGCGTTACCCACATCGTCTTTCAGTTCCACCATTTGCCGTAACCACGACATCTTCTGCTCTTCGCCCGCCTGATTGACCTCAGAAACGCCGGTTTCCTTGTACTTCCAGTGGGCAGCAATCCCGTATTCAGCAATGCGGTGCATATCCAGGGTGCGAATTTGTACTTCCAGCGGGCGGCCATAAGGCCCAATGACGGTGGTGTGCAACGATTGATACAGGTTGCTTTTGGGCATGGCAATGTAATCTTTAAACCGGCCCGGAATGGGGGTAAAGGCGTGGTGAATAACCCCCAACACCTCATAGCATTCCCGTTCGCAGCTCACAATAACCCGCACCGCGCTAATGTCGTATATTTCCTGAACTTTCTTTTCCTGAGTGCGCATTTTTTTATAAATGCTGTAATAATTTTTAACCCGGCCATAAATTTTGGCGTCAATATTCATGGCCGACAGCTGATCCTTGATCTTTTCAATCACCATTAAAATGGTGTTGGCCCGCTCATCAGTGGTGTGGGCAATTTCGCTTTCAATTTCCACATAGCGCTCAGGATCCAGATATTTTAGCGATAGATCTTCCAGTTCGGCCCGGATTTTTCCCATGCCCATGCGGTTGGCCAGTGGGCCAAAAATTTCAATGGTTTCGGTGGCGGTTTTTACCTGCTTTTCCGGCTTCATATGCTCCAGGGTTTGCATGTTGTGCAACCGATCCGCCAGCTTCAGCATGATCACCCGCACGTCATCGGCCATTGCCAAAAACATTTTTCTAAAATTCTCGGCGTGGGCGTCTTCTTTAGAAGCGAACTCAAACTTGCCCAGCTTGGTCACGCCCACCACCAGCTTCAGTACTTCTTCTCCAAACTGTCGCTCAAGGTCTTCGGGCTTGGCGGTGGTGTCTTCCACCACATCATGCAGCAGGGCGGCCATAATGGTGGCGGTATCCACCGGAATGCCCGCCAGAATAATGGCCACGTTCACCGGATGGACAATGTAGTTTTCCTGATTTTTTCGATACTGGCCCTCGTGCATCCGACGGGCGTATTCAAAGGCCTCACGCACCCGAATCAAATCGTTTTCAGGGCGTTCCTGACTGCGCAAAATATCCAGCAACTGCTGAAACAGCTCATCTTCCTTGAGGATGCCGGATTGTAGTTCTTGCACGATTTTGAGAATCCCTTACGCTCACTTTATTATATAGCGTTCAATGGGGGAATGAACCCCTGATTTATAAAGTTTTCCGTTACAGAAATCCTGAAATCACCTTTTCGCCTCAAAAATACCAGTTTTGGATATAATCAGGAGTATGAGTTTTGATGTTTTACTCTCGGCTATCGAGATTGTTGTTTTACTGGTTCTGATTGTTTCGACTTGCGCCTTGTTTACCAACGCGATTGAGTGGACAGGCCACCGTTTCAAGCTATCGGAAGGCGCGGTTGGCAGTGTATTGGCGGCGGTAGGCACCGCTTTGCCGGAAACGCTCGTGCCCATTATCGCCATTGCGTCGGGTTATTTTGGTTTATCCACCATGAACCTGGAAACCGGGCACGATATTGGGGTGGGGGCCATTTTGGGGGCGCCCTTCCTGCTGGGAACCTTGGCTATGTGGGTCACTGCCACCGCCTTGTTTTACTTTGCGGCGATGAAAAAGCGGGACGCCAAACTGAAGATTGATATGCACCTGTTTCGGCGGGATTACCATTATTTTTTCCCGGCTTATCTCACGGTGTTTGGGGCCGCTTTTATTCCATCCTTACTGGTAAAGCAGGTTTTGGCGGTTGGCTTGTTGGCCTTTTACGGTTTTTATGTTTACCGTACCTTGCAGCGGGAGCATATTCCCGATGAAGAGTTTGAATTGCCCGTTTTAACCTTTGCCCCCCGAACCAAGGAGCCCAAAACGCTGCTGATTTTGGCCCAGGTTGCGGCCAGTTTGGTGATGCTGCTGGTACTGGTTCACTTTTTTGTGGGCGAAATCAACGATGTGGCCATGAGTCTGGGCATTCCTGCGCTGGTGCTTAGTATGATTGTGACCCCCATTGCCACCGAGCTGCCCGAGAAATTCAACAGCGTGGTGTGGATTCGGGGCAAAAAAGACAATTTGGCCTTGGGAAACATTACCGGGGCCATGGTGTTTCAAAGTTGTATTCCTACCGCCATCGGGCTGGCCTTTACCCCCTGGGTGCTGAATGCTCAAGGCATTCTCAGTGTGCTGCTTTGTCTGGCCTCATCGTTCATTATTTACCTGTGCGCCTGGAAAAACCCGAAATTCTTGCCTCAAATTCTGTTTGGCAGTGGTATCTTCTACCTCATATTTCTGTTTTATGCCTTGTTAACCTGGGGTAAGCTCTAACTATGTCTTTGTTTCAACCGTTTCAAATTCGGGACATCCAGTTTAAAAACCGCATTGGAGTTTCTCCCATGTGCCAATACTCCTCTACCGATGGCTTTGCCGATGATTGGCACTTGGTGCATCTGGGCAGTCGGGCTGTGGGCGGAGCCGCCTTGGTGATCATGGAGGCCACCGCTGTTACCCCGGAAGGGCGCATTAGCCCCCACGATATGGGCATTTGGCAGGATGCGCACATTGAGCCTTTGGCTCGCATTACCCGTTTTATCTTGTCTCATGGTGCTGTTCCGGGCATTCAAATTGCACATGCTGGGCGTAAAGCCAGCAACGCCGCCCCTTGGCTGGGAGATGGCGCTTTAACCACCGAGCAAGGGGGATGGTCGCCGCTTTTAGGCCCCAGCGCCATTGCCTTTGATGAGAACTCTCCGGTACCTCAGGCCATGACGGATGCTGATATTGAAGCGTTGAAGCAGGCCTTTGCGGGTGCCGCCCATCGGGCGCTGAAGGCGGGCTTTCAGGTGCTGGAGCTGCATGCGGCCCACGGTTATTTGTTGCATTCTTTTTTATCGCCGCTTTCCAATCAGCGCACCGATGCGTATGGTGGCAGTTTTGACAATCGAATTCGGCTGCTGCTGGAAATTACAGAGCAAGCCCGCCAAATTTGGCCCGACACCTTGCCTTTGTTTGTGCGGATTTCCGCCACCGACTGGGTGGAAGGTGGCTGGGATGTGCCGCAATCTGTTCGGCTTTGCGCTGAGCTGAAAAAGCGGGGCGTGGACTTGGTGGATGTTTCCTCCGGCGGGGCGGTTGCCGATGCCAAAATTAAGGTAGGCCCCGGCTATCAGGTTCCTTTTGCTGAGCAAATCAGGCACCAGGCCGATATCCCCACGGCTGCGGTGGGCTTTATTACGGATGCGGCGCAAGCGGATGAAATTATTCGTCAAGGTCAGGCCGATATGGTGCTTTTGGGCCGAGAATCATTGAGAAATCCCTACTGGCCTCTACATGCGGCCCATGCCTTGGGCGTGACCCCACAGTGGCCCAATCAATACGATCGGGCCAAGCCCCGCTTGCCTCAGCCTCAAAGCCGTTAAGCGCAAGACTGCTGACGCAAGCCAAGACGCTTATTACAGATTAAAAGCCCCGTCTGGCAATGAGACGGGGCTTTTGCTTTGGTTTAGGTAGGTTAAGGAGCAATCAATTAAAAGTTTAGGACGCACTGCGTACTTTTTGCAGGGCCTCGTCGTATTCAGCGGCATGCAGGGCTTCCACTTTGCCCAGAGCCTTAAAACGCTGGGCCGCTTTCTGGAAAAGGTTGGCATGCACTTTGGATTCGGCGGCCTGTTCCTGGAACTCCGCGACTGCGGCGGCTTCGCCTTCTTCAATAGCCACCCGCTCAAAGTCGGGGTACATGTGGTTGGTTTCGTACAGTTCACCATCTCGGGCCAGTTCCAGCAGTTTTTCCACGGTCATGTCCGCTTTGGGGTATAAAAGCTGTAAATGGGCAAAGGCGTGGCCGGTTTCCTGATTGGCGACGTCCTCAAACAGTTGGGCCACTTCGGTATTGCCCAGTTCTTTGGCGATTTTGGCGAAATACAGGTACTTGCGGTTGGCCATGGATTCCCCGGCAAAGGCGCTTTCAATGTTTTTGGCAGTGAGGCTGGTTTCAGAGTTGGATTGCATGGGGTCCTCTTTTCTTCTGGTTTTCACTTTTTGGGTTTTCATCGTTTCTGTTGGGGAAAGCGGTTTTGTTCAGGGCTAAGTAGCGTTTGTCGGCATTTTTCGGGGCTTAACGCCGTAAAAGTTCACCTGATAGTCGGCCACGTTGTACTCATCGCCCAAAACACCAAACAGGGACTGCACTTTCTCCCAAGGAATGTCATAAACATCCCCGGTGGCCACATCAATAAAGTGGTGATGCGAGCTTACATTGGCGTCATAGCGCACCACGCCCGGTTCTACGGCAATGGCATTGATAATATTGGCATCCACCAGCGCGGACAGCACATTGTAGAGCGTTCCTCGTGAAAGCCCTTGCAGACCGTCTTTTACGGCTTCAAAAACCTCATCGGCTGTGGGGTGAGAGTCTGTGTGCAACAGAAAATCCATTATCACGGCCCGCTGAGGGGTTACTTTTAAATGCTTTCGGGTCAGCAGCTGACGAATTTCGGCGGGGGTCATCAGGATCAATCTCGCTATTAATTATAGTGAGTCTTAACTAATAATAAACTCTATTTAAGACTTATTCCTAATTTAGAATAAGTCTAATTTAGGAATAAGTCAAGATAAGCAAGCTGAAATGGGCGGTTTTTAGACATTGTTGACGATTGTGCAAAAAGAGTTGATCTGCTTGAATGAAAAGTAGGCGGTTTCTTGCTGTTAGTCTGGGTGCCATGCCCCTGTATCCTCCCTTGGCTCAGGTATTCTGACAATTTTTGAAAGGCATGTTATGAGCGATTCCCAATTTCAGTCCATGGATTCTAACCCGCAGCTCCTGACGCTGTCGGATGATTGGCGGCAGTGGATCGCCAAAAACCTGATGCTGGGAAGCGCCAGCCAGGATTTGATTCGCATTCTGGTGGATAAAGGGCATGCTCTGGATTTGGCCGCTCAGGAAGTGAAAATGGCCCAGAATCACCCCTATGTGGCTGGGGGACAGTCTCTGGCCTTGAAGTTGAAGAAGCGGGACTGGGTGCTTCAGTGTCAAACTGTTTTACAAGAGCAGTCCCCCTCTTTTGGCGAGGTAGAGCGCCGAGAACGCCTGTCACGAGACGAATTCTACGAATCGTACTACTACCGCAATCGCCCGGTGGTGATTACAGGTATGCTGAACGACTGGCCCGCCCTAACCCGCTGGACGCCAGATTACTTAAAAGCCAGTTATGGCCATTTAGAAGTGGAAGTTCAGTGTGGACGCTCTCAAGATCCAGAGTATGAGATTAATAGCGACCAGTATAAAAAGCGCATGCCCTTTAGCGAATATATCGATTGGGTGAATAGCGGGCTGGAAACCAATAATTTTTATATGACCGCCAACAACTCCGGGCATAACGCCTCGGTGTTAAAGGGGCTTTGGCAGGATGTCCCCCTGTTGAGTGAATACCTGAAGGCCGATGAGGCCAATCAGGGCTTCTTTTGGTACGGCCCCCAAGGCACGGTGACTCCCTTGCATCACGACTTGACCAATAACTTTATGGCCCAGGTGCAAGGCCATAAAATGGTGCGTATGATTCCGCCCAGCCGGTTGCCGGAGGTGTACAATCACCTCCACTGTTACTCTCAGGTGGATTTGAGCAACCCGGACTACGAACGCTTTCCCCAGTTTGCGGGGGTTCGCACCATGGATGTGATGCTGGCCCCCGGTGAAATCCTGTTTTTGCCGGTGGGTTACTGGCATCATGTGGTGGGGGTGGAAATTTCCATTACCATGACCTATACCAACTTTTTACCCTTCAACGATTTTGGGGCCATTTATAGCACCTATGGTTTTTTTGATTAATTCCGGAGGGGGTGATGCGGCGGTGGTTCCAGCGCTGGTTCAAAATGTTATAAAGCTTTTGGGTTGGGCTTAAATTTCCTGCTACTATTAAGGCTAAAGTGAGTTTGTCCTATCAGGATTGACCTCCAGACTTCCTACCTCAAAAGCGGCCTGTTTTTGTGAAAAATCGACCCCTCAAAGCGTGCTTGGTTCTTTTGGCTTTGTGCACGCAAGTTGCATTAGGCTTTGCGCCCAGTTACGCCGGTGGCATTCATGATCACGGCCCCCACCGCGCAGCTGTGGGGCATCATCAAAGCCCGCATCGCAATGATTATTCCACCGGATTTTTGTTGCCTCGGCAACGTTCGTTTAAAAGCCTGAACCAAATCTATCAGTTCGATCATTCGCCCTTGGGCAAACGAATTCCGGTTTTGCTGGTGCCGGGTCGGGCGGAAGAGTTCCAGCACAACGCCTGGTGGAAAGAAATCTGGCATGTGGCCAATCAGGATTTGGCCTTTAATCGCTATTTCAAGCTCTATGTCTTCTTATATAACTCTAAAGAAGAGTTGGATGTGCAGGCCGAAGGTTTGGTCAAGGAGCTGAAGGGTCGTTTTGGTACCTTGCCTGCCTCTCAGCCCTTGATGATGGTAACTTACAGCCTGGGTGGGGTGATTGTGCGTGAAATGGCAAAGGATACCAGCCTGCTGAACAAGGTCGATACCATGATTGCCATTGCGGTGCCTTTTCATGGCTCTCCCATGTTTGATCCTGAGTGGTTTAGCGAGTATTTGAACCCGCCTACCCGATCGCCCTTGCGCCGGTTTTGGGATCGCAGTTTGTACCGGGGTTATATGTTCAGTAAAAGTAACCTCACCCGTGGTTTGAACTGGGATAATTTTGACAGCTCCAAGCCCCAGTTTCAAAGTGGGAATAACCATCCCAATCAACCCAGTTTGGCGGGCGATCAGGCTTGTTCCACCGTGCAGCCCTATCAGGAATATCCCAACGCGGATTTGATTCGTCAAAAAACCATTGTATATGCCAACTATCTGGAAAACGCTGTAACGCACCCCGAGTCTCAAAAAAAGAAAAGCACCATCGCCAAGTCCATTAGCCTGCCTCGCCGTGCGGTGGAGTCGGTGGTACCTTTTTACGGGTTTACGGTGCATGCTGTATTAAGTTATATGGGCCTGCAACTGGCCAATTTGCCCACCTATACCCCGGATGACCCACAGGGCAAAAATACCCAGCTTTATCGCTATAACGACGGGGCCATTCCGGTCAGTAGCATGCTGTTTCTCAAACCCAGCCCGGACCCTTACGATGATGATTTGTGGGGCCTGATTGGCATGTCTACGGTGCGTAACGTGCGGGTGTTTAAAGGGCATGATCATTTGCATATTGGAGAATATGCCCGCCTGAAGGGCAATCTGGTGACCCCGGATCTGGTTCACCCGGAAGATGGTCAACGATCCCCGCACCGCTGGATTATTCACGATTTGTTTAAACGGATGCGTGAACTCCGGGTAAAAGCCGGTTAATGCAGAGAGAAAGAGCAATGACATTACCCACCCCGGTGCAAACCCTTGATTTAAGAACCACCAAATGCCCCCTGAATTTTGTAAAAACCCGGCTGGCGCTGGAAAAGCTGGCCTTGGGCGATGTGTTGGAAGTCTGGATTCTATCCGATAGCCAGTCGTCGTTGAATATTCCCAGCAGCATCCGCCAAGAAGGCCATGAGGTGCTGCAGGTGGAAACCGCCGAAGATGGCCTGCAGCGGCTGCTGATTCAGAAGGCGTGTTAATAGCAGCAGCGTAAGGTTCAGGGTTCGCCTTCCGGTACAATTTCGTAGCCCAGCGTGGCCAGCTTTTGTTTGCAGGCATCTACCCAGGGTTCATAGCCGCAGCCCTTTACCAAAATGGCCATGGGGCTGGCTGGATAATTCCGGCAAAAGGCGGGGCGATCCTCGTAAATCTGGCAAAGGCGGTTCTCCCCCAGATTTCGGCAATGGTAAAACACCACATCGCTTTCCTGGAGCTGGGCCTTGGTTTTTTGACTGCGAACCATGGCCAGCACCCGGTCGATATGCTGGGGCGCTTGGCTATAAAACGCCTTGGCCGCCTGATGGGAGGGATGGGGAATAAATACGCTCAGGAAGTCCCGGCAGGTTTCATCGCCTTGCGCGGCTTGGGCAAACAGTTGATCCAGCGGAACACTGGGCACTGCCACCGAGCAACAGGCCGCCTGCAAGTTGCAGCCGGTGGGTTTGGGTACGCCCAATATGGTTTCCCAGCTTGGTTGAGTCATCATTTTTTGCCTGTAAAAACGGATGGGGCATTTTGTTGGGAAGAGCTTTCAGCGGGCAATGGCCCAGCCTGATTATAAACCCGTTCTACCCGCCAAGGCGTCCCCCAACGGCAGGACGTGGCGCTTAAGAAGCCAGTTCCTGAATCCGAGGCCGTTCTTCCTGGCTGAAATCGTGGTAGTTGCTGAGTTTGACAAACTGGGCCAACAGCTCGGGATGGAAGCTTTTATCCCCTTCGGATAACATGATTTTAATGGCCTTGGCGCTGGGGATAGACTCTTTATAGGGGCGTTTGGAGGTCAGGGCATCGTAAACATCGGCAATTTTAACCAAATGGGAATAGGGGTGGATCTGATCGCCCCTTAAATCCTGTGGATAGCCGCCGCCGTTATACATTTCCTGATGTTCCAGTGCGGGGCGGGCAATGTGATCGGGCAGGCGCAGCACTTCGGTAATCATTTTATAGCCTATCCCCGGATGCAGCTGCATCACTTCAAATTCCTTTTCGCTCAGGCGACCGGGTTTGAACATAATGTTGCGGGGAATCATGAGTTTGCCCAAGTCGTGCAGAATGGCGGCCAAGGCAATGTCCTTTACCTCTTGCTTGCTGAAGCCCGCCTTGATGGCCAGCGCAATGCTCAAGGCGGTCACATCCAGAATATGAGAGTAGGTAAACGAGTCTCGGACCCGCACCTGGCTCAGAAACTGGATTTGCTCCACCTGGGAGGTAACTTCCGCAATCAGTTTGTCTCGGGCCACTTCACACAGTGCAATATCTGGGGAAGCCCCTTTTTGCAGTTTTTGCCAAAAGTATCCAATCGATCCCAGAAATGCCTGGGTTAACGCACCACTCAACAAAAGCTCACTGGCATTCTCATCCGCTAAATTTTGCTGTTCTTGTTCCGAAAGTCCGGCCTGAAAGCGAAAGACAAACCCTTCATGATTGATGAAATCCGTTTTTGGAATATCGCCGGTGTCTCGGTAGAGGCTTTGTACTTGCAGGTTGGCCAGTAAATCGGCGTTCACGGTTTGCCCCGCCCGGTAGCGCAATTCACCTGAAATGGCGTACAGGCTGTATTCCAGACTTTGCAAACCCGATAGTTCGGTGAAAGGAACTTTTACAAACAAGCAATGGGTCCTCTGTCCGGCTTCTGATTGAAAAGCGCCGGTACGATCGTTTTACAGTTCAAACTGTTTTTAAGGGAGTTTTAATACCTTCGGCCAATGGGCAGAAAAGTTGAGGGTTTATTTTATAAATTGTATATAAATTGTAATTGTTGAGAGTCGGAAGAAGTTGAAAAAAATGAACCTCTGCTCATCAGGGTCACCCAACACGATTGAACCCGTTGGGACGTTCCACGGGGTGGTTTTAAGCGGCTGCTATAAGAGAGGGCTTTAGTGGGACCGGGTAAAGCTCAGGCTCTCTTTCCATTGGCGCACGATGCTTTCCCGTTGATCCAGCGGGCAGTGGTAATCACAGGCCTGGCTCACCACGGTCACCGCATCTGTATTCAAGTTCACTTCTTTGCCCACTTTATCAAACAGGCACACCCCGGCGTTTTTTAAGGCCCCCGGTACATCGGCGGTGGGGTTGAAAAAATTGCCGCAACTGCCGCAGGTCACCATGGTCAGTCCCCGGTTCACCAGTTTGGCGTGTAGCTCGTAAAAGGCCTGATCCAGAATGCGATAGGATTCGGTGGAAAAGGAAACGGACTTGTATTCCAGAGTCAGGCAATAGCTTTCCTGACCCGCCGGGTTATAGGTGGTTAGGGTTTTTAAACGGCATTGCACCTGATTCACCCCGTTGGATAGCGGCACCGATTGCACCGTTTCTCGGGCTTGCTGGTGGGTGTACGGTTTCGGCTCAGGTTCTACATGAGCGACCTGTTTGCTTGCCTTGCTTTGGAGGGCGTCGGGCCAATCGTCTCTTTTTGCTTTTGGGCTGAGGGGCAAGTCCACCGTGTTGTATTTCATATCCTCACGGGGGGCGTTTTTCTTCAGGATGTTATGGATGACCGAGCGGCTGGAAGTCTCGTCAAACAGGTCGGGGGGACTGTCCAGCGATTCGTTGAAGCGGGTTCTGTCCGCCCGGCGGTAGCTGCTGCCTTTTAAAGGCTGCTCAGCCAGTTTTTGCCTGACAAAGTTGTAGATGGAAAGCGGGGAAAGCGCCACGCCCAGCACATAAGAAAGGGGGGTGAATATCAGCATGGTGGCATAATCGTTGGGTTTGCAGCGAGCCACCACCAGGGCCATGGCGTTCAGCACCAGTGTGAGGGCGGCAACCACGCCCCAAAACAGGGGTTCGCCCGGAATGGGGATTTGGGTCCTTTTATCCAGCAGGCCCAGCACAATAACCAGCATAAAGGCCATTAAATAGGGCGGGTTTACGGTGGCGATCAAATGCTCCACGTGGTTAAAATCAAAGCGCAGCACCAGCCGGGTAAGCAGGGCGGGGCCGTATCGGGCCAAAATGGAAAGCCGGTTGAACAGTGTGCCAATGCAGCGGGTAAAATAATCCAGCGCGTTTACTCTGGAATCGGCGTAAACCACAACGCTGGGCGCCCAGTTAACCCTAAAATTTTGTAGGTTCAGGCGAATGGTGTATTCCAGGTTGTCAAAATCCGTTCCCCGATGGTAGGGAATCATTTCCAGCACTTCCTGCTTGATGGCCCACCCGCTGTCCAGTAACCGGCAGCTCATGCCCAAATGATAATGACCGGCGTTGCCAATGCGGTTAAACACCCGGTTGGACAAAGCCATGACTTGGGCCAGCAAACTATCGGGCGGGTTTTTAAGCGCCACATACCCTTGAATGGCAAAGCTGTCGATGCCTTTGGCGGCGATGTTCTGGAAGAAGTCACTTTTAACGATATCGGTGGGCTTAAGAAAAACGAACATGCCGTTTCCGCCCGCCGCCAAACAACGCTCAATAATCCAGCCCAGCGCTTGTTCAAAGCGGGGGGCCGCCTCTGGGTGACGCCACACTTTGACGTTGGGCCGTAAAGACTGAGGGATCAATTCGTGGGCGGTATCTTCAGCGGTCACCAAATGAACGGTGACCTTGCTGGCCGGGTAGTCCTGCTGATGAATGGCGTGGAGCAGTTGCAGCAACGCCGGGTGATCGTTGGGATCCAGAAAAGGGACCAGAATGGATAACTGAAATTCCTGTCCCGGTTTATACAATTTTTTAACCAAATCGTACTTGCGACCCTGCTCGGCGGCCAGCACCACCAGCAATTGCCGAATCAGCAAAAAGACAACCAGGAGTTCCAGCAGGATAGCCAGGGAAGATTCAAATAAAGCAATTGGATTCATCAGGGGTGCGGTCACTTTACGGTTCGTGGACTCTCATGATGTATTCTACCCGAAAATCACCGCTGTTTTAAAGCCGCTTGCGCCGCTTGTGCCAGTTCCGCTTCTGGTTGCAGTTGCAAAAAGCGCTCAAAGCAAGGCCGAGCCTGGGTCATATCCCCCGTTTTTTGGTAAGTCAGGCCCAGCATAAACCAGGCTTCGGCATTATCCGGGTTGTCTGCGGTTAGCGCCTTAAACTGGGTTTGCACTTCCGCCAGTCGGCCTTCCTGATCGTAGGTATTGATCAGATTTCGGTAATACAACGAAAAAGGCGGCTGCATGCGACAGGCTCGTTGAAACGAGGCGTAAGCCAGCGGGTAATGGTGGGTGAGCCGATAAGCCAGCCCCAAATTGTTATAAATAGGAGCAGCCATACTGGCAAAGGGATTCAGCCGAATGGCGGCCTTCAGTTCCTCAATGGCCTCTTCGTACTGGCCTCGTTCCATCAGCAATTGGCCATTCCGGGCGTGGGCAATGGCGTTGTCCTTCAGGTCATAGGCCGCTGCCGTTGGCATTAGCGATAATAAGGCCATTAGGCCCACCAAAACGCCCACGCTCATTAAGCGCCAAGGGGGTTGAAGGCTGGGGCAAACGCATTTCAAAATGGGGGTGGCCTATTTAGGGTTAAATGGGTGGGGGCACCGTGCAGTCCACTGTAACATGGGCCTGTGGTCAGGGTATCGGCGTTTTCAGGGTCAACTTGAATTTTTAAAGACGGGCCGAAACCAGCGTATCGGCTGGCAAGGCCTGTTGTGCGTAAATGCGGGTGGAGGTGGCCACATCCTCACAACGGTTGGGACAGTAAAGCGTGCTTTCCCAGTGCAGGGTCATATTCTGGCTGAGCTGAGACAGCAAGGCGGTTTCTGCCCGCACCAGCCTCATGGTATCCGGGTATTGGCTGGCGGCGGGATGGTTGAGCAACTGTTGCACACTGCTTAAATAGCTGGTTAACGCTTGACCGGATGACGCCGGGGTACGGTTCTCTTCCAGCAGGCCGCCTTGCTGGTTGTAGCGGGCGGTAATAAAAGCGCCATTGTTCAGGTTTTGCAAATACGACATCAGGGTGGCCCGCACTCGCAGGTGGGCCATATCTTCGGTGGGGGCACCATCAAACCGCAACGCGCTGGCTTGCCGAATGGTGTTGCCCAAGGCCTGGGTTTTGTCTTTCAGGGTTTTGAACTGGGCGGTTAATTCACTGCTTTTAACTTCATCGGCCAGTTGACCGTACAGGTAAGCGGCGTAATCAAAGGCTTCCGCTCCAGAGGCCAGCGTGGTTTGCTGGAGGGTTAAGGGTTTATCCAGCGTTTCCAGATGAATAGAGGCGTTATCCAGCAATCGTTGACGCCAGAGTAACGGTTCACCCCCACTTAACAAAACGGGGGGCTTTGCGGGGGCAAAAATAATGGCCAGTGGATTTGCTTTGATCATCCTGGGGGTGTTGTCGGTGGCCAGCGCACTGGAAATTACCTCGGGAGGATGCAGGGGGCCATCATAAAAGAAAAAAGTGAGTACCAGCGCCATGCCCACAAACCCGGCGGAGGTAAGTAACGCTTGAACGTGACGTTTGAAACGAGAACGCATGCAAAACCCTCTTGAAGGGACTTCCATGCCGTTGCGTGGAAGTCCTTGCAAAATTTGACGATTGACAAGAACTGTCATGGGTATCGGACACCCCGAGGTTTTCCCAAGGGCAACCGGGCGTTCTTTTATCAATTATTTACAGAAATATTTGTAGAAACAGGCGTGCTTCATCGCAGGCAAACCACAGGCACTTATAGGGGTTTGCTTTCTAGTTGGGGACGGTCGCTTCCCGTTCCGCTTTTTGTACCAAAGCCACGGTGGCCTTAACCAGCCCTTTGAATAAGGGGTGCGGCTTGTCCGGGCGGGATTTGAACTCCGGGTGGAACTGGCAGGCCACAAACCAGGGGTGGTTGGGCAGCTCAATAATTTCCATCAGGGTGCGATCCGGTGAGGTGCCTGAGAAGATCAATCCGGCCTTGGTCAGGATATCAATGTACTCGTTGTTGATTTCGTAGCGGTGCCGGTGACGCTCCATGACCACTTCCGTTTCATAGGCTTCGGCGGCTTTGGAATTTTTCATCAAATGGCAGGGGTATTGGCCCAATCGCATGGTGCCGCCCTTGTCCGCCAGATTTTTCTGGTCTTCCATCAGGGCCACCACTGGCTGATCGGCTTTGGGTTCAAACTCGATGCTATCGGCTCGGGTGAGTTGGGCCACGTTGCGGGCGTATTCAATAACCGAAACCTGCATGCCCAAACACAAGCCCAAAAAGGGGATGTTATGGGTTCGGGCGTATTTAACCACGTTAATTTTGCCTTCAATGCCCCGGTTGCCAAAGCCACCCGGCACCACAATGGCATCTACCCCGGATAGCAGGGCTTCACAGGTTTCATCATCAACGCAATCCTCGGTGTTAATCCAGCGAATGTCCACGGAGGCGCTTTCGCTGTAGCCCGCATGCTTGAGGGCTTCAATCACGGAAAGGTAGGCATCGCTGAGGCCCGTGTATTTTCCGGCCAGCGCGATTTTCAGGTTCATGGTGGGTTGTTTTACTTTTTGAACCATGGCTTCCCAGGAGGCTAAATTGGGTTCGGATTGCTCCGTGTTCAAGCGCTCCAGCACCTGATGGGCCAAACCTTCTTTTTCCAGTGCCAGCGGTACTTCGTACAACACGGCCATATCAATGGATTCAATCACCGCCTCAGGCGCCACATTGGTGAACTGGGCCAGCTTTAGGCGCTCGCCACGCCCCAAGGGGCGCTCGGTACGGCACACCAGAATATCTGGCTGGATGCCAATGCTACGCAGGGTATTTACACTGTGCTGGGAAGGCTTGGTTTTAACTTCCCCGGAGGCTTTCAGGTAAGGGATCAGTGTAACGTGAATGAAGCAGGTGTTTTTAAAGCCCACATCATAACGAAACTGGCGAATGGCTTCTAAAAAGGGAAGGCCCTCAATATCGCCCACCGTGCCGCCCACTTCAATAATCAGGAAATCCGGGGAAAGCTGGTGGGTGGCTTCCATAATGCGGTTTTTAATTTCATCGGTAATATGCGGAATGGTTTGCACGGTGGCGCCCAAATAGTCGCCCCGGCGCTCCTTGGCGATCACATCCTGATAGATGCGTCCGGCGGTAACGTTGTTCAACCGGGTGAGGTTGGTGTCGATAAAGCGCTCGTAGTGACCTAAATCCAGATCGGTTTCCGCCCCGTCATCGGTGACAAACACCTCGCCGTGTTGAAAGGGGCTCATGGTGCCGGGATCCACGTTGATATAGGGGTCAAATTTTTGAATGGATATCTTATAGCCTCTGGCACGCAGCAAACGGCCTAAAGAGGCGGCTACAATGCCTTTGCCCAAAGAGCTGACCACACCACCGGTGACGAAAATGTACTTGGTAGAACCCATGTGACGAGAACCTCGTTTAACTTGTTTTGGCTGATGAGCGTAAATGAAAAAAGAAGGGTGAAAACTGTCAATAAAAGCGGCAGAGCGCTTAAGCGCAGTTAGCTGTCGCCCAGAATTTTAGGCACCCGGAAAAAGCCGTCTTCCTCGTGAGGAGCGTTGGCCAGCAGTTCTTCCCGGCTGAATTCCCGTGCGGACTTGTCTTCCCGGAAAACGGTCTGGGTGGAAGCGTCCATGTTCAATTCAATTTGAGATAAATCCACCTCGTTCAGCTGTTCCACCAGGCTCAATATTTTGCTCAAATCCTGGGTGTAGCGCTCGGTTTCTTCGGGCGTTAATTCCAGACGGGCCAATTTGGCCACATGCTTGACGGTTTCCTGAGTGATGGTCATGGTGAACAAATCCTTTGTGCTGGCGGGGAAGATTCATGCGTCGCCGAAAGCAGACGATTGTTCTCTATTCTAGCGGGAACAGGAAATTTTTCCAAAACTGGTTTAAAATTTTTAGCACTTCCAAAAATAATAAGGAAGCCCATCAGGCATCCCCATTGAACGGGTGACGTTGTGGATATAAAAACCGCTCATACTAAAAATTGCCGAGCTTTGAGCGAAGGCGCTCGTGCCCGCCCTGTTACATGGATACCAACGAATGGGCTTGAAAATGCGCCACCATCCGCTCTTTAACGGCTTCTACCGAAATGGGCCGCTTCAGCACTGCTTGCATGGATGTCATTACTTGGCTTTGTAAGCCACAAGGGTTCATTTGGGAAAAGGCGGCCAAATCGGTGCAGACATTGAGGGCCAAGCCATGATAAGTAACCCATTTTTTGACGGAAACCCCAATGGAGGCCAGCTTTAAGCACTGCCCACCTTCAGGCGCTTCCACCCACACCCCGGTCCAGCCCGGATTGCGCTGGCCGGTAATGCCAAAGTCCTGCAGGGTTAAAATAATGAGGGTTTCCAAATTTCGCAAATATTGGTGCAAATCCCGCTGGCCTACGGGCAAATGGAAAATGGGGTAGGCAATCAGTTGCCCCGGCCCGTGATAAGTGACATCCCCGCCCCGTTCCACCGCATGCACCGGAACGCTGGGATTCAGCAAGTTTTCCGCATGCGAACCCCGCCCCAGCGTAATCACCGGCGGGTGTTCCCCAATCAGCAAGGTGTCTGGAATTTCTTCGTTCAAGCGCTGCTGCACCAAACGCTTTTGCAAGGTCCAAACCGTTGGGTAATCGCTCAGTGCAAAGTCCTGAATGGCAAGCGGCAAGCTATTTAACCCCGGCCACCGGCTTTTCCTTTTGGAAAATATGAATGGCCATACCGTGTACCGCCTCAGCGGCTTCCATCATGGTTTCCGGCAAGGTGGGGTGGGTGTGTACGGTGAGAGAAATATCTTCCGCCGTGGCGCCCATTTCAATGCCCAAAGTGGCTTCCGCAATCAGCTCAGAGACTTCCGGGCCAATCATATGCACACCCAGCAGTAAATCCGTTTTGGCATCGGTAATCATTTTAACCATGCCCTCTGGCTCATTCATGCTCAAGGCCCTGCCAGAGGCCGCAAAGGGGAACTTGCCCACTTTTACCTCGTAGCCTTCCGCTCTGGCCTGCTCTTCGCTCAAGCCCACCGTGGCAATTTCCGGGTCGCAGAAGATGGCGGCGGGCATGGCCCGGTAATCCAGCACCTCTTTGCTGCCCGCAATCACGGCGGCTGCCACCAGCCCTTCTTTAGAGGCCTTATGGGCCAGCAGGGGGGGATTGGTCACATCCCCAATGGCGAAAATATGCGGCACCGAAGAGCGCAACTGGTTGTCCACAATCACAAAGCCCTTGTCGTTGAGTTGAACACCGGCTTTGTCCAGCCCAATGTTTTGGGTGTTGGGCTTGCGACCCACGCACACCAGCAACTTGTCCACGGTTTCCGTCAGGGAGCCTTTGGGGGTGTTAAAGGTAACCACCACTTTGCCATTCTGAACATCGGCCTGTTGGGCTTTGCTTTCCAGATGAACGGCCACCCCCCGCTTTTTGAGGGCACGTTTCAGCATCTGCACAATTTCTTTGTCCACACCGGGTAAAATATCGGCGGCCAGCTCAATAATAGTAACCTTGCTGCCTAGCTTGGCGTACAAGGTTCCCATTTCCAGCCCAATGACCCCACCGCCAATCACGGCCATGGTTTCTGGCACTTCCTGCCAGGACAAGCCTTCCCGAGATTCAATGATGTTCTCGCCATTAAATTCAAACCCCGGCACTTCAATGGGCGATGAGCCGGTGGCAATCAGGAAGTTTTCCGCTTCCAGCGTTTGCACTTTTCCTTCACTGTCTTTGACTTCCAAAATGTTGGGGCCGGTAAAGGTGGCAGTTCCAAACACGCTTTGAATGCCATGCGCTTTGAACAATTGCCCAATGCCGCCAGTCAGCTTTTTCACCACGCTGTCTTTCCAGCTTTGAAGCTTGGGCATTTCAATGCGCAGCCCGTCGACATAAATGCCCATTTCTCCGGCATGCTGAATGCGCTCGTACAAGGTGCCCGCATAAATAAGCGCTTTGGAGGGGATGCAGCCCCAATTCAGGCAAACCCCGCCCAGCACTTCTTTTTCTACCACGGTCACTTTTTTGCCCAGCTGTGCCAGCCGAATGGCCGCCACATATCCGCCGGGCCCAGCCCCTATCACAATGACATCGGGTTTATGCTCTGCCATGGTTCGCGTTCCTTATGTCGGCTCAAATACGGGTTCAAAAAAGTCAGGCGGGTCTGTTTCCGCTTAAAACGCAGTCATCAGGCGGGCCGGATTTTCCAGATATTGAATCACTTCTTTTACAAATAGGGCGGCTTCTGCTCCATCCACCACCCGGTGATCGCAGGAAATGGACAAGTGCATCATTTCCCGAATCACGATTTGCTCTACCCCTTCAATGGTGCGCACCACTGGGCGACGCTCAATTTTGTTAATGCCCATAATGGCCACTTCCGGGTAATTAATAATCGGGATTCCAAACAGGCCGCCAATGGAGCCGATGCTGGTGAGGGTAAAGGTGCCGCCTTTTAACTCTTCCAGGGTTAGTTTGCCTGCCCGTGCTTTTTCGGCCAGGGTTTTAATTTCGGCGGCCAGTGTGAATGAATTTTTCTGATCGGCGTATTTCACCACCGGCACAATGAGGCCCTGATCGGTGGCCACGGCTACGCCCATGTGGAAATCGTTTTTGTAAACCACTTCCTTGGCCTGCTCATCCAGTTGGGAGTTCAGCACCGGATACTTCCGCAATCCGGCAATCACCGCCTTGATCACAAAGGGTAGGTAGCTCAGTTTTACGCCTTCCGCTTCGGCCACCGGCAATAAATCGGCCCGCATGGCCACCAGCTTGCTCATATCCACTTCTTCCACGTAGGCAAAGTGGGGGGCAGTTTGCTTGGATTTAACCAGATGCTCCGCAATTTTGCGACGCAGCCCGCCAAACGGCGCCCGGTGTTCTCCCATGGAACGAAACCCTTCCGGGCTGGCGCTGACAGCGGAAACGGCGGTTTTGGCCACGACCGAGCCCGCCCCCTGGAAGGTCTTAACATCATCCGGGGTTACGCGTCCCCGAGGTCCGCTGCCTGCAACTTCGCTGAGTGCTACGCCCAACTCTCGGGCCAGCTTGCGGGTGGCGGGGGCGGCAATGGCTTTGCCAGCCAAAGGCCGTTCCTGAGTGGCCGTGGCGGTGCTTTTGCCGGTGCCGTTGGCCGCTGTGGCCGACTCTTCTTCCTCAACGGTTTGCTCTTTTTCTGGAGACTGCTCATTCTTTTTGGGCCCGGCTGGTTGCTCTTTGGCCGCCGGGGCTGGCTCGTCGTCCTCAGAGGATGCTTCTTCGCTGGCTGAGGCCTCTTTGGCGTTCTCATCAAAAACGGCGATGACGCTGCCCACGGTAATCACTTCGCCGGGTTTGCCCCGTAATTCGGTTAGCACGCCGCTCATGGGGGCCGGAATTTCAGCGGTGACCTTATCGGTCATCACTTCCACAATGGCCTGATCTTCTTTGACAAAATCGCCCTGTTTAACCAACCATTGAACGATTTCGCCCTCATGCACGCCTTCTCCGATATCGGGCAGCTTGAATTCGTAAGCCATAATTGAAAAATCTCCTCAAAAAAACCGTTTGAACCAAAAAGGCCGGATGCTTCCAGCGGGTGTTCTAGTGGTATTCCATTACTTCCTTGATGCCCAGAAAAATACGGATGGCATCGGGCACATAAATTTTTTCCAGGGTGTAGGGAAAGGGGGTATCAAAGCCGCCAATGCGCTTAATGGGCGCTTCCAGATACTCCACGGCGTTCTCGGCGATAATGGCCGCCACTTCTGCCCCGTAGCCGCTGGTTTTGGGGGCTTCATACACAATCATGGCCCGCCCGGTCTTTTTAACCGAATTCAAAATGGCTTCCTCGTCCACCGGGTACAGGGTGCGCAGGTCAATGATTTCGCATTTCACGCCCTCTTTTTCCAGCGCCTTTTCAGCAGCCAGCCTGCAAGGCTCCACCATGGCCCCGTAGCAAAAAATAGAGAGATCGCTGCCTTCCTGAACCAATCGGGCGGGGCCGATGGGTACCGTAAAGTCGCCGGTGGGCACTTCCCCTTTGACGGAGCGGTAAATCTTTTTGGGCTCCAGAAAAATAACCGGGTCTTCCCCACGAATGGCAGAGGCCAGCAGCCCCTTGGCATCTTCGGGGGTGGAGGGAATGACCACTTTTAAGCCCGGTGTGTGGGTAAAGTAAGCCTCCGGGCTTTGAGAGTGGTACAACCCGCCTCGAATACCGCCCCCGTAAGGGGTGCGAATCACCACCGGGCAAGTGTATTCCCCGCCGGAGCGATAGCGGAACTTGGCCAGTTCGGACACCACCTGATCGAAGGCCGGGTAAATGTAATCGGCAAACTGGATTTCGGGCACTGGCTTCAGGCCGTACAACGCCATGCCAATGGCCGCCCCCACAATGCCGGTTTCGGTTAAGGGGGTGCTAAAGGCCCGTTCTTCGCCAAATTCCTTGTTCAAGCCTTCTGTGGCCCGAAAAACGCCTTCGTTTACGCCCACATCCTCGCCGAAAACCACCACCCGGTCATCCCGGCGCATTTCGGTCTTGAGGGCATCGTTGATTGCCTGTAATAGTGTCATTTGAGCCATAGTTAATTCTCCTGAGCCTCTCAAGCCTATAACGGAAATTCGCCTTCCTGCTGACGGGGAAATTCGCTTTCCTTTTCCAGCAGTTCGTCCCGTTGGCGAGCCAAGGCGGGCGGCAATTCGGCATATACATCTTCAAACAGAGAGTTCCAGTCCGGCTCCGGCTTTTTAGCCGACTCCGTGGTTCCCTCGTTCACCTTGGTTTGAGCCTCTTCCCAAATGCGGGCCTCGTAAGCCTCATCCCAAAGTTCTAACGATTTTAGATACTGACGGGTACGGGCAATGGGATCCCGTTCATCGCTCAGCCATTCATCACTTTCGTTGCCCCGGTAGCGGGTGGGGTCATCCGAGGAGGAGTGCGGGCCAACCCGGTAGGTGAACAGCTCAATCAGGGTAGGGCCTTCTCCGGCTCTGGCTCGGGCAAACGCTTCACGAGAGGCATTGTAGACCGCAATCACATCGTTGCCATCTACCCGAATGGCAGGAACGCCGTAGCCCACCCCTTTGGAGTGCAGCGTTTCCGCCCCACATTGCTTGGAAACAGGCTGGGAGATGGCATACTGGTTATTGACAATAAATACAACCAGCGGCGGCTTGTAAACTCCGGCAAAAGTCATGCAGGAGTGGAAATCGTTGGCGGAAGTGCCACCATCCCCAATGTAGGTGGTGATGACCACGTCATCTTTTTTGTACTTGGCGGCCATGGCGGCCCCGGCAGCATGAATCAGGTGGGTGCCAATCACGCTGGAGGAACTGACGAAGTTGACCTTGCGGTTGGTGTAGTGGGCGGGCATTTGGCGGCCTTTGGCAAAATCGCCCACGTTGCCAAACAGGTGATCAGCCAGCTCGGTAATGGGAACACCCTTGTAAATCATTAACCCGTATTGGCGATAGTAGCCAAAAATCCAGTCTTTATCGCTCAGGGCTTGACCAATGCCAACCTGGGCCGCTTCTTCACCGGTAGAAGTGACACAAAAGCCAATGCGCCCGCTGCGTTGCAGTTTTTTCTGGCGCTCATCGTAGGCCCGAATTAAAATCATGCCTTCATACATGCGTTTTAAGTCGTCGGCGCTCAAGCCTTCCGGTAACTGGCCGGTTTTTTGGTTGCTGACTGCCGCCCTGAGCAGGGGATCGGTGTTTGACGCGTTGGCGGATTTGCTGCTCATTGGCTGTCTCCTTTGCGAACTTATAATGGCGTTTGTTTTCGGGCTTCAATCACGCCCTTCAGAAAAAATTCTCCGGCCCGGTAGGAACTGCGAACCAGTGGCCCGGAGGCGCAGTACAGGAAGCCAAACTCTTCTTCGGCGACCTTTTGCCATTCCTTGAATTCTTCCGGGGTTACAAATCGTTCTACCGGCAAATGCTTGACGGTAGGCTGTAAATACTGGCCCAGTGTTAAAATATCCACTCCATGCGCCCGAAGATCGGCCATGCACTGGCGAATTTCCTGGTGGGCTTCTCCCAGCCCCAGCATGAGGGAAGACTTGGTGAATCGATCGGGTTGCCAGGTTTTGATGCGTTGCAGCAAGGTGAGCGTTTGCTGATACCCGGCCCGCCGATCCCGAACCGGGTGGGTCAGTCGCTCCACGGTTTCTATGTTTTGGGCAATCACATCCGGCTGACTGTTCAGCAGGGCCTTTAAAGGCGCTTCCTCTCCCTGAAAATCGGGAATTAAGACTTCCACCAGAATTTCGGGGCTGGCTTTTTTAATCTCGGTTACGCAGCGGGCAAAGTGGGCCGCTCCGCCATCGGGCAAATCATCGCGATCCACCGAGGTTAACACCACATAATCCCAACTGGCCTTGCCAATCACCCCGGCCAGTTTGTCTGGCTCTTCATGATCCAGCCAGCCATTGGGATTTCCGGTTTTGACGGCGCAAAAACGGCAGCCTCGGGTGCAAACTTCGCCCATGACCATAAAGGTGGCGGTGCCTCCTGCCCAGCATTCGCCAATGTTGGGGCATTTGGCTTCTTCGCAAACCGTGGCCAGCCCCAGAGATTTAGAAATCCCTTTCAGCTCAAAATAGCGCTCTCCTACCGGGGGGCGAATTTTTAACCAATCTGGCTTACGGATGGTCGGTTTTACGCTCAATGCGAAAGATCCTTGTAAAATCGTTCAGTTCTGCCCCTAAAAGGCAATGGTTGGGGAAACAGGCTTTTAGGTGTTACCCCATTCATTATAAGCAAACCCTCGCTCATTCCCAAACGTATCACAGCCGTTTGCGCATGCAAATCCCAATTTAAAAAATTTTTAGCAACTTTTAGGGTCCTTCGGTATTTATGTAATCACAATTAACGCAGGCAAGCGTTCAGACGGGTTCATTCTGGTTTCCCCCCCTCATTTCCCCCTCTCTGTCATTAAAGTTTGTTTCCCGTTCAAGGTCTGAACTGCCAACATCAGGAGTTTTATAGGGATGATTACTGTCCACCGATCCATTCTGGCTTTCACGTGCTTTTTGACTGTTGTTTTGAGTGTTGCCGTTCCTGCTCAGGCATTGGCTTACGCCCCTCAGTTTGATGTTGAGGAGCAGGATAACATTGGGGTTTACGAGCGGGCTGCCCAAGCGGTCGTCACTATTAACGCTCTGGTAGATGGTCATCCTTCCAGCGGTGCGGGCGTTTTAATTGATGAGTCCGGCATTATCCTGACCTCCAGCCATGTGATTGGCAACGCCACCAAAGTGCAGGTGTCTCTGTCCGATGGTCGCAGAACGGCCGCCAGTGTCATTGGGCGGGCCGGTGAAAAGTCGGATTTGGCATTGTTGCGAGTGAACATGGGTGGCAGCTTGCCATTTTTGAAACTGGGAGATTCCGCTCAGATTAAAGTGGGGCAGAAAGTGCTGGCCATTGGAAACCCCTACGGCTTTGAAAGGACCTTAACCACCGGCATTATCAGCCGCATTGATACCGAAAGAAACCGCATTCAGACCGATGCCGCCATTAACCCCGGCAATTCCGGTGGCCCGCTGCTGGATACCCAGGGTTTTATCATTGGCATCAACCAGTCTATTTTTAACCCGGATGGCAACCGCTCCAACATTGGCATCGGGTTTGCGGTGCCTGCCAACACGGTGAAAGGCTTTTTGGTCACGTTGGCCAATCAGCGGCCTATTCCGGCCACCGTGGCCGCCATCAGCAAGCAGCCGGTTATTCGTTACCGGGAGCGGGCCGAAGACACCATTACCGCCGATAATGGCATTGCCAACGTATCGGTTCTACTGCAAAAAGTGGGACAGTAGGATTTAATATTTAAAAATAAATCTCTCTGAGTTCTCAAAAAACGCTCTGACTCAAAAAAAGCCACTCTAACCAAAGAGTGGCTTTTTTAATGGAGGATAGCGAGCCGTTAATGGGGTTGAATCAATAGTTTCCGGTAAGGTTCGCTGGTGATGATTGAAAAAGGGGGTTACTGCTCCTGTGGTTGTCTTTGTCCTCGGAGTGTCTCAAATAACCCCAGGCCGGTGGAGACTCCGCCGCTCAATGTAGCCAAGCCGCCAACTAAGGACATCACACTTAACAGTAAGTCCTTTTGAGTAGACGTATTATGATAGGCTTTAAAAAGTTGGCTGGCGTTATAAAGCAAGGCAGTTCCTAAGGTGGTAAAAGCCACGGTTGACCCTGCGTAAATTGCCGTGCTAATCTTCGGGCCACAGCCATCTTCTGGCGTTTCACCGGTGTGAGTTTGGGGGGTTGGCACGGCGGTATGTGGTTGTTGGATGCTGCGATTCGTGCGGTAATCGGTCATTTCTATGGAAGCTGGGGGAAGGACGCCTGCCTCCATTTGCCCTTGGGTTTGTTCAAAGATGTCCAGGGCTTCCTGCCGGGACCGGTGTAATCGGCTGCTTTCAGCCAATCGTGTGGCATTGTTATTATCTGCCCCAAAGCGGAGGGGGTACGCTTGGCTGGCGGGGGTAGTTGACGTGGCTCCTGAAAAGAGCGGACGCTGAGAGGCTGTGGCACTGATGGTGACGGGCATTCAAAAATCTCCTGTGTGTTTAAAAAAAGGCAAACCTATAACTAGCAGCGAGTGGCCATGGCCTTTGGCTTACCCGCCCATTTTTTCAAGACATTGCGCTCCCCAATTAACTGGCACGGCGATGGATAATTGCCTGTTAGGGGTGAATTGATTACAAAAGTTAATCAAGTTCGATCAGAAGCCCCCGCCCGGATACCCCTCTCCCACAACACTATCCATGAAATTAAAACGCCTCCTGCGAATACGGAGGAGGCGTTTTAAAGGGCTGTTTGGAGAACATTTCTTGTCGTCCAGGGAGGGAGGGCAGAGGTTTTTGCTTATTCTTTTTTCTCTTGTTTTTTGTCGTCCTTGTCGCCAAACAAGTAGTTAGCGGCGCCCCATGCCATAATGGCCGCTCCGGCGCCTGCCATAATCAAGCCGGGAATCAGGGCAATCAAGGTCATTTTTAGGGCGATACCACCGGCCAGTAAAGCGGCTCCAATACTAAGCTTGGTGCCCACATAGCCTTTCAAGAAACCGCCGCCTTTTTCTTCCTTTTTTTCGTTCTCTGGCTTGGTGGTTTCATCCTTTTTGGCGGCTTGATCGGCACTAGTTACGGGAGCAGCCTCTTCTGCTTGTTCAACCCCTCCCGTGCTGGTTGCTGCCCCGGAGGCATCTGTTGAATTGGCTGATGTTGTTGAACCATTTGGCACTGTCCCAGCCGTTCCCGTGCTGGTTGCTGCCCCGGAGGCATCTGTTGAATTGGCTGGTGTTGTTGAACCATTTTGCGCTGTTCCACCTCCTCCCGTGCTGGTTGCTGCCGTTGTGGTTGGTTGAGAAGCATTGGTACTTTCTCCAACCGGGCTAGCCGTTGGTGAACCCGGTGAATTGCTGGTGGGCGTTGCGGATGGTGTATATAGACTTTTGAACCAGTTGTAGATTCTGCCGGGGTAGCTGGCATTAAACTCTTGTTCTGCTTTTAGTTTTTGTGCTTCTTTTTCCTTTTTCTCTCTATTAATAGCAGGTTGAATCTTCTGTTGATAAATATTGCGTGCTGCGCTCTCCAGAAATGCTTCTTGTTTGGCTCCTGTTGTAATAGGTAGGGGCGGTGTATGGGTATTTCCATATTCATCGGCATATATTTTGTTTACGTCCGGTAGAACATCAGCTCCTGTTGTATTCAGAATTTTTTTGGCGACAACTTGCAAAATCTTGTTATAGCTAGCTTCTTCACTGGGTGTTCTTTGGGGTGGGGTACCTTTGCTTTGAATCGTCAGGGTGTCGATTTCCTGTTTTAATTTTGCCGTTATGTCCGCTACGGAATTGCCAATTGCGTTATTCTGCGTTGCTGGCGTACTTCTACTACTAGAAGGGGGCTGGGTCGGGTTGTTTGTGACGGTGGGCATGAAACTTTCTCCTTCAATACCTATTAAAAATGAAATGGGGGGCGCTTATGAGGGAAGCAGGAGGGCGCGTCCAATGGGGTGTTTCATTGTAATGGGGATAAAAGCCGCTAAATTATAAGCGGTGCTAAAATAACCGCTAACCTTGTAGAAATGTAAAGTTTAAATCCGTTTGGGCTGGGCGCCTCAAACGGATGAACTGGCCAATGGCTGCAACTTAAAGCTGATTGATGTAAATGGGTTTATTGGCGCTGTATAAGTGGTTGAGGTAATCCAGAATAATAATTTCGGTGCGCTGGCCGGGGGCAATATTAATCAGCACCCGATCGACCAGTCGGTGAATCAGGTAAACGCCTCTGCCGTGGGTGTCCATCAGTCCGGTACCGCTGATATTGCGATCCAGCCAGTATAAAATCTCGTCCGCCGTAATTCGGCCCCCCTGATCCACAATGGCAATGCCAATGCGCTCCAGGTCCTGTCCGTAATAAATGTAAACGTACTCGCTCTCTTCCAGCTGATCAATGGGTTGGCCCTTTTCGTACTTCAGGGCGCCATTGGGAAGCTTGGCCACATGGTAGACGGCGTTGGTAATGGCCTCAATCACAGCGGTTAACAAGTCGTTGGGGTTGGCGATGCTGGTGCCGCCCAAAAAGGTTTGCAAAGCGTTAAAGGCCACCATAATGTCTTCGCTGTTTTTAATAATCACTTGCGACAATTTACATTGCGGGTCCATATAAGTTTCAATGCCAAACGCGGAAGCGGGTTCCAGCAAGTTGGTAACCACCGATGACAGCTCTTCAAAATTAAAGGGCGCTGTTTTGGCGATAATGTTGAAAACCCCGGTTTTTTTGGCATTGCGAACATAATCTTCCACTTTATAGGCGGTAATCATGGCGGTGCGGGTATCGGGGTAATGCTGTTTTATAAACTGAATCAGGGAAAATCCGTCTTCTCCGGGCATATTAATGTCCGTAATGACCAGATCAAAGCGGGACTCGGCCAGTTTCTGGCGGGCGTCCTGAGGCGAGGGGCTGGCTTCCACGGTTAAATCGTAAGCGGCCTCGTGGTAATTTTCCAGATACCCCACCAGACCTTCCCGAATGACATCGTCATCATCCACAATCAGCACCCGGTAATGTTGGCGCTTCGGGTTGGATGCATCGCTGGCTAGGTCAGCTTGGTTGGGTGTGGAAAACTGGATGGGAATACTCACTGGGGGGGTAACCTCTTGGCACTCTCTTCTTCTAAGTATAGCGGAAGTGTCATTTTAAATTCTGTGCCTTCTCCTTTTACGCTATCCACGGAGAGTAAGCCGCCGTGCTGCTCCAGGGTTCGGTAACAGATGCTTAGTCCTAATCCCACCCCACTGTGTCCCTTGGTGGTAAAAAATGGGTCAAAAATACGGCTCATCAGGGTTTTATCAATACCCGGCCCGTTGTCTTTCACATGGGTGGTTACGGTCAGGTTGTTGGCCTCGCTAAAGCCAATGGTCACCTGCCCCTGGCCTTGGGTGGCATCGCAAGCGTTTTTAACCAGATTGTAAAAAACCTGCTCCAGTTTGATTCGGTCGCACAGGACGGTTCGGTTGGTTTTTCCCTCAATCTCAATGCTGAACTGGGAAAAGTGCGGGTGGCATTTCAGGGCGCTGATAATATCGCTCACCACGTCCTGCAGGGGCAACGCTACCAGCACCAGCTGGCTGGGTTTGGAGTAGGCCAGTAAATCGTTAACCAGTACCGCCGCTTTTTCACTGGCCCGCGCAATTTTCTGGATTTCCTGCAAGCCCTTTTCAATACTCTCGCTTAATTTGGGGATTTCAGCAACGGCGGGTATTCCCTTGAGGCGCTCCAGATTCATTTTTAGCAGGGAGGTGCTCATGGAAATACCGGTGAGGGGATTGTTCATTTCATGGGCCACTCCGGCAATCATGGTGCCAATGGAGGCCAGTTTTTTAGACTGGTTCAGCTCATCCTTGATTTTTTCCATGGCCAGCTGATCTTTCTGAAGCTGGGTAATATCGGTGAAGGTAAACACTTTCAGCGTTTTTTCATCGGCCGTATTCAGCAACTTGATGCTAAAGCCGATGACGGAATCTTCCTCCCGGATGGGCAAGGACAGGCTCAGCTCGGCTCGCTGAACATCCTGCTCGGCCTGTTTTAACAAAGCTACCAAAGGCGAGAGATAAAAGGGTAGTTCCTGATTCAGGCTGGCGGTCTGGAATTGCGGGTTCAGCCCTAAAATTTCCTTGGCTTTTTGATTCACCCGCAAAACGCTGCCCTCCACCTCCCAAAAAATCATCCCGGAAGGCAGGGTGTCAAAAATGCTGTCTAAAATCAGACTGTTGATATCAGGCATGGGAGGCTCGTCTCTGATGGGCCAGGAACCGGGTGTGGGTTGTGCTCAGAGGCATTGATTCACCGGCACCATGGCCCGAATGTCCTGCTTGTTATCCAGCCGAAAGCCGACCACCAAATAAGCGTTTTCAGTGTTTTGATCCAGTCGATCCAGAAGGGCTTGACCGGTTTTGCTCTGGGCGTTTTTGCCAATCAGTTCATTTTTGGGAACGCACAGTAAATGGCCTTGTTCATCCTGTTGAATACTGGTGTAGAAAGCCACGTTCATGCGCTCAAATACCACTTTTAATTGTACGTTGCTGGCTTTGGTATCTGCTTTTTCGGCCAGCGCGGCCCGAAAGATATCTCGCACCGCCTGACTGAACCGATGGGGCGGAATGGGCATTTTACGAATGGGCAAACAAAACAAACGGGGATGTTCCCGAACTTTCGCCTGAGGCGCTTGATCGCTCATTGATTGGCTGTTGGCCTTAAATTTTCCCACATTCAGGGGGCGAACCGCTGGGCGGGTAAAGCCGTCCACGTCTTTATGCCAAATCTCGGTGGTCATGGGCTCTAACGTAGCCTGATGACTGCTGGTAAAGCGCACGTTTTCAAAGGCAATGCCCGTGATCACCGCATCGGTGGGTTCAATGGCCGATTCCAGACACAACACGGGCTGGATGTGACACGGGGCATCGGCAGCCAGCGAAACGTTTTCAATCAGTGGTAAAAAGTTGACGCTTTGGGCGGGCTGGCTCAGGGCCTGAATGGGGTCTTCACTAATCTGGATGGGCGGCTGTTCCAGTCCCACTGAGTAGTTTTCACAGGTCATTTGGGTAACATACAGGGTTAGGGGTGGGGTAATGGAGATATCCACCGCTTGCTGCCCCACGCTTTTAAACAACAGCCTCAGGGCGCTGCTGATTTCGGCCTGAATTTTTCCGCCTAGCGAGTAGCCGGGTTGCTGGCTGGGGCTATCCCCGCCGAAATTCCCGCTTCCTGACATATAATCTCCAGCGCCTTTTGCACCCGTCTCAGTGGTTCCGTAATATCCATGCCCTCTCCCGCTTCCAGCAGTAGGCTTAGCGGATCGCTGGCCTCGGTAGGGCCGCCTTCGCTTTTTTGGGGCTTGTTGACATTGACCCGCACCGGACTGCTTTCCGCGGTGATCTGCACCAGCACTTCTCCGGGGGCGATTTCCTGGGTTTGACCGACCGGGCCAATGGGGGAGGATTTGGTGCTGGAAATGCGGACAATGGGGTAACCTTTGGCCGCGTAATCCATCAAATGCTCATCTTCCACCAACAGGCACTTGAATTTGGATTCCAGATTCTTGAGCAGTGTTTCCAGAATCACTTCCCGCTTGATATAAGCGCTGAGCACCTGCCCGTATAAAACCTGCTGGATTTTGGTGGGCTGAATCGGCTCGGTATAGCGAAATTCGACCGGTAACCCCCTGCTATCCGTTACCATGAGCCCGCCAATAAATACATTGGGAACGGGGCTGGTGACCAACAGGTATCCAAGTTTCAAGTCGCTGGTTTTCATGAGTGCAACATGCCTTCGCTACTTAAAACGTCTTTGTTGATTGACGGGTGGGCCACTGACCAGCAACACAGCATGGGGCTGGCGCTTTATAAGCTTAAACGGCTTCGCAACCGCAAAATAGCCTGAGCGTGAAGTTGACAGGCTCGGGATTCGGAAACGCAAATGATTTCGCCAATTTCCCGTAAGGTCATGTTCTCGTGGTAATACAAAGCAATTAACAGTTTTTCCCGTTCCGGCAGAGAGGCAATGGCTCCGGCCAGCCGTTTTCTCAATTCTCCGGCTTCAAACTCGCCTTGCGGATCGGGGCTGTTGCGGTCTTCCACCATATCCAGCAAGGTCATATTGCTGCCCGAGGAATCATTGCCGTAGGTATCATCCAAAGACAGCATCAGGTTTTGAGATTCAGACAACATGACCTGTAGTTTTTGGCGGGAAATCCCCAGCCGTTCGGCCAGTTCTTCGTCATTGGGGGCTCGCCCCAGCTCTTCTTCCATTTTTTGCATGGTTAAAGAAAGCTCTTTGCTGCGGCGGCGCACCCCACGGGGTATCCAGTCCTGAAAGCGTAACTGGTCAATAATAGACCCCCGGATGCGGGTAACTGCGTAGGTTTCAAATTTGAGTCCCCGTTCAGGATCAAAGCGCTCAACGGCTTCCATTAAGCCCAAAGTGCCATAGCTAATCAGGTCTTCGGGGGCAATGCTGATGGGTAGCGTAATGGGCATGCGGCTTACCACATAGCGAACCAGGTGCAGGTACTTTAAAATAAGTTGTTCCCGAAGCTGAGCATTGTTGGTGTTTTTTTTATAATTTTTCCAAAGTATAAGCACTTCTTCATGAGACGTGGCATTGTTTTGCCGCGTATCCATTTTTATTCTTGATACCGGGGGTTGAGCCTCGCTCATATCAAAAAGAACCTTTTTTCTGCCTTTTTCCTGCCGTCCATCCGTAACATTTATTATAGAGGGATTTGCATGCCAACTTGTTTTTTTGACATTATGAGAGCTAAATATCCCCCGTCTGGTGCAGTGGCTTGACCGTGCATTGGCAATCAATTCCCTTCACTGGTTTTATGAAAGCAGTATTTAAAATTTAAATTGCAGATAGGAACCTTGCCTCATGTTCCCCATCTCCCCCCCGTCTCAAACCCGCCCGTTGAATCCACGTTTACCACTGGCCCCTGCCGCGGTGCGCTTTGGTAAAACCCGAAAGGCAAAGCTGGAAGGCATTGCCGCCTTTGGAGAAGCTAGCCAACGACTGCATCAGACTCGGGAGGATTTAAACAAAACCGGGGTTCAGGACGCTTTGAAGGGGGCAATGGCCAAGTATCAATACACCATTGCCGAGGATTTCTTTGTTAACTACAACGAAAAACTGACCTTTAATCGAGCCCAAAACCAGATTAACCATTTATGGAATAACGTGACGGGTGAGGACTTAAAGCGGTTTTATGAGGCCGAAAAACTGGGGCTGGTGGAAGAATCTTCGGACATGTTTTTTGAAATGTACACCCTGAAGGCTTTGTACAGTGGCTTGATTACAAAGCAGCAGGTTAAAAAATGGTCTGCCATGTTGCCGCAGGCTCCTGCGGATGGGAAACCAATTACGGAGGAGGGCGGCGTTTCTGAGCTGACCAGTGGTGAGGCGTTTGAAAAGGCCCGGCAAGCCATTAAAGCAGAAATCAAAAAGACCGCCGAAGCGAAACACCCTTGGGCCTATGATCGCTTCAGAAAAATGGTGAATCAGGGTTGGGTTAGCCCGGATACAAAGGCGGGGGAGCCTGATCGGGCGCTGGATTTGTTGGCTCTGGTGGGCATGAAATGCGCTTTGATGACCCGGAAAGATCCGGGCTACAGGCTGTGGGGCGATAATATTCAGCTGTTATGCGGTGAAGCCGAGGAATTGCGGGAAGAGATGCACGGGGATAGCCCCATGGATAGCCCTGCCAAATGGCTGATTGCGGGCATGGCCAAGCTGTATGGCTTGCCATTGATGCCTGCGGGCCTGTTTCAAAAAATAATTGTTCATATTGTGGGTAAAGAACTCAACTATGTACCCAAAGACGCCAAAGGCCCCCCGCTGAAATTTGACATTGATTACAAAGACTTGATGGAAACGGTGTATAGCAAGCAAATTGGTCGACAGGAGCTGGATTACAGTCGCCCGGATATTGACGCCAGTTTAGCGCGTCATTCTGACATTCGGTTGAATAAAGACGCCATGAAACGGGGCAACGCCAAGCGCAAGTGTATTTTAAAGCCTTATGAACTTTGGCAGGAAAGCGCTGTGCTAAAAAACGCCCTGCAAGAAAAGGGCAAGGCCAAAGAATCTAAAATTGCCGAGAAAGTGCTGCACACGGGCGCCAGCGCGCCAGAAAAACCTAGCCTAGCATCTGTTTAAGGTAAAGCAGGGCCGTATAGGTGGGCAGCACATACAGGGTTTCATCCGGCTGGGTTTGGGCCAAGGCTTGATCCAGTGCCGTTTTAAGATCAGGTTCCACCTGGATGTTGGCCGCTGGCAATCCGGCGTATTTTAGCCGAACCGCCATATCATCGGCCCGAACGCCACTGACCACTACTTTTTTGTGCGCAGGAATGGCCTCAAACTGGGCGTCCCATATCCAGGAAACATCCCGCCCATCGGCGTAATTATCATTCAGGGCCAGCAGTAAGCGGCCTTTGGGGTCCCCGCCCACCAGTTTTAATACTTCGGAGGCCCCTACCGGGTTTTTAATCAGCATAATCAGGGTGTTTTTGCCTTGTAAAACCCGCTTTTCGGCCCTGCCAAAAACACTTTGGTAGTTTTTAAGGCCCTCGGTAATCACACTCACCGGCAAGCCCAGATCATAGGCCGCCGCCGCCGCCGCCAGCAGGTTATACACATTAAACAAACCGGGCAAGCCCAAAACAACGGAAACAACCTGATGGCCATAGCGTAGTTGAATTTCACTGGATTCTGGTTTAACCACAACGGTTTGGGCGGCTACGGTTAAGGGGGGGCGCTCGAACGTACATTGCTGACAACGGTAATGCCCCAGGTGGCCGAAAATCAGGGTTTCATAATGCAACGGCCCCTGACAGGAAGGGCATTGGGTCACTTCTCGGGTGAAAGGCACCGGCCCGCTGGCAGGCGCGCCATGTTGGTAAATCACGGTTTCCACCCCAAAGTAAAGCAGGCGATCTTGAAACGCTGGGTGCTGACCTAATGTAGTTACCAGCGGGTCATCGCCGTTTAAAATCAAGCGCCCCTTGCCTTGGGCGATATCGGTTTGCTGAATACCGCTCAGGATCAGTTTGGCGGTGGTGTCCAACTCTCCGTAACGATCCAGTTGATCCCGAAACAGGTTACTGACCACCACCCGTTGTACCCCAATTTCAGCGGTTAGGCCCTTCATAGAGGCTTCATCCACTTCCAGCACGGCGTAATCGGCCTTTAGCTGTCCGGTAATGGAGCTTTGCTTGATTAAAGCCGCCGTAATGCCGGGTACCATGTTGGCCCCCAGCTGGTTGTGCACCACCCGGTGATTGTCTTCCCGAATGAATTGGGCCAGCAGCCCGCAGGTGGTGGTTTTGCCATTGGTGCCGGTCACGGCGATCACGTCATGTTTGATTTGTTTTCCCAGATTTCGCAGCAACTGGGGGTCCAGTTTGCGGGCCACTTTTCCGGGCAGGCTGGTGCCTGAGCCCATTTTAAGGAAAGCTGTCAGGTTGGCGACGGTTTTTCCGCTGGTTACGGCAACGGCGGTTTTCAGCATGGCAAAATCAGTCCAAAACATCATTGTTTCATCATACTATTTTTTAGCACCCTGTTTGCGCTCTCTGATTGGTGGGGTGGGGGCGAGGCCAATTATTTGAAGCCGTCCGGTTTGAGTTTGGCTTGATTGTGGGGCTATTCCGGCAAATTCATTTGCCCATCGAAGGTTAATTCAAAGTGAGGATTCCAGGCCACTTCCCACAAAATGCCATCGGGATCGGCAAAGTATCCAGAATGCCCACCCCAGCTGGTATCCTGAGCGGGTTTAACGATGGTTCCGCCCGCTTGCTTGGCCAGCTCAAGCACTTGGGCCACTTCATGTCGCTGATGCACATTGTAGGCCAGCGCAAACCCTCTAAAGCCAGCGCCATCGTTGGGCAATCCGGCGTCTTGGGCTAGTTCTTCCTGCGGAAACAGGGCCAATACCACTCCGCCATTCATCTGAAAAAATACCACCCCTGCTGAGCTGCCTCGTTTGGAGGGCTTCCAGCCCAGCCCCTGCTCGTAAAACGAGCGGGACTGAGCCAGATTGGAAACCCCCAGGGTGATAAAGCTAACCCGTTGCTGCATCAGCGGCATTCAATTAAACCGAAGCGCTTTGCTTGGCCAACTGAGCGAAGGTGACGCCTTCTTTTTCCATGCGGGCCAGCACTTCTTTCAAGCGCTCATCCGGCACGGTCAGGGCGACCCGGAAGTAACCCTCGCCTTCTGCCCCGTAGCCAGTGCCGGGAGGCACCACCACGCCGCATTTTTCCAGCAGCAGGCTGACGAATTCCACGCTCTTCATGCCGGTGGGAACTGGCAACCACAGGTAGAAGGTGGCTTCATTGCGGGCCACGTTCCAGCCCAGCTTGTTGAGGCCTTCCACAAAAATATCCCGACGGCGGGCGTAGATGGCATTCAAATCCTTGGTCAACGCTTCCGACTGATTCAAACCAACTGCGGAGGCATGCTGGACGGCCTTGAACACGCCGCTATCGGTGTTGTTTTTAACGGTGCCCAGCGCTTTAATGGCATCCGGGTTGCCTACCGCAAAGCCCACCCGCCAGCCGGTCATGTTGTACATTTTGCTGAGGGAGAACATTTCGATGCACACCTCTTTGGCACCCGGTACCGAGAGGAAGCTGGGGGCTTTATAGCCGTCAAAGGTCATTTCGCTGTAGGCGTTGTCGTGGCACAGTAAAATGTCGTGCTGTTTGCAGAAATCCACGATTTCCTTGATTTTGGGCTCATCAATAATGGCGCCCAGCGGGTTGTTGGGGTAGTTCAGGAAGAACAACTTGGCCCGCTTGGCCATGTCCACCGGAATTTTGCTCAAATCGGGCAGAAACTTGTTTTCGGCCAGCAGGGGTACCGTAAAGGGTTCGCCGTGGCACAGTAGGGTATAGTTGTTGTATACCGGGTAGCCGGGAGAAGGGCAAAGCACCACATCGCCGGGATTGACATAGGCCAAAATCAGGTGGGCCAAGCCTTCTTTGGAGCCAATCAGGGAGAGGGCTTCGGTGGCCGGGTCCACGCTCACCCCAAAGCGGGTTTTCATCCAGTTGGTGGCGGCGGTGCGGAACTCTTCGGTGCCGTGATAAGGTGGGTAGTTGTGGTTGGCCGGATCGGCCACCGCTTTTTGCATGGCCTCCACAATGGGGGCGGGGGTGGGCAAATCGGGGTCGCCTACGCCTAGGCTGATGATATCGACGCCACGGGATTTGGCTTCAGCAATTTTACGGTCAATTTCGGCGAACAGATAAGGGGGCAGTTTGCCAAGATTCGCTGCGGGTTGGGGCATGGGTGATGTTCCTCTTGATGACAATGATATGAATTTAAAACTTGAAAAACAGGCGGGGGATTACCGGAGCGCTAGGCGGAAGCTGTGCTTTCCAAGCGCCCAAGGCACGGGGCGGGGTGTGGAAAGCCTTGTGATCCAGGTCAGCCTTCGGTTAATCTAGTGGGGGTACTCTAACATAAATGCCCCCGCCCTAAAACCCACCCACAGGAGCCTTTGCCCGCTATGGACCCCACCACGCAAGCCCCCCTTACCAACGCCGTACTGGAAGTGCGTATTCAATGCCCGCCGGTGCTGGCCAGTTATCTGGAAGAATTGCTGTGGACCATTGAAGGGGTGGAAAGCGTGTGCGAAACCTACAACAACGAGCGCACCGACGATGAAACCCGGCCTTCGGATTTGAGCTACATGAGCATATTAACCCGCAATCCGCTTGGCGAGGATTTGGTGAAGGTGTTGATGGTGCAAAATCCCAAGCTGATGAAGGTGTGCGACATTGTAGGCACAAAATGGATTGAGGAAAAGGACTGGGCCGAAAGCTGGAAACAGCACTGGAAACCCACCCATATCACTGAAAAACTGACCATTTGCCCCACCTGGGAAGAATATACCCCCCAATCCGCCGATGAAGTGGTCATTGTACTGGACCCCGAATGCGCCTTTGGCACCGGCACCCACGAAACCACCCAACTGATGCTGAAACTGCTGCAAGAATTGGCGGATGGCACCGATTTGTCCCAGAAAAATTTGCTGGATGTAGGGACGGGTTCCGGTATTTTGGGCATTTATGCCGCCAAGCGGGGCTGTAAAGAGGTAAAAGGGCTGGATAATGACGCTTTGGCCGTTCAAACCGCCATTAAAAACGCCCTGCAAAATCAGGTGGAATCGGCCTGTGAGTTTACAGATACCCCTTTGGGCGAGTTGTGCCATACCCCCTACGACATTCTGCTGGCCAATATTATTGCCCCGGTGATTCTGGAGCTGTTCCCGGATATGCTGGCCCGCCTTTCCCCCGGCGCCCTGTTTTACGCCAGCGGCCTTATTGAAACCTCGGTGGGCAAAGTGGAAGCCGCCATGCAGGAAGCCGGGTTTAGCGATATTCAACGCCGCCAACAAGGCGACTGGTTCGCCATTTCAGGTGTGTATAAGTCCTAAACAACCCGGCCTTAAACTGTCCTCATTTTCGAAGTGTATGGTGTATCAGTCCTCCGTAACGCTTCCCTACATACCCTACAGCCCCCCCTGTCATTCTCGCGCAGGCGGGAATCCACGCTGCCTTGGGCGGGAGAAGCCTTGGTACTGGTATTAAGTGCGATCCACTCAGTGGATTCCCGCCTGCGCGGGAATGACAGGGAGGCGTGGAGGAAAGGGGCTTTGTGCTGGAGTGACAGGGTTTTGTTGAAGAATGACAGGTGACAGGGAGATTTGATTAAAAATGGGCAGTGATAGCACGGTTGTAAAACCGGTTATAAACAATGAGGTGGTTTTCTGAGAAAATAAGCGTATATAGGAGTTGTGTTTCAATCTCATGGAAACTTTTCATCTCAAGCGTTTTTTTATTACGCTCTCAGGGCCTTTGACCTCTTTTCCCGCTGAAATGACGGTTGAGGATGATGTGGTGGCGCATCATTTACGCACGGTAATGCGGGCTAAGGCCGGAGAATCAGTAGTGCTGGTTGATGGGGCCAGCCGGTGCGCCTATTTGGCCACGCTGATGGCCGTAGAAAGACGCTCAGTGCAGGTGGTAGTCCAATCGGCGCTGGAGCAAACTCTGAATTGCTTGCCTTCAGTCACCTTGGCGGTGGCCTTGATTAAGGAGCAACGCTGGGACTGGTTGATTCAAAAGGCCACGGAGCTGGGGGTGGAAGCCATCCAGCCCATTGCTTCGGAACGCACGGTGATTAAGCTGGGTGAAAAGGATATTTCCAAAAAGCTGGAACGCTGGGAGGCCGTGATTCGCTCGGCGGCGGAACAATCGGAAGGGTTGTTTGTGCCCCCGGTTTTGGCCCCGGTGTCGGTGAAGGCCTTATGTGCCAATGCCGCCTTGCAACAAACCCACCGCATTTTGCTGGCCGAACGGGGCGCGCAGCGGGATACGCTAAAAACCGTTCTCAGTCAGCATCAACCGGATCGCTCCCTGTTGTTTGCCATTGGGCCAGAGGGCGGCTGGACGGATCTGGAATTAAAGTGCTTTGAGCAATCGGGGTTTACCTTTGCCAGTTTGGGCCAGCGCATTATGCGAAGTGAAACGGCGGCCCTGGCGGCCATGGCGGCTGTGGTGTACGAGTGGGCTCCCTCCTAGTTGACAGCGAAGCCAGCTTCCGTCATGATGCCCTACTGGTTTTTTCCGGGGTTCGGTTCTGTTAGCGCCTAAATAAGTGGCCCGTGCCGAATGGGTAGCAATCCATTAAAAATAGGCTGACATCATCATGAACACCTCACTTTCTTTTCCGTCAAAACTAGCGCATCCCATCATTCAAGCGGTTGTTTCGCTGGCAAAACAGCAGGGGGGGCAAGCGTATCTGGTGGGGGGCGCGGTGCGAGATTTATTACTCACTGGCGAGTTGCCGCTGGATTTGGATTTTACGCTGCTGAACTGCTCGGCGGCCCCCCTGGCCAAGGCCCTGGCCGATTCCCAAGCGGGTCATCTGGTGCCGCTGGATTGGGAGTTTGGCATACATCGGGTGGTGTTTACCGAGGGTGAACTAGCCGGGCTGAACGTGGATTTGGCCGATGCCCTGCAAAACAATCTGGATACTGATTTGGCCCGCCGGGATTTGACCATTAACGCCATGGCAATGGATTTGGCCACCGGGGCGCTGGTTGATCCTTTTAACGGACAGGCCGATTTGGCGGCCAGAACCGTCAAAATGGTGAGTGCCTTGAACTTGCTGGATGACCCGTTGCGGATGCTGAGAGTGTTTCGCATTGCGGCTACCGTCCAGGCGGAATGCATTGATGAGGCCACCTTGGCGGTGGTCGCAGAACATGGGGCCAAGGTGTGGGAGTCCGCCGCCGAGCGGGTGCAGTACGAGTTTTTCCGGCTACTGAGCGTGGAAAACTGCTTTGCCCAAGTCAAGGCCATGGCGGATTGCGGCCTTCTGGAAGTGCTGATTCCCGATTTAACCCCCATGAAGGCCATTGGTTCCAGTGGGTTTCACCATTTGGGGCTGTTTGATCACACCTTGGAACTGGTCAAGCAAGCGGAGCGCCTGATTGCCGAATGTCCTGAGCATACTCAGGCTTGGGTACGGCAGGCTTTTACCCCGGCGGTCACCCGGTTTGGACTGATTAAACTGGCCTGTTTGCTGCACGATATTGGTAAACCGGCCACCATGGGCACTCGGGAAGACTCGGTTCACGGTCAGCGGCTCACCTTTTATGGCCATGAAGAAGTGGGTGAGGAAATGGCGGAACCCTTGCTGAAGCAGTGGAAAGTGAGCAATGAAGTGCGCACTTACCTGAAAAAGCTGATTCGCTGGCACTTGTACCCCTGCCAGTTTGGGCCGGAATCGCCTCGCAAATCGGTATTGAAATATTACCGGCGCATGGGAGAGGATACCTTAGATGTGACTTTACTGGCCTTGGCCGATCGGCACAGTGCTTGCGGAGACTGGCTGAGCCAGGAAGCATTTGACACGGCGCATCAGGCCCATTTGTGGCTAATGGCCAATTATGAGCGGGAAGAGCCGGTTTTAAACCTGCCTCGCCTGCTGAACGGCAAAGATTTAATGGACCTGCTTTCGGTGGGGCCGGGGCCGCATTTAAAAAAAATGCTGGGTGCCCTGCAAGAAGCGCAGCAGTTGGGAGAGGTGAACGACGCTGAGCAGGCCAAACACTGGGTAATGGCGCAGTTTGGCGCCGGGAAAATTCCCACCGCTTAAAGCCCATACCTCATAGCCTGTTTTCAGGGTGCATGTCGCTTGCGGATAAAGCCTGTCGGTTAGAGCGACTGATGGTTTTGTGATGCGCTTTTTTGAGGGTAAGTAACGTTTGATTACATCTTGAATACATCGATCAATTATCACCTTTCTATTGTTTTTATATACACAAGAGGCTCAATGACCGCCACTAGATATCAGGTCAGGCTAAAGACTTCGCAAAGGCTAAACATTAGAAAGGGTTGATGATATGAGTTTATTGAATTTAAATACCGCTATCGCAAATCCACTGAGAACGACTGCCACTTCCACCGCTGCTGTAGAACCAGCGATTAGTTTGCCTTTAACCACTACCGGTTCGGTGGGTTCCAGTGCTGCAAATCCATTTACCCTGCCTGCCGATGCCAAAGATGTTTCCTTCGGGTTGGGCAGTCAGCCTCAGTATATTTCCTCAAAAGGTACTGTGTACGAGTATGACAAAACCAGTGGCAAAGAGCTGAAGTATAAAGGCGTGAATAACGCCAAAAAAGCCCTGACCCTGTCTTACACCGGTGAAAATAAGCCTAATGATACCGTGGTGGATCACAAGTACAGTCGTCAGCAAGTGGGTACCGAGCGTTATCAGGTCGGTACCGAAAAGTATGTATCTGGCTATAAAAACGAGCAGGCTGGTACGGAAAAGTATCAAACCGGCACTGAAAAATATCAGTCTGGAACAGAAAAAGTTCAAACCGGCACCAAGCAAGTGCAAACCGGAACGGAAAAAGTTCAAACCGGTAACAAGCAAGTACAAACCGGCACCGAGAAATACCAAACCGGTACTGAGAAGTTTCAGTCGGGAACGGAAAGCGTCCTGAGTGGTTATAAAAATGTGCAAACTGGCACCGAGAAATATCAAACCGGCACCGAGCGGTACCAAACCGGCACCGAAAAAGTGCAAACCGGCACCGAGAAATACCAGACTGGGACCGAGCGGTATCAAACCGGCACGGAAAAAGTACAAACCGGCACCAAGCCTGTACAAATTGGCACCGAGAAATACCAAACTGGTACCGAAAAAGTGCAAACCGGCACCGAGAAATATCAGACTGGAACCGAGCGGTATCAAACCGGCACGGAAAAAGTACAAACCGGTACCAAGCACGTACAAATTGGCACCGAGAAATACCAAACCGGCACCGAGCGGGTTCAAACTGGCACCGAGAAATACCAGACCGGGACCGAGCGGTATCAAACCGGCACCGAAAAAGTTCAAACTGGCACCAAGCCTGTACAAATTGGCACCGAAAAATACCAGACCGGCACCGAGCGGGTGCAAACCGGTACCAAGCCCGTACAAATTGGCACCGAGAAATACCAGACCGGCACCGAGAAGTATCAGTCGGGTACCGAGCGGTATCAATCTGGCACGGAAATTACAGGGTATAACACCACTGTAGAAAAAGGCCGCATTGACGTAAACCGCGAGCTGGACGGCAAAGCCAACACCGGTGCGGTGGGTGACATTATTGACGGTGGCACCGCTCAATTAATAGATGGCAAGAAAGCAGCCAGCTATTTCAACAGCCCTCAGGCAACTCAGTATAAAGTAAGTGGTCTGACTGCCGAAGACAACAAGGCTCAGGCCGAACATGTCAGTATCCTTTCCAAAACCGATGCGGATGATATGTATGTGGCAGGCGATCCGATTGTTGGCGGTAAAGGCAATGATTACGATCCCAAGACCATTACCCCCGGCACTGGTTACCTCACCATGTATGAGGATGGTACTGCCGCTGGCCGCAAGGTTACTATCAACGCTCATGTCGATAAAATCAACAAGCAAGGCAACACCGCATTTACCGAATATGGTTTCGTCATTCAGGATGACAGTGGCCAGAAAACCAGCGCCACTCTGTCGGGCGGCCAGTTCAAAATCGGCGGGCAAGTGTTGCTGCCAGGTCAGGAAAAAGTCATTGGGGATCCCGCTGACCCGACTGCCAAGTTCTACTATGCAATGATGCCTGGTGGAGAAAATGGCGCCAAAGAACAACGCCTGGTTTTTGAATCTTATGAAAAAGTAACGCCTGGAACCCGTCAAACCTTAATTGATGCGGGTGCCAGTCCTGCCGAAGTAGACGCGATGCGCTCTAAAACGCAAGCGACCTTTGGATTCCGTATTCCCGATGGCAAAAACAGCTTCCGCTCTTCCGCCGGGGTTGCGGGTGGCTTGTCTACCACCACCAATGGGGTCAAAACCTACTACGACGCCCACTTCTATGAGCCAGGTTCCACAAGTCTGGAAACCACCAAACATCATAAAGAACCCATTTACGGCCCTGTTTACAGTGAAAGACCTGTATATAGCGAGCGCCCTACCTACGGCGAGCGTCCTGTGTACGGTGAAGAGCCGATTTACGAAGATCGTCCTACCTACGGCGAGCGTCCCGTGTACGGTGAAGAGCCGGTTTACGAACATCGCCCTACCTACGGCGAACGTCCTACCTACGGTGAAAAGCCAGTTTACGAAAATCGCCCTACCTACGGCGAGCGCCCCACCTACGGTGAGCGTCCCGTGTACGGTGAAGAGCCGGTTTACGAAAATCGCCCTACCTACGGTGAGCGTCCCAAGTACGCTGAGCGTCCCGTTTACAAGCAAGAGCCGGTTTACACCGACAAGCCGGTTTACAGCGAGCGTCCCAAATACGCTGAGCGTCCCGTTTACAAGCAAGAGCCGGTTTACACCGACAAGCCGGTTTACAAGCAAGAGCCTGTTTACACCAATAAGCCTGTATTCAGTGAGCGTCCTAAATACGCCGAACGGCCAGTTTACAAGCCAACCCCTGTATATAGTGAGCGTCCTACCTACGGCGAGCGCCCTGTTTACAAGGAAGTTTGCGAGCCGGTTTACGGAATGGACTACGGCGTTGATGTGGATTACGGTAAATCCTACGATGAGCCATCCTACCACTGCCCACCCACCAGCTACAGCTTGCCTAACATCACTCAGTACGCCTCTACGGGTAGTGGCAAGCCCAAGGCTACCCAGTCTGTTAATGCAGGCAGCGCTCAGTTGAACCAGTCTGCCTCCACAGGTAGTGGCAAGCCTCAAGCGACTCAATCCCTGAATATGGGCGGCGCTCAGGTGAACCAGTCTGCTTCTACGGGTAGCGGCAAGCCTCAAGCGACTCAATCCCTGAATATGGGTGCTCAGGTCAATCAGTCCGCCGCCACTGGCTCTGCGGCTCCTGCTCCTGCGAGCAGTCAGTCTATGAGCTTTGGTGGACTGGATCCCCAGTTCCTGATGAGCCTGATGCAGATGTTGATGCAATTGCTTCAGCAAATGGGCCTGTAACCTCTCTATTTCCTCACTAACACAACCAAGCTCCGGGCAGTGTTAATCTGCCCGGAGCTTTTTTAATGGTGTTTAACAAGGCGCAGGCGTTTTACAGTTCCGGGCTGGAAGCTGGTAAAATGAATTTTGAAGGGAAAACAAATGTGAATGTCCTGAAAAATTCTGTTGGACAATGGCTGATGGTGCTACTGGCGGGAATTTTGCTATTCTCTCAGGCTGCCTTCAACCTGATGCAGGTTAATGCAGCCTCCTATCAGGGCATTTTGTTGCAATGGTTTGTTTTTCAAGGGTGCCTGATGGCCGTTGTCTATCGCATGGGGCAAAATCACCTGCCCCGGATCTGGCTTGGGCTTCTGCTGGTTTTTCTGTGGCTGATTGGAACCTCTTACTTCACCGCTTCCCAGGTAAACTGGGTAGGGCTTAGTGCCTTGTTGGCCGTTTATTGCGTGTGGCTGCATTTGCGGCAGGTGTATGCCGGAGAAATTCGTCCCAGCCTGTTAAGCACCAGTGCGCTGTTTACCGCTCTAACCGGCTGGCTTTCGGTTGAAACGGGCTTGCTGCTGGCCTTGGCCATTTTGTTTTTTTCCTGGATTCATTGCTTCTTGCACGAGCGGGAAGAGAAAGACCTTCGGGATAACAAGATCTCCAGTCAGGCGGTTTTAAACCGCTGGTTTCCGGCGTGGGGCGTTTACTGGCTACTGCCTTTTGTGCTGTGCCATTTGGTGGAAGGGGGGCTGTTGACCGCTTTAAACCTATGGCCTCAGTTTCTCACTGATTCAGGCAGTTGGCTGTCGGCTTTTTTTAAGGGAAAAGCCCCCATTCCGGGTTATTTTTCCTCGTTTCACCGGGAGTTTGAAGCGGCCTTTCAGCCTTTGACTTTTTCAAACCGGATTCCCCATTGGCTGGGGTTTGCCGTGCAGATTTTAACCGGGCTGCGTTTATTGGGCATTGGGGTATTGCCGGTGTTGGGCATTTTGGGGATGGGGTATCAGGTTCCCGGCCGGTTTGTGTATCGGTTGTTGCAGCGGCCCGATGAAGAGCTGTTGTTGTTTTGGTTGAGTGGCGCAGCCCTGATTTTGGCGACCTTTCTGGATTCCAGCACAGTTCGCATTGTGAGTGATGGCACTTTGAGTTTTTTGCTGGGCTTTCTGGTGCTGGCGCGCTGGTTAACGCCACGCCCTAAAGCGCAGCGAGAGTTTTACTGGATACTGGCCCTGTTTTTCGGTTTGTGGCTGGCCGCTGATGTCTTGATGGCTTACTTGCGCCTGACCTAGGCAGGTGGAAGCTCTGTCTGGTTTGCTCTGCCTAGTGTTCTCTATTTTGCTTACTCAGCTTGGCTTATGGCAAAATAGGCTGCACTCCCCTTATGTATGAAAGAAAGGCATTTTTATGTCTCCCATTCGACTGGTGTCCTGGAACGTGAACGGTATCCGGGCGGCCATTAAAAAAGGTTTTTTTGAGTGGCTGGCTCAGGATCAGCCCGATATTCTGGGCTTACAGGAAACCAAAATCAGCGCCGAGCAACTGACTTTGGATATGGTAGCGCCGCAGGGTTACCACACCTTTTGGAGCCATGCCAACAAAAAGGGCTACAGTGGGGTGGCCATTTTCACCAAGGAAAAACCCATTTCAGTCACCGAAGGGCTGGGCGTTCCGGAGTGGGATACCGAAGGCCGCACTTTAATTGCGGAGTATCCCAATTTTGTGTTGTACAACATTTATTACCCCAACGGTGGGCGTGGCGATGACCGCTTGCAGTACAAGCTGGGGTTTTACGATGTGTTTTTGGAACACATTGAAAATTTACGCAAGCAGGGTAAAAAAGTCATTGCCTGTGGCGATTTTAATACCGCTCATCATCCCATTGATTTGGCCAGACCCAAGGAAAACGAAAAAATTTCGGGCTTTATGCCCATTGAACGGGCCTGGGTGGATAAATTTGTGGCGCATGGCTATGTGGATACCTTCCGCTATTTTTATCCCGAGAAAAAGGACATGTATTCCTGGTGGAATATGCGAACTTTTGCCAGAGATCGGAATGTAGGCTGGCGGATTGATTACTTTTTTACCAGCCCGGATTTGAAAGAAAACCTGGTGGACGCAGGCATTGAAATGGCCGTTCCTGGCTCGGATCATTGCCCGGTTACGCTCACCCTTAAGTTTTAAGGGCTTCTAAAACGCCAGCGTGGACAGGCAATTTTGAGAGGGGTTGGGTTTAATTTTTAAGCCTCCTCTAGTTTTGAGCGCTTTAGCGTTTTTAAAAGCGCTTCATGTTTTGCGTTTTGCCTTTTTGAAATAGAAATTTAGACATTGGAGTTTAATAAATGACCGTTCTTTTTGGCGTCAATCCATCGAACCGAGATGGTCAATTGCGTCCGCCCTCCGCTACGGCGTCCAATAACCCGCTAGAGTTGCTTTCCGCCGTGGCGGAGCAGTTGGGTGAGGCGGATGAAAGGGCGGTTGCTCCAGACCGTTTCACTCGGGCCTCTCATCCTGAGGAGGCCAATCCCGCTGAAGCAAATAGCCCGGCCCGGCAGCAGCCTGTGACCCCTAGGCGGGTGAATAACGCCTTGATCGATGCGATTGAACATAAAGATTTTCAAGCGATTTCTTATTTGTTACAGCGCTATAACTTGTCTAAAGCGCAGGTTGAGGAAGCTGCCTTGTTGGCCATTTCACAAGCTGGCAGGGGTACGGATCCGCAAATGAATACAGTGGTGGAACAGTTGCTGAATCATTCTGAAATGGATGTGAATCTAACAGGCAGGAATAATCAACCTGAGGTGGTTCTGGCCGCGTATAACAATAAAAATGCTCGTTTATTGGTAGGGCTTTTAAACAAGCCTGAATTGAACCTGAATAGTCGGAAATTTGCCTGGGACAAGGCCGTCGTCAATAATTTAACGGATTTAATTGAATACATGCTGGATCATCCGGCGATAACGCCTTCAATCGTTAATAGCCCTCTGGGTGAGGGGTTTAGGGCGCACCATGGTTCCTCTGGATGGGTTTCTGCCATGGGTCAGGGCAATTTTCAGCTTGCCAAGTTACTGGCAAAGCATCCTAAATTTGATATTAATGCCCCACTGAGTCCCGGAACCTGTTTAACGCCTTTAGGTGGGGCCGCGGTCAGAAATTCGGAAGAAGTGGTCAGGGTGCTTTTAGCAGAGAATCGTCTTCGGCTGGATCAACCCGCTGGTGCCCCACAGTCTGACACGACTATTTTTGCCGCGGCCGGGGCGGGTCGCTTACGCATGTTGCAGACATTGTTAGCGCGTCCGGGTTTCAACATCAACGCCATCAATCCTGAAGGTGTCAGCGCCTTGGACAATGCCTTTAATAACGGTCGCGCAGATGTGGTGCACTGGATGCTTCCTCGGGTACATGATACGGTTTTACTCAGGGCGGGAGGCCCTCAAGCGAGAGAGCATTTGATGGGTTGGCTATGGAGTGAGTTTCAACGGCTTGCTCAAGGTCGCCCCCCTCAAAGTCCTCCCCCTCATCAAGGTCGCCCTCCTCAAGGGCCTCCCCCTCCCCCTCAAGGCCCTCCTCCTTTAGACCCCGTTTAACGTTGAATGCCCCCGACGGAATATCTTAGGATAAGCCCAACCGAGGCAACCATAAGCTTTGCGGGTTCTCTTATTAAGATAAAATCAAAAGCCCCCAGCGATGACATTCGATGGGGGCTTTTTTGAATGAAATGAACGATTTTATTTTTAGCGCTCCGACAACACGCCCTGATAGTTCAGCAAATCCTGAACGGTTTGCAGCGAGCTGTTTTCTGCTTGCAGCTTTTTAATCAGCGCAAACAAAATGGCCGCGCTCATGCGCACATCCGATTCCGCCCGGTGGGGGTTGGGGTTGTGATAGCCCACGGCGGTAGCCACCACAATGCCTTCGTAACTGGGCAGGCTGGGCATGGCTTTTTGGGCCAGTACTTTGGTGCAAAAAGCCCGGCTCAGGTTGTAGCGCTCGGCGAAAACATCCAGCCCGCTCTGGCTGATTTTTTCTTTCAGAAAGCCCATGTCAAAGGACACGTTGTGTCCCACAATCAGGGGGGCTTCTCCTAAAAAGCCGGATAACTCGCTCAGGGCCATCACCACTGCCGGAGACTGCCTCACCATTTCATTGGTAATGCCGGTCAGCAATTCCAGTTCTTCGGGAATGGGTTCGGTGGGCTTTACCAGGGTGGAGTATTTACCGATTTCCACGCCATCTTTAAACTTAATGGCGGTGACTTCGGTAATGGCGTTCCTTTTGGCGTTCAACCCGGTGGTTTCCAAATCCAGAACCGCAAACACGGCTTCCGATAAAGGGATACGATCCAGCGGTTTGCGGGCTGTTTGCGTGGAAGCCTCCGAGGAAGCCGCCGGTGTGGCCAAACTGCCAAAAAGGGACTGCTGCATAATGAGGGAAATCCTTTGTCTAACGAGGATGTTACAACGCTACTACTAACTAACTTACGTACTAACCAAAACTGTTTATTCCACAAATGAATCCGAGAGATTGAGTCGGTTCAAACCGGTGTTGAACGTGGTTTTTCTGATGCGTTTCGCCTGATGGTTTTTTAAAAAGCGTTACGCGATTCCCTGTGTACGCATCACCCCTTTTTCTGATTTCATAACAACACAAATCCACATCAAATCAGCAAAACTGACCTGATAAAATATATTTAAATAAACGCTAATTCTCTATCTCCGGGTGCTTTGTAAAAGCAACCGGATGCTGTGTCTATTGATACGACTGAATTGAAGCAGACAAGCCTATACCCGTACGTTTACAGCGTAAAATAACGCAAAAACGCATTGGGAACGGCATTGAAGCGATTGCTCAATGTGTTCCCTTCGATGAATCGATCATACTCGACCCGGTACCAAACTACGAAGCGTAGTAGCTGGCTTTTTTACACAATATTTACCGGGCAATGCCTCAAGCTTTACTGGGTTAGGGTTTGCTATTGTAAACCTGATTGAGGCACACGCAAAACCCCTCTTCCGGGCTATAATATCCCTCAGGAGAGCAAGCGCCAAGCGGCGAGAGAGAGGTAACTGGAATGGCAGACCCCCATGCCCTGAACCTGATCCAGGAGGAGAAGTTCCTGGAATTCAATAATTTTGTGGATAGTTTGGGCGGACAAGTTGATTTGACCGGGGCTCACCTGCGTGGATACGACTTGCGCAAGTGTAAGCTGCAAAAAGCCGACTTGACCGGGGCTTATCTCCGCTCGGCAGACCTGCGCTCGGTCGATCTGAGCGAGGCAAAGCTGGATGGGGCCAGCATGAAAGAGGCCCGAGTGAGTGGCGTGCTTTTCCCCCGAGAGTTGTCCGCTCAGGAAATTCAGCTGAGTCTGGCCTCTGGCACCCGCTTGCGGACCAAGTTGTAATGAATTGTATTTGATGAGTAATGAATAAAGTGGCCTACTGTGTCTCATTTTAGCTATCCAGAATTATTAACCGCCTCTCAGGGCGATGCTTTCACGCCGCCCGTTGCTTTCGGCGAGGCCCGGCTATGGACGGACACCCGTTCCATCCAGCCCGGTGATTTTTTTCTGCCCCTTTCCGGGGAGCGTTTTGACGGGCATCACTACCTGGAACAAGCCTTTGAGGCCGGGGCAGTGGGGGCTTTTGTAGAACGCCATCAAGCGGCCCAAAACCCCCAATGGCAAAAGCTGCCGAATTTAATTGCGGTGGATTCGCCGGTTTTGGCCTATTTGGCCATGGCGAGGTATCACCGGGAGAAAATTAACCCGGTGGTCATTGCAGTCACTGGCAGTTCGGGCAAAACCACCACCAAAGAGATGTTGTACGCCGCCTTGTCCCCTTTAAAACAAACGGTGAAGACCGAGAAGAATTTTAATAATGAAGTGGGTGTTTCTCAAACCTTGCTGGCCTTGCGCCCCGGCACCGAAATTTTAATTGTGGAAATGGGCATGCGTGGCCTGCGGCAAATTTGTCTGCTCTCGGAAGCGGCCCGCCCGGATGTGGCCATTATTAACAACATTGGCCCCGCCCATATTGGCCTGCTGGGTTCTTTAGAAGCCATTGCTCAAGCCAAGCTGGAAGTGGTGGAAGGCATGAACCCGGCTCAGGGCTTACTGGTAATCAATCAGGATACCCCGCACTTGTCTGGCTTGGCCCCGACGCTTTGGTCGGGTAAAACCGTTTCCTACAGCCTGAACGAAGCGCAAAATTTACAGCCTGCCTTGGAGGCGGGTGTGGAAGGCAGCCGGTTCACTTATGGGGGCGTCACGGTTACGTTGCCCGTGCCGGGTGAACATATGGTGTCCAATGCCTTGGGCGTGCTTAAAGTGGGCGAGGCGCTCGGGTTTTCCGCCGCAGCGCTGGCCAGTGGACTGTCTCAATTCAAGCCAGAAAAAGGCCGGGGGGAGCGGGTCATGCTTCAGGGCTACCGGGATGTGTGCGTGATTGACGATGCCTATAACGCCAACCCGGATAGCGCCAAAGCCTCCTTAAAAGCGTTTCTGTCCACCGTTAAACCCGGCAAACAGAACTTTTTAGTGATTGGCGGCATGAAAGAACTGGGAGACTTCAGCCAGCAATACCACCAGCAGCTGGGCTTTTGGCTGGCCGCTCAACCCCATATCAATGGCCTGTTTACTTTGGGGGAAGAAGGCCAGTGGCTGGCCGATGCGGCCTCCAGCGCTACCTTCCCGGTGCGCCACGCTCAAGATATCCCGCATTTGGTGCGGCAGTTGACCGAAGGGTCTTTCACTCTGGAAAATGCTGTTTTGTACTTAAAAGGCTCCCGAGCTTACCAGTTGGATCAAATTCCGGCGGCGCTGGAGCGAGTTGCGCTTAACCTTGAGGTTCCTTCATGATTTTGGCCCGCATGGATGCCGTTTTAGCCGCCTTAATTCCCTTTTTGGTCAGCGTGGCTTTGGGTAAGCCCTATATTCAGTTTTTAAAAACCCGGTACATGGGCCAGTATATTCGGGAAGATGGCCCCCAGAGTCATCAAAGCAAGGCGGGAACACCTACGGCGGGTGGCGTTTTAATCCTGCTTGCTTTCATGCTGGGCATGGCCGGGCTGCTGGGGGTGAAAGGTGCTGCCCTGCTCACGCCTGCGGTGGGCTTGGTGCTGGGCATTACCCTGGCCTTTGGTTTGCTGGGTTTTGTGGATGATTACTTGAAAATTTCCAAAAAGAAAAACAAAGGGGTGTCTGGATATACCAAGCTCGCGGTGCAGGTGGTTGCCGGGTTGGCAGCGGGCTGGGCTGTGGTGCAGTCCCTGCCGCATGGGGCGGATGTCAGTGTGTTTGGTCTGTTTACCGTGCCTTTGGGGTATCTGTATCCGCTGTTTGCCGCTTTTGTGATTACCGGGGCTTCTAACGCCGTGAATTTAACCGATGGGCTGGATGGTCTGGCCAGTGGCACCGCCCTGATGACCTTTATCACGTTGGCCCTCATGCTGTTTGCCACCCATCAGGTTGCGCTGGGCTTGGTGTCGTTGTGCATGGCCGGGGCGGCTTTGGGCTTTTTAATCTTTAACCGCAACCCGGCCCGCATTTTTATGGGAGATACCGGCAGTTTGGCTTTGGGCGGCGCTTTTGGGGCGCTGGTGATTTTAGGCAAGCTAGAATGCTGGGCGTTACTGCTGGGCGCTATTTTTGTGGTGGAAACCCTGTCGGTGATTCTGCAAGTGTATGCTTTTAAAACCACGGGCAAGCGCATTTTTCGCATGAGTCCCCTGCATCACCATTTTGAACTGGGCGGATGGAGCGAGAACCGGGTGGTGTACAGTTTTGTGACTTTTCAGTTTTTTTGCTGCACCCTGGCGGTTTTTTTGTACAATTTTGCAATGTAAGTAAAGGACAACCATGGCGACACCCAACTGGCAAGGTAAACCGCTCACGGTACTGGGGCTTTCCCGCAGTGGCGCTGCCGTGGCCCGCTATGTGGCCCAGCGGGGGGGGCAGGTTTTTTTAAGCGAAACCGTTCCGGCTTCCCCGCACAATGAAACCCTGAGGAACACGCTGGCGGGGTTGGGCGTGACCGTGGAAATGGGCGGCCATAGCAAGCAATGCTTTATGCATGCCGATCAGGTGGTGGTCAGCCCCGGCATTCCGCCCAGCAGTGAGGCCATTGAGCAACTGCGCATGAGCGGCAAGGACGTGATTTCTGAAGTGGAATTCGCCTATCGCCAAGCGCCTCAAATCCCCTTGGTGGGCATTACCGGCACCAACGGAAAATCCACCACCACCACGCTGGTGTCCTGGATACTGACTCAGGCCGGAAAAAACGCCCCGGCTTGCGGCAATATCGGCATTCCCATTACGGATGTGATCAATACCGAGGTTCTAAATGGGCCAAGTCCCGACTATCTGGTGGCGGAACTCAGTTCGTTTCAGCTGGAATTTTCGCCCACGCTGAAGTCTAAAGTGTCCATTTTTACCAACTTCAAGCCCGATCATCTGGATTGGCATGGCTCTCTGGAAGCGTATCAGGAAGCCAAGCTAAAGCTGTTTACCGGACAGCAATCCCCGGAATGGGCGGTGGTGCTGGCGGATGACCCCATTAGCCAGAGCGTGGCCAGTCGCACGGAGGGCCAGGTACTGTGGTTCTCCCGAGATCAACACTTGGTGGCCCAGTACCCCAATAAGGCGTATCTGGATGAGCGCCAAAATGTGGTGATTCATTTGGCAGACCAAGCGCCGGTTTCCTTGTTTTCGGTGGATACCTTGCAATTAATTGGGGATCATAATTATGAAAACGTGTTGGCCAGCGCCGCCACTGCGTTTTTGCTGGGCATTGATTCTGAGGTGATTACTCGGGCCTGCCAGCAGTTTGAAGGTCTGGAGCATCGACTGGAAAAGGTGGATGTGCTGGGGCCTCGGCAAGTCATTTTTTACAACGATTCCAAAGCCACCAATACCGATGCCGCCATTTCCGCCCTGCGAGCTTTCAAAAGCCGCAAAGTGATTTTAATTGCGGGCGGTTACGATAAAATGACCCCCTTGGACGACTTTGTGACCGCGGTTCAGGCCAACGCCCAATCGGTTATTTTGTTGGGAGCGGCCAAGGCCCGTTTTGCGCAGGCCTTTGAGGCCAGTGGCTATCATGCCGTTTCCTTTGCCGATGACTTGGATGCGGCCATCGCTCAAGCCTATCAGTTGAGCGAAGGTGAGCCGGTGTTGTTTTCCCCGGCCTGCTCCAGTTTTGATCAGTTCAAAAACTTTGAGGAGCGGGGCAAGGCCTTTAAATCAGGGGTGCAAGCCTTGAAGGCTCATGCGGAAAGCACGGTGAGGTCTTAATGGACAGAGTGTATGGAGCCCCGGCTCGTTATGTAAGCCCCCCCAGCGCCCGGCTGAGTTATTATGACGGGCGGGAAGAGTTTGGCGGCTGGGATGGCCCACGGGCCGATGGCGTGGCCCGGTTTGATCATACGTTAATGTACACCACCATGGCTTTGGTGATGGTGGGTTTAATGTCCGTGTTTACCGCCAGTGCGGCCCAGGCGGATTTGGAAACCGGCAATAGCGTTACCACCCTGTTCAAGCAGCTGATTTCCGTGGGGATTGGCGGCGGGGCTTTGCTGTTTTTTATGGGCTTTTCCTTTGAGCGTTTGAATCGTTGGGCCATTCCCTTTTCGCTAATTTGCGTGGGGCTGTTGATGATGACCATGTTTATGGGCACCACCGCCAACGGAAGCGAACGCTGGATTATGCTGCCCTTTGGTTTCCAGTTCCAGCCCTCCGATTTCGCCAAGGTGGGGGCCATTGTGTTAATGGCTCAGGCCACCAGCCAGCGTAGTTTATGGGGCATGGGAACCTGGTTGAACGTTATGCTGGTTGGGGTGATGACGGTGTTGATTTTGCAACAGCCCAACCTGAGTGTGACCATGATTTTGGGCATGCTGACTTTTGCCATGCTCTTTGTGGCCGGGTTGCCCCGCTTTATTGTGTTGGGCTCTTTGCCCATTTTGGCCTTTGCCATTTATCAAAAAATTCGACATACTGAGTATCAGTGGAAACGCATTGTGGGCTGGCTGAACCCCTGGAATGACGCTCAGGATGCTGGCTATAACCTGATTCAGTCCTATTACGCCATTGGATCGGGCGGGCTGGTTGGGGTGGGGCTGGGCAACTCCATTCAAAAGTTGTATTACCTGCCTTTTCAGCATACCGATTTTATTTTTTCGGTGATTTGTGAAGAGTGGGGCTTTATTGGGGCGGTGATTGTGATTGGTTTGTTTGCCCTGCTGGGCTGGCGGGGCTTTACCATCGCCTGGCACTGTCCCAGTCGGTTTGGCAAGATGCTGGCCTTTGGCTTAACCCTTGCCATTGTGCTGCAGGCCCTGATTAATATTAGCGTGACCATTGGCCTGATGCCGGTTACCGGGGTAACCCTGCCGCTAATCAGCTATGGGGGAACCTCCATGATTGTGACCTTGTCCATGATCGGGATGTTATTGAACGTGTCCAAGGCCCGCCCCGCTCGCTTGCCGCAACACGAGGAGTATTAAGCGCCTATGCGGCTGGTGGTAACAGGTGGGGGCACGGGTGGGCATATTTACCCGGCGTTGGCGGTGGCGGAAGCCCTGCAAAGCGATCCTGCCGTGGAATCCATTACCTATATTGGTAAAACCGGCGGGCTGGAAAACGATTTGGTGCCGCAACACGGCATTGATTTTTTGGGGCTGGAGTTCTATGGCATGCCACGGGTTAAAAGCCTGTTGTTGCCTGTGCAATTGCTGAACTGGTTTGCCAAGCTGGAGCAGGCCAAGCGAAAGGCCAAGGCATATCTCTCTGACATTCGCCCTAGTGTGGTGTTTGGAACCGGTGGCTATGTGAGCGCCCCGGTTTTAATGGCCGCCCACGATCTTAAAATTCCGTATGTGGTGCATGAGCCGGACGCCAAGCCGGGACTGGTCAATCAGTTAATGTCCAGAAACGCCGCGGTGATTACCACCAGTTTTTCGGAAGGGGCGGAGTTGCTGAAGCGAAAGCCCACCCAAGAGGTGCTGGTTACCGGAAACCCCATTCGTGGCAGCATTGGCACCCTGTCCAGACAGGAAGGCATGAAGTTGCTAGGGCTGGACTGGCCTGATACTCAACCCATTTTACTGGTGACGGGTGGTTCTCAAGGGGCCAGACGTATTAATCAGGCTGTGGTAGAAGCATTGCCAACCCTGTTAAATGAGCTGGGCTTGGCGGTGGTGCATTTAACCGGCAAAAAGCTGTACGATGAAACTCAGGCTGCGCTGGATGCGGTGGATGCCTCCTTAAAAACCCATCCTTTCTATCAAATTCGCCCTTATTCCGGTGAAATGGCCGCCTTGCTGGGCGTTGCCGATGTGGCCCTGTGTCGGGCCGGTTCACTCAGCCTGTCGGAGATGTATGTATGTGGGGTGCCCACCCTTTTGGTGCCTTATCCGCATGCCGCCGCGGATCATCAACGAAAGAACGCTCAGGCTTCGGTGCGATCCAAGGCCTCCATTTTGATGGAGGATGCCGATTGTAATGGCGCTCGATTGGTTCAGGCGCTTTCTCCACTGATACAAGATTCCGGGATGCTGGCTGCCATGAAATCGGCTGCAATTGGCTTGGGACACCCCGATGCCACCACTCGCATCGTGGCATGTCTGAAAAGATTTGGGAACTTTTCTTGAAAAGTTGCGTAAAGACACTTGATCCCGGCTTATCCTCTGGATAGAATGTTAGAACTTTCAATCACATTAACGGATTGGGGCGTCGCCAAGCGGTAAGGCACCTGGTTTTGGTCCAGGCATTCAGAGGTTCGAATCCTTTCGCCCCAGTTTTTTAAAAAAGCCTTTGGTTTTAACCAAGGGCTTTTTTGCTTTGTGGGCTATCAAGAGACGGTTGGCACCCAGTGGACTGGGAGCGGCCGCAAGCATGGGGGAGTTGCTTGCAGCCTAACCATTAAAAATGGAGGTAGGGTGTTAGCAACAAAATCCTATCAATTGTTTTTATGCCATTGTGAGATGGTCAGATAGTCTATCGGATCATTGTGTGGGATAGGGCATAATAGGGGTATGGGGATTTGAGCTACGACGTAGGGCAACCGCATCATTTGGGAGGGCCACTGGCACCTTCTGGAAGTGACGGACCGGGATTTGCTAAACCCAGCGGGCCGACGCCATTCAGTGCGCCTGTGGACCTGAGTGGACGGTCTTATCACGTGAATGCCAAATCGGCGGTCACCCCTGACAATATGATGGAGCGTCTGGATCAAGGGGCTAGAACCTCTGCCAGTGTCTCCAGTTTGAGTTTAAACTCGGAGCTTGGCGCAGGCTTGGCCGGTTCTGCCGAGAAGGGAACGTCTACAACCGGGGCCGCTGCTGCCGCTGCTGTGGAGCCTTCTTCTTCTTCCTTTAGCAGCCCTGTGGGGGCGGAACATTTAGCGCCTTTGGCCCTTGAAAGCGGCCCTTCTAAAAACGAGGGCAAGTCTGAAGAAGGCCGGGGCAAAGGGTTAGAATCCAACGCCCAGCAAAATGGTAACGTGAACGCCAGTGCGGATGAGTCACCGGGTAAGGCCGCCCAAGGTGGTATTCAAGGGGTTAAGGCTGAACTGGAAGGCGCTGGTAAAGAGGCTAAGGGTAGCCCTGAGGCTGGACAGCTTCAACAACTCACCCAGTCTCTGGATCAGCAAGGCCAGCAAGTGGCTCAGGCCGATAAGATCGACAAGCAATCCAAAACGGTGGACAAAACGGCTCAGACCCAGGAAAAGGCCGGTGGTGCGCTGGATAAAATTGGATCCACGCTGGAAAAAGTGGGCACTGGCCTCAGCACGGCGGGTCAAGCCATGATGGCCAGTGGTCAGGCCATGCTGAGCAATCCGTTTACCGCTGCGGCGGGTGCCGCTCTGCTGGCCGCAGGCATTGCCTTAAAAGTGGCCGGTACGGTTATGAAGGTTTCCGGTAAAGCCATGAAGGTGGTTGGCAAGGCCCTTGAGAAAGTGGGTAAAGCGTTATCTAAAGTGGCCAAAACCTTGATGAAAGTGGTCAACAAAATTTTGGACAAACTCAAAAAAATGCTGGAAACGGTCAGTAAAAAAATTAAAGATATTCTGGCTCGCATCCGCAATAAAAAAGACAACAAGGCCGATCAAAAACCGGATGCTCAGCCTGCGGCCAATTCGGCCAGCAAAACGGAATCCTCTAAAAAAGCAGAACAATCCGCTCAAACCAACCCCGATAAAAAAGCAGGATCGTCTTCTGGCAATCAGGACGGTTCCAAGCTGGATACCGTTAAAGAAATGGGGGCCGGGTTGGCGCTGGATGCGGGTGTTAGCAAAGCAACGTCCATGATCAGCTCCGGCGGTGATGATGTGGCTGCCGCTGCTGGCGATAGCACCGTGGCTGCTGCCAGTCAGCAGAGTGCCAGTGCGCCGCTGCGATCTTCTTTTACGGGCTCTCCTAACGCAAGCCAGTTATCGGGTGGCGCAGGGTCAGCCCCTATTTTTCAGTCATTCACCCCGCAATTGACTTAAAAATCGGGGGATAGAATTTCTTTGAGATCTTCGAAAGAGAGCATTTTGCCCACGGAGCGATCGGCGGCAATAATGGAATCGACCAAATCTCGCTTGCGATCCTGAAGCTTCAGAATTTTCTCTTCCACGGTGCCTTTGGTAATCAGTCGGTACACAAAAACGGTTTTGGTCTGCCCGATTCGGTGGGCCCGGTCGCTGGCCTGATCTTCCGCCGAGGGATTCCACCACGGATCGTAGTGAATGACATAATCGGCCCCGGTCAGGTTTAAGCCGGTGCCGCCCGCCTTCAGGCTCATTAGAAAAATGGGAATGGAATCATCGTTGTTAAAGCGATCTACCATCACATGGCGATCTCGGCTTTCGCCGGTTAAATACTCGTATTTAATGCCTTTTTTATCCAGCCAGGTGCGAACAATTTTAAGCATTTCCACAAACTGGCTAAACAGCAAAATGCGATGGCCTTCGCTAATCACTTCCTCAATCATGTCCTTCAGGGCGTCAAACTTGCCAGAATCCTTCAGCCCACCAGACAGTTCTTCGCCCATCAGTTGCGGGTGACAGCAAATTTGCCTTAAGCGCAACAGGGCCGCAAAAATGGAATTGGTGGAGCCGCCCACGCCTTTGTCGGCCACGTTGGCGAATACTTCTTCCTTGGTTTTTTCCAGCACTTCCAGGTAAAGCTCTCGCTGGGCTTCCGTTAGCTCACAGTATTGCACGGCTTCAATTTTAGGCGGCAAGTCCTTGGCCACATCCTGCTTTAGACGGCGTAGCATAAATGGAAACACCTGCTTTTTCAGGCGGCGTTCCGCGTCCCGGTTGCCACGTTCCTCAATGGGGAATACATAGCGGTACTTGAAATCATCCTTGTCATACAGAAAATTGGGCATTAAAAAGTCAAAAACAGACCACAGCTCCATCAGGCGGTTTTCCACCGGGGTGCCGGATAGGGCCAGCCGGTGCGAGGCTTGCAGCGCTTTGCTGGCGTTGGCCGTTTGCGATTCGTAGTTTTTAATATTTTGCGATTCATCCAGAATGACATAGCGGAACGGGTATTCCTTCAGCGCCCGCACGTCCCGACGCATCAGGGCGTAGCTGGTGATAACGGCGTCCGCTTCTTTAATTTTTTTGTACTGGATATGGCGATCGCTGCCGGTTAAGTTCACCACGCTCAGTTCCGGGGTGAACTTGGCGATTTCATTCACCCAGTTGTACACCACCGAGGTGGGGCAAATAATCAGCGATGGCATGGGGCCATCCTGATTTTTGGCGTGTTGCAGCAATACCAGCGTTTGCAGGGTTTTGCCCAGGCCCATGTCATCGGCCAAAATACCGTTCAGGCCGTAAGAATACAGGAACCAAAGCCAGTTAAAACCGGCCTTCTGATAAGGGCGCAGCTCGGCTTGCACTTGGGCGGGCATGTCAATTTCTTCCATGGAAGTTTGGGAAGAAATCACGCTCCAGAATTTGGAGAATTTTTTGCTCAAGTCCAGTTCAATGCCCTGATCCACCAATTCGGCAATCAGGCCCGCCCGAAAAGTCTGGATTTGGTAAGTGTCCTGATCGATGTTTTCGGCGTCAAAAAACTGCAGGGTTTTGGTAATGTGCAAAATGGCGGCCAGCGGAATTTCAATGTAGCCCACATCTTTCATAAAAAAGTATTTTTTGCCCTGCATCAGGTGGCGTTGCACCTCATCCAGAGTCATGGCCTTTTCGCCAATGGTGCAATCAATTTTCAGGACAAACAAATCCACGGTTTGGGCAAACTCAATACGCCCTCGCAATTTGAGCGGATGATCAGAAGCCTTTAGGGACTTCATGTCATTCTCATACTTGGCCTTCCATGGGTTACTTTCCTGCTCCATGCGGTTTTTGAGGGTGATGTTGTAAAAATCAATGGCCTCATCACCTTCGGCAAAGAAGTGGTTGGTTTGCAAAGGTTGCAAGCCGCCGTCCAACAGCTCCTGGTAAGCGTCATACTCATCCTGAATGTCTCGCTTGATCCAGTAAATGTTGTCCTTGTCTTTTTTGGTGATCATCACATAAGGGGTTTCCGGCGTTTTTTTGCTGAAAGGCACTTTGACGCCGTCATAGTCAAAGTCCAGGCTGGCCCGAATTTTGAGGGTGGCTTCATCCAGAAGTTCCACGGTGACAATTTTAGTGGCTGGTCGCTTTTTTAAATCCACCTGATGCACAATATCGGCCAGATCCATGTCCACCACTTTACGCAGTTGGGGCAGATCTTCGTACATAAACTTGCCGCCGTCGGCATCTTTAATATCGGTGAAGCTGGACTTGGTGAGGTGGTTGGGCAAGTCCGACAGTTTGTTGGAAAGCGGGTAAATGCGGTTTTTGTACAAGCCCCACGGGACATCACGCCCAAACATGGTTAACTCTTCCAGTGGGTAGGCGTCATACGGCTCCTGGCGAATCCAGTGCAGAGACACCAGAACGTTTCCGGCCATGGAGACATTTACCGACATCAGTAAAAACAGCGGATCATGCTCAAAGGATAAGCGCTGCCCGTTGGTATTGCTGACCTCTTCCACTTGTGAAAGAAGCTGCAGCAGGTTTTCACCCTCGGCCACCGGCAAGTTGAACCAGCCGTGATCGGGTTTGCCTTTGGCATGCCGAAGCACAAACTGAATGGTGGCAATCTCTCGTTTTTGGGCCTTGTTAAAGCTTTCTTCCCCGGATTTATTGCCCTGATCCAGCGCCAGTTGCAGCACTTTTTCCAGGTTGTGCATAATTTTGCCGCTGGCTCGGTCTTCCACTTTAATGCCAATTTGTTTGGGCTTGGGGTGCTTGTCCGGCTTAATAATAAAGCGGTAGTTCCCTTCAAAGTTGGAGGGGTCTAGCGTACTGACCGTGTCATCTTCGGTAGGTAGCCGGTAATATTTGTTCCAGTAGTGGCGTTTTACGGCTTCCAGTGCTACGGAAACCGAGTGCTTGCACCAGGCCTCTTCTAACGGACAGTCGCAAACCGGCTCCACATGGTCTTTCTTGAACTTGAGTTGAATATTGTAGGCATCTTTGTATTTGCCTTTTACTTTGGCCCGCACCCCAATGGAATCCAGCGTGATGTGCTGGAGCTGGTTTTCCTTAAAATAGCTATAGCCTCGTCGCCAACTGCCAGGTTTGGCCTGCTGCTTGATATAGCCGAAGTTAAAATCGATAAGGGTATCCAAAGTCTTCATCAGACGGTCTTTTGTCCCTAAAATCAGGTTACGGTTTTCTATCTGCGTAAAGCAGTCTCAACAACGCCATCCGGGGCCTTTAAAAAGGTATTGAAAAACGCGGGGCGCCTTTAAAAAAACGATTGCGGATATATAGGAGGTTCTGAAACTTCAGGGAGACTGTGTCCGGCGACAACACGAGCATTGTGATAGTTTGCTGCCCACCGCAGACAACCGCGCACCCCTGCAGATATTTTAACAGCATTGTCGTGGATTTCAATCGCGGACGTAATACTGAAGCATGATAGCCTAAAGTAACGTCGCTTCAAAGTCCGTTAAAATGGTGACATGGGGGTGTCGCTTCAGCCAGGATGCAGGACAATCGGCGCTGGGTGGCGTGTTGGGGTGAAAGGCCTGCCGCAGGATGTTTTTTTTGCTTTCCCCAGTGGCCAGCATTAAGATATGGCGAGCGCTCAGGATGGCCTTCAGGCCCAGCGTAATGGCCTGGGTTGGAAATCCGGGCTTTCCGGCTGCCCCAAAATTACTGAGCTGGGTTTGTTCAGCCAGCGCCACCACCCGAGTGGGGCTGTTGGCCTCAGATCCGGGTTCGTTAAAGGCAATGTGTCCGTTCTGTCCAATGCCCAAAATCACCAGATCGGGTCCCTCGTTTTGGGTCACCAGCGCTTCATAAGCGGCAGGGCAGTCAAAATACTGCTCCATATAAAACTTTTGGCCGCCCACAAAGTTCCAAAGCGCCTGATGCATAAAGTCCGCAAAGCTTTGATAAGGCGCTTTGGCCTGAGCATTTGGCTTAAGGTACTCATCTAGCTGGAATAACCGGCTTTTTTCCCAGTTAACGTCCGCCATGTTTCGCAAATGGGCGTACATGGGAACGGGTGTTTTGCCGGTGGGAAAAATCAGGGTTGAGTTTGTTTTTTGGCTAAGCTGTTCGGCAATAATGCTGGCGGCCTGTTTGCCAACCGCTTCCGCATCGGGGAGATGTTCCCAGTGGATGCCTTGATTTGTCTCTTTTGCAGTCATACTTGCGTGGGTCAATCCAAGCCCAACCCGCCCAGCAAGGGTAAAGGGTTGTTCCTAAAACAATACACTGCCTTCCATCATAACATTGGATATCGCCCTTTTTGCACGGCTGATTCCAGAATGGCCCTGATCCGCCCTATTACTGGATGGCCCATCGGCAGCCAACAGGATTTGTGTTTAAATAAAGTCCATTGCCCTGCCTGAATATATGATTGCACCATGACTGAGCCAACCACCCCACAAACCCCATCACCTAACACCTTTGAAACAGAAGAGCCCCTGCGTAAGGGGGAGTATTCTCGCCAAGGCGAGTTTCACCGTAATTTAAACCCAAACTGGAGCTATTATCCGGTTTACGTGAATAAAGTGGCCTTGATTGATGAGTTGCTCAGAAAATACGGTTGTCAGTCTGGCAAAACGCTGGATGCGGGTTGTGGCGAAGGCGTTTTGGTGGAAAAATACGCCCAGCAGGGCTGGGATATCAAGGGCGTGGATAAAAATTACGCTTCCGCTTATGTGGAAGAAGGCAGTATTACCCAGCTGCCCTTTGCGGACAATACCTTTGACACGCTGCTTTGTCTGGATGTGCTGGAGCATTTGTATTACAACGACCAGAAGCAGGCCATTAAAGAGATTCGGCGGGTGGTGAAACCGGGTGGCACCCTTTTGTTCTCTTGTCCCAACTTGGCGCACTTTACCAGCCGCTTAAAGCTCATGTTTCGGGGCAAATTGCTCCGTACCGCCTCGGTGGGGCATCATCCCGGCGATCGGCCCATGCTGGAGTACGAAGAATTGTTTGAAAAAGCGGGCTTTCGCATTCAGGAGCGACAAGGCATTTTCCCCACCGTGCCACCTATTTATCGCTTTGTGATGCGTCACCCGGCAAAAAGTGCCGGGCTGTTGCGTTTATTAAGGAAAGTGCCTTTTCCGGTTGGCTGGAATTTTCAGGTGCTATTTGTCTGCAAGCTACAAAAAGAGGTCGCCTCATGATTTTTTTAACCACGCCCTTACCAGATGCCTTTGTGGTTGAGATTGAAAAACTGGAAGATGAGCGCGGTTTTTTCGCCGAGGGCTGGAAGGATGAAGTGGCCGCTGAACATGGCATTCAGGTCACCTTTAACCGTACCAACATTTCTTATAATAAAAAGTCGGGAACCCTGCGCGGTTTGCACAGTCAAATGGCCCCTTTTGAAGAGGCCAAGCTGGTTCGCTGTATTCAGGGCGCCATTTTTGATGTGATTGTGGACATTCGCCCCGATTCGCCCACTTACCTGAAGTGGCATGGCATTGAGCTGACCGCCGACAATCACCGTATGTTGTACATTCCCAAAGGCTTTTTACACGGTTTTCAAACCTTGCTAGCAGACACCACTGTTTTTTATCAGGTTGCCGGACGTTACAAGCCCAACAGCGAAGTGGGTGCCTGTTATAACGATGCGGCATTTGGCATCGACTGGCCCCATTCGCCCCAGCGGGTGCTTTCCCCTAAAGATCAGGCGTGGCCAGCGTTTCCTGTGGTTCCACAGGCAATGGTTCTCTAGCCACACCCGGTTGACATTGCGGGCGCTTTGCAGCCCACCCGATTAGAAAGGACTGAGATACCAATGGCAATGGCTTGGGTATGGCTGATTATTGCCGGACTGCTGGAGATTGGCTGGGCAGTGGGGCTAAAAGCCACCGATGGATGGACCCGGCTGGTGCCCAGCTTGTTGACCGCATTTTGTATGGTCCTGAGCTTGTTTGTGCTTTCCAGGGTGCTAAAAACGTTGCCCATTAGTCTGGCCTATCCGGTGTGGGTGGGTATCGGTTCGGTAGGGGTGGCTTTGGTGGGCATGGGCTGGATGGGAGAGTCCTGCTCTCCTTTTAAGCTGTTTTGCCTTTGCCTGATTGTGGCGGGCATTGTCGGGCTGAAGATGGCCAGTCCTTCTTAAGGCAAGCGCTGATCGGGTGCCCTGTTTGATGATGAGGATGGGTTGCTGAAATCTGGAGAGTTGGTTTTTAAACTTTACTGTGTTAGGATTTCCCCGGAAGTTGAGTTATTTTGTACGGACGCCGGGGTGGAAAGTGGGTTTCCAGGCGGTTAATGGGCATGGCCTGTGGCCATCGCGAAGGGGGATTCGCCAATGTTGTCACGTTCTTTTTTCAGTCATTCTGGTTTGGATAGTGGCGTTTTTGGGTTTAAGGCCGCTCGTGCCAATCCGTCGCCCACCCGAATGTGGACCCGCTCGCCAGAGACGGGGCGCCTGAGCTCCATGGCTGTGGCTCAAGCGGCACCGCAAACACCTCGTGAGCCGGGTTCTTCAGAAGAGGCATCGGATACGATCAGTTTATCGCCCCGGCCTGTTTCAGCCGCTTTGCCTGCCCAGTCGTTGCGGTTAATGCGCCCCTATCGCACTTTAATGTCTTACAATGCTCAAGATTTTTATCAAACCCCTAAAAACAGGCAAATAAAGTCTCAGGCAGCCATTCGTGCGTTGGCTGAGGTGATTGAGAAGGAGAACCCGGATGTGGTGGCCTTGCAGGAAGTGGGGGACAAGGGGATTTTGAACCAGTTCAATATCAGGCATCTCAAGGGGCAGTATCCCAATATCGTGAGTAATCCGGTATGGGCCAAAAGCCAGCACCAGTTGGCCTTTTTAAGCAAGGGCAATATCAAGGTGGTGGAAACCAAAAGTCACTGGAAGGAGTTTTGCAAGCTCTCTCAGGGGGCGGCGGTGCGTGATTTGCTGGAAGCAACCTTTGAGACAGAAACAGGGTATCGCTTTACGGTATTTAACTCTCACTTAAAATCCATGCGGGGCGGGGAAGGAAAAACCGCCCCGGTTCGCTGGAAGGAAGCCAATGCCGCTGCCCAGATTATTCAGCGGCATCTTCAGGATCGCCCGGAAGCCCATGTTTTTATCACCGGGGATTTAAACACGCATTACGACAGCAATGAGGGCAAGCCGGTCATAGAGGCGTTGGAGCGGTTGGGTCAACCAGATGGAGAGCCCTTGTTTACGGAAGTGACGCTGAAGGACAATGCCCAAAAGCCCACCAACCGGGCGTTTGGCTATCCTGATTCCAAGCTGGATTACACCTTTAGTTCAAAAGCCTTAACGCCTTTGATTAAAGCCGCTTATGTGGCGGGCAATTTTGAGGAAGCGCCCTGGCGGGAGGCTTCGGATCATTTACCGCTGGTTACTTTGTTTGAGGAAGGCACGCCGCAGACCCCCCCGAAATCAGCCCGCTCAGATGCGCCGGCTCGCTCTGGCGACAAGCCGCAACATGGAAAACATAACAAAAAACGGAAGCTGGAATTGATCGCCTAGCCCTGTAGGATGTTAAGATGCTGTTCTGATGAAGCGCTCAATTCGCCAATCGGGTCGTTTGCCACCTAAAGGAGCTAAAGCCATGTCCGCAGCCGTCACTGAAATCGAATCCTCCCCAGCCAGCCAGTTGGCGCGAACGATTGACCATACCAAACTCACCTTTGCTGTGGGCGAAGATGAACAGGCGGCCATTCTTCAATTGTGCGAAGAAGCCCGGCAGTATGGCTTTTTTGCGGTGTGCGTTCGTCCCCGGCATGTGGCCTTGTGCAAAAAGCACCTGATGGATACTGCGGTGAAGGTGGCGACTGTTATTGGTTTTCCGCTGGATACCGTAAAGCTGGAAGCCGAGAAAATTCAGCCCACCATTGGTAATTTCCCCATTGCCGATAAAGTGGCGGAAGCTCGTCAAGCGGTGCTGGATGGTGCCGATGAGCTGGATGTGGTCATTCATGTGGCCCAGCTAAAGTCGGATACTCAAACCGGGGCTACCGAAGTGGTTCGCCAGGAGTTAAAGGCCATTCAGGAGGCTGCTTCCGGCAAGCCCATTAAAGTGATTATTGAAACCGATCTGTTGTCAGACGCTGAAATTATGCAAATTAGCCATTGGTGCGCCGAATTGCGGGTGTTAATGGTCAAAACCTGCACGGGTATGGTAGAAGGCGGCCAGGGCGCTACGGTGAAAGTGGTCAGCCTGATTCAGTCCACTTTGCGTAAAACCAATCCCAAAACCAAAATTAAGGCCAGTGGCGGCATTAAAAGCCAGGAGCAGGCCCAAAGCCTGTTAAAAGCCGGGGCCGTTCGCTTGGGCACCAGCTCCGGGTTGGCCATTGTGCAAGGCTCATCCGCCGAAAATGCGGTTGATTACTAATCAAATCGCGCTATTTAATGTGCTTGGCCAATAGCTGTATCAGGCGCTGACAATCTTTCTCTTTCAGTGTGTGGGCTACGCCTTCCATTTTTTCAAAGGCGATTTTAGCATGCCCATTCTTCTGGAGCGTTTGGGTCATGGCTTCCGCGTCTTTGTAATTCAGCTCCTGATCGGCGGTACCACTAAGCACCAGTGTTTTTAACCCGGTGGCTTTTTCCAGATTGCTGGCGGTATCCAGATCCGCCTTCATGCGCTTGGTATCAAAACAGTAATCCAAGCCGTTTAAGACCCATTTTTCATTTAAAAGCCCCAGTTTATTTTTGGCAATTTGTTTTTTCTGGTGCTTCACCCCGTCACTCAGTTTGGGAAAGCTGTTGATCAGTACCACCGCTTTGGGCTTTTTTCCTTCAAATTCGTTATTTTTATTGTCGTGAATGGCGGCGGCCAGATGAGAGGTAATATGGGTGCCTAAGGAATAGCCCATTAAAATTTGTCTTTCCAAAGGCACTTCTTTGATTCTTTCGCTTAAATACTTGCTGACTTCCCGGCAGGATTGATAACAGTTTTCCAGTGAAACTTTGCCCGTGCTGTTGCCAAAGCCGGGGTAATCGTAGGCCAAAATGCCGTAACCCTCATCGCTGAAGGCTTTTAAATAATGTTTAAGGTGGCTGATGTTACTGTGGCGGCCATGGCTGAATAAAATGGTAGGCTTGTCGCTGTCTTTGGGGGCTGGAATATGCCAGGCGGCAATATTGACGCGTTTGTTGCTCCCGTTTTTCATGGGGATTTTATATTCAATAATTTTATCGGCCAGCGCGTCGTTTTCCAGCAGTTCCAGAGAGCAACTTTTAATGGGGGCGTAAAAAGTTTGGCGCTCAATAAAGTTATACACAAACTTTGGCATGGGTATTATAAAGGTGCTCATCAGGGCCATTCGGCAACCAATGCTAACCAGGGTGTTAAGGGCCTCTTCCACCAGTCGGTAGGACTTCCAGGCGGCTTCCTTAAAATGAAACCAGGCTTTTTCTGCGAAAGGGCGGGTTTTTTTGAGGGTAGATGTTTCTTTTCCCGATGGCAGGGTGCCTTCCTGCTGTCCAAAGTGGATAGGGCTTGAATGTAAAGGGGCAATTGAATGGTGTTGGTTCGCTGTAAAGCAATCTTGGCGGGCTTGGGGTGTAAGCGCCTTCATCGTAAGGGTTGCCATGTGCTGCGGCACGGCAGAAGAGGCGGGAAAAGGTTTATGGGCGTTGTTGCTGAACGAATGAACCATCAGGAAACCCACGGCAGTTTATGGGTGGTGAATCTATACAAAGAAACAAGGAACCCGCCAATTTGGTGCCAGCATGAAGGGCCTGTTGGTTACAAAACTTTATTTTAAAAAAGAGGTCAGGAAAGCCTGACCTCTTGAGAATGTTTAGAACTTTGAATGTTTAATAACGATGAGCGTTTATTGAAACCGAACGGGCAGTTCGTTTTCGCCCACCATGTTCAAATAGTTGCGAGCCAGTTCCTCAATGCCGGAAGCGGAGGAATAGATGCGGATTTTATCATTCAGGCTGCGGTTTTCCAGTTGAGTATGATTGAAAAACTGCTGAACTGAAGTTTTGCTACTGGCCAAGTGAGACAAATTAAAACCATCGCTGATTAAAGCACGGGTGCATTGAATCAGACCAAATACCAAAGCAGCGTTTACCGCCAGGTATAAAAAATATTCCGCCCGAGTTGTTCTTTTTTTGTATTGCGATTTTTTGACAGGTTGCCGTTTTAACTGCCGCTCTGTAACCGGCTGCAACTCGGGATAGGCAACTTCTGTATACGCAATTTTACGCTTGGTATAAGCCATACTCACCCTGGTAACTCTTTAACTGCCTCTAAACATTCAAATAAAGCCCGACAAACCATCATTCAAATAGTTAAATGATTTTCAACTAGGCTGCTGTGATCCACGCCTGATAATTATAGCAGAGAAAGGGGTTCTGCATACTGGAATTTTTCCAGCGTGCCTTTAAATACCCTTTGCTTGAATGAGCAAGCAAGCGGCTCAACGCTTTCAGGATTGTAAATTCGTATAAAGCGCTACCGCAAAAGAAAATAGTTTGAACAGAGGAGGGTGTGAAAGATCGATCATTGATTGGGATGAGAACAACCTGTTTGGATGCGCCCTGTTGTGTGCGTTAAGGTATGCTATATTGATGGAGTACCCTTATAGAATCCGGTACGCTGGGCGTTATGAGTTATAAAAAACTGCCTGTTTCCATCAACGTTTTTCCATCGCTGGATTACGTGGAACTGGTCCAATTTGACGAAAAATCTGGCGAGATTGAAAAGGCATCCGCTTTGCCTTGCCAGTTTGATACGGCCTCTCGGCAAATGAGTGACCGGGATCTCATGCTGCAAACCATTCGTGATTTGTACAACATGAATCGAATTCCATTTAGTACGCCTTCGGTTTTGGTACTGCCCAGCTTTTTTACCCGCGAAATTGACTTGCCCACCGAATTTAGCAAAGAAGAGCTTCGTTTTGCCCTGGTTTCCGAGGCTGAGCGATTTTACTTTTTCAAAAAAGCAGAGCCTCAGATTGGCTGGATTAACCTGAGTGAGGATCGTCTGCTGTACTCGGCTTTTCCCAAGACCGAGATTGAAAAATACATGAAAGTGTTCCAGGAGCTACAGATACCGCTACTGGGCATTGAATTAAGTTACCTCAGCATTTTGCGTGGATTAATCGCCACTGGCGCTGTGTCTCATGAAATTGACAACGCGGAACCCTGGGCGTTACTGGTCATTAGCGATTATTCCTTTTTTGTTTCCATTCAACGGGGCCTCAAAATTATCAAAACGGCCGATGCCCCTTTATCGGTTACCGAGGAGGAGGATGAACAGGCCACTTTGCTGGATATTGTTCAGGATTTTGAGGCCTTTACCGATCGGGAAACGTTTGCCAAGTTAATTGTGGTCAACAACGCCAATCGAATTAACAGCGATGATTTATTGCGCCAATTGGGATTTCCCGGCAGCCTGACCCAGATTGATCAAAACGCTTTAACCCTTAAGTCCCGTGGGGCGTCTGAGGCGCCTTTTCCTTGCTCTCTGGAAGGTCTGGGCGGGGTGTTTTACAAGCAATATGCCGATGTGCCGGGTATTAATTTTCAGCTGGAAACGGCTGATGATTTGGTTAGTTTACTGAATTACCGGCAGCAGGCTTTTAAGTGGTTGCTGGTTTCTAATGGTGTGGTTTTTGTATTGAGTCTGCTGATTTGGGGAGCCATGTCCCTGATGTTGTGGCAGAAGGATCAGGAACGAGAAGCCATTAACCATGAACTGACTGCCCTGGGTGAAGGGGTGGATACTTTAAAAATGGATGGGGTTAATCGCAAGAAATTTATTAAAAAAGCAGTGGATTTAAACGTGCAGGCCAACAATTTTTTGGTGAAGCTGGGGGCTTCCATAGAACCGAATGTATGGCTGGAAGAAATACAGATTGATTTAACCGATATGGAAAAGCCTCCGGTTATTGCGCTGGACGGTAAGGCCATGTCGTTGTCCAGCATTAACGGGCTTTTAACCCCGTTGAACGCCATTGTGGAAGGGGCCAACCTTCAAGTGTCTAGCGCCGCTCCAGCCACCTCGGATGATGGACAGGCTTACTTCACCTGGTCTATACAAAATCAGGAAGCCGTTCCCGCAGCTGGTACTCCACCAGCGTCTGGCGGTTAATGATGGAAATGCCTGAAAACGCCGCTGTTTGGAAAAGTCATTTAATAACGGGCTTTCGGGCTGCGCTGGATTTTAAGGTGATGGGCCTGTTGTTTCTCAATGTGTTTATTCTTTATATGGGAACTTGGGACACCGTGATTCGCCCTGGTTTAGAACAAATGCAGGGTAGAGATGTGGCCCTGGAGGGCCAGAAAAAAATCTTGCTGGAAAAGCAAGGTTTGCAAAATCAGTATAAAAATTTGGAGCAACAGCTAAAAACGTTGAGTACAGAGCTGATTTCGGTTCCCGAGGGGAATTCCGCCACGGTGATTTCGGTAACGGAAGCGGCGGAATTGCTGGAGGTGGCCAAAGGCCGCCTTCGGGATGTGGCTATTCTGCCACCCTTGTTGCCGCCTCATGACCAGCGCTCGAATGTGACCTTGACCTTTGTTACCGGCGGCACCGTCGATCTGTTGACTTCGGGGCAGCCCATTGATGCCACTAAAGCAGCCTCAACGCCCGCATTGGCTGCTGAGGCTTCTCTTCCTGCGGCGGCCAGCGCTCCGGGCGGAATGCCTGCTCCCGCTGAACCTGTCGTTTCTGGTGGGCCACCCACCGCGGCTGCGGCCCCCGTACAGATTGGTTCGGCCACCTTACCGGTGGAAAAGTATGATTACGATTTAAAAGTGACAGGCACTTATCCGGCTTTAATGGATGTGCTGAATGAATTGATCATTCGCAAAAAACTCATTCGTATCAACAAGGTTGCCATTACCCGCCCGGCAACCCCGGAGCCCCAGCCGGATGCCAAAGACTTTCCCGATTTTCCGGTCAAGCTGGAAATGGTGATTTCATTGTCCATATTTCTCTATGCGCCCGTTGCCTCATAGCGACCGCAGGCTGAAGGTCCTGTTGTGCGGGTATGGGCATTTGGGACTGGCTATTTTGCAAGGGTTGCTGGCTTGCTCAGAACTTTGCGAGGTGGTGGCGGTTTACCGGTGGACTGCCAGACCTGGCGGACAAGCGTTTTGGGAGCCCATAGAGGATGATTTTAAAGCCCTGGTGGCTCAGGCGGGCTTGCTGGATTTGGACTGTCCGGGCATGAACAGCTTTGAATTTATACGCATTTTGCAGGATCTGAAGCCCGATGTGGTGCTGGTGGGGTCTTGGGGAGAAATTCTGAAGGCGCATATTTTGAACCTTCCTGATGTGATTCTGGTCAATTGTCACCCCTCGTTATTACCGGCGCATCGGGGGGCTAACCCATACGCTTCCGTCCTTTTACAGCAGGAATCGCAAACCGGGGTTACCTTCCACCGTATGGCCCCTCAAATCGATGCCGGTGCCATTCTGTTGCAGCGTGTGGTTCCTCTCAGCGATGAAGACCATGGCGATTCGGTACGGGCCAAGTGCGTACTTGCGGCGGGTGAGATGGTGGCGGAACTGTTGCTGGGCTTACGTAACCATGTGCTATTGGGTCATCCCTTAATAGAAAGAGAGCAGGATCACAGTCAAAAAAGCTATTACGGCCAATTAAAGCAAGAGGCGGGTTTGCTGGACTGGCATAAAAGCCCGGCGGCGCTTTCTCGTCAAATTCGTGCCATTTACCCATGGGTCATTGGTTATTCTTTTCTGGAGGGCAAGCGGGCGGTGCTTTTTTATGGCAATCGCTTTATGCCTTGTGATCCCGCCCTGACTCAAGGCAAGCTGCCCGGCACCATTTTGAGTTTTAACGCCACTAGCGGGTTTCAAATTGTTTTAAGCGATCCCGGTTGGGTGATGCTGGTGGATGTTTACCAGATTGCGGCCACCGCCCAATTGTTTTTGCCCGCCTGGGCCTGCAAGTGGTTGGCGCCTTTTTTATTGCGTCCGGGCAAGCGGTTTTTTACCCCTGCCGATCCCGGCTGAAGGGTCCTGCTTTCAACCGGATGGGCTGCGTAACAAAACGATCCACACGAGAGCGTCCTGAACGCTTTTGGGGTATAATTGGCCCACCCACGAATGGAAGGTTAGTTAGAGTACCATTCGATTGAGGCAAACCCCGTTTAGCGCCCGTTCTCAGCTTGGGTGATGAAGCCCTGCTGGCAGTTAACAGGAAAGGCAGATACCTTGAGTTCTCAGCAACAGATTTTCGGAGACGGCAAGATCGTTCCCATTAGCATTCGGGATGAAATGCGCCGTTCTTATATTGATTACGCCATGAGCGTTATTGTGGGCAGGGCGCTGCCTGATGTTCGGGATGGCCTGAAGCCGGTTCACCGTCGTGTGCTTTACGCCATGCACGAAATGGGCCTTGCCCCGGAGAAGTCCTTTAAAAAGTGCGCCAAGGTGGTGGGCGAAGTGCTGGGTAAATATCACCCTCACGGCGACACTTCTGTTTATGACGCTTTGGTGCGCTTGGCTCAGGATTTTTCCAGCCGCTATCCGTTGGTAAACGGTCACGGTAACTTTGGCAGTATTGAAGGAGATAACCCCGCTGCTATGCGGTATACGGAATGTAAGCTGACCCATATCGCCACCACCATGCTGGAAGATATTGAGCAAGACACCGTGAACTTTGTGCCCAACTACGATGGTTCCGAAGAAGAGCCCTCTGTGTTGCCGTGCCGCTTGCCCATGCTGTTATTGAACGGCTCTAGCGGTATTGCGGTGGGGATGGCCACCAACATTCCGCCCTTCAACATGAGCGAAGTGGTGGAGGGGGTGTTGGCCCTCATTGATCAGCCGCACTTAACCCCCGATGACATGATGCAATATATTAAAGGCCCCGATTTCCCTACTGGCGCAAACATTGTGGGCTTCGCAGGTATTCGGGATGCTTTCCGCACCGGTCGTGGCAGCGTGGTGATGCGGGCAGTGGCTTCCATAGAACAAATTCCAGGCGGCGGCGGTCGTCAGGAACGCACCGCCATTATCATTACCGAAACACCGTTTCAGGTGAATATTAGCAACCTGATTGAAAAAATGGCGGATCTGGTTCGGGATAAAAAACTGGAAGGCATCAGCGACCTGCGGAACGAATCCGATCGGGATGGCATGCGTTTGGTCATTGAGCTCAAGCGGGACGCCAAGCCCGATGTGGTGTTGCGCAACATGTACAAGCACACCCAGTTGCAAACCACCTTTGGGGTTAACATGCTGGCTCTGGTTAAAAATCAGCCCCGCCTGCTCAACATTGTGGATGTGCTGAGCGAGTTTATCGAGCACCGGGTAGAAGTGATTGTTCGCCGTACCCAGTTTTTGCTGAACAAGGCTGAAGCGCGGGCGCATATTTTAGCCGGTTTGATGATTGCCATTGGCGATATGGATAACATCATCAAGCACATTCGCTCTGCCAATTCCACGGAAGAGGCCCGTGAAAAACTGACCACCAATTACAGTTTGGATGAAGCGCAAGCCAACGCCATTCTGGAAATGCAGCTGCGTCGTTTAACCGGCCTGGAGCGGGAGAAGATCAACGGCGAGCATTCCGAGCTGATGGTTAAAATTGCCGAGTACAACATTATTTTGGCGAATCGGAGCCGTGTGCTGGAAATTATTAAGGTTGAACTGCTGGAAGTGAAGGAAAAATACGGCGATGTCCGTAAAACCACCATCATTCCTGATGAAAACGACGCCTTTAGCATTGAGGAATTAACCCCCAACGATGCGATGGCCGTGTTCATTACCAAACAGGGCTACATCAAGCGCATCGCCCTGGATACCTTCCAGCGTCAGAGCCGTGCCACCCGTGGCAAAGGGGCCATTAAAACCCGTGATGAGGATGATGTCACCCACTTCTTTACCGCGGGCATGCACAGCAAAGTGCTGTTCTTTACCAGCAAGGGTCGGGCTTATGGCTTAAAAGTGTATGACTTGCCAGAAAGCGGTCGCACCGCCAAAGGCTTGGCCATTATCAACCTGCTGGCGCTGGAGCAAGATGAAACGGTCACCGCCGTCCTGCCAGTCACGGACTTCTCTTCCGGCCAGTACCTGATTATGCTGACCAAGCAGGGCTGGATTAAGAAAACCGAGTTGACCAACTTTGACAGCATCCGCCGCAACGGCATTATTGCCATCGGGCTGGAAGACAATGATTATCTGGGTTGGGTCATGTCCACCACGGATGATGATGACCTGTTGATCGGCACCAGTCTGGGTATGGCCATTCGCTTCTCGGTGAAGGATCTGCGTCCGCTGGGCCGAACCGCTCGTGGCGTGACCGCCATGAAGATGCGGGCGGGCGATGAGATTGTGGACTTCAGTACCTTGGCCAACAACGATCACACTGCCGATGTGCTGATTATTACCAACGATGGTTTCGGTAAACGAACCAACGTGGCCGAATTCCGCTCCCAGAACCGGGGTGGTATCGGTTTAATCTCCACCAAGTTCAAAAATGCCAAAAGTCGGGTCACCAACACTTGTATCGTCAGTGAAGACGATGAGTTGATGGTGGTGAGCGCCAACGGAGTTGTGGTCAGGCTGCGGGCCGGGGAAATTTCCCGCCAAAGCCGTATGGCCACCGGGGTGCGTATGCAAAATCTGGATGAGAACGATTGCGTGGCGTCAGTCACCAAAATTGTTCCAATGGATGATGAAGAAGCCCTGCTGGCCGGTGAACTATCCGCCCTTGAGGGTGGTGGAGACTCCTCCGCACCGCCTATCGAATAAGAAACGGCTCTTTTCTCAACATTCAAGAAGCCTCCGGTTCGCCGGGGGCTTTTTGCGATTTGGGACCGCTATTGTTGAAGGGATTTCTGATCTTCTCCAATTTGGATTATGATATGGATGCTTTCCATAACTGACTTGATGCGGGATGTGTTCATGACCAGCGCCATTCACTCCAAACCGGAATTACTGTTACCAGCGGGTAGCCCCGAAAAGCTGAAATACGCGGTGGCCTACGGGGCCGATGCCGTTTATCTGGGCTTGCCAATGGCCAGCTTGCGTACGCCGGGCCGGGGGGAGCAGTTTACGCCACAAAACCTGGGCGGCTATGTGCGTTACGCTCAGGAGCGGGGGGTAAAGGCTTATGTCACCATTAATATTTTTCCGTCCAATCACGATTTAAAACGCATTATTCCCCATTTGGAGTTGCTGGAAAGCATTCGCCCGGATGCCATTATTTTTACCGATCCCGGTGTGTTTCGGCTGGCTAGCAAATACGCCCCCTCGGTGCCGCTGCATTTAAGCACTCAGGCCAATACCTTAAACGTAGAAGCCTGCGCTTTTTGGCAGGATTTGGGTGTGGAGCGGGTTATTTTGGCCCGTGAAGTCCCTTACCGCGAAATTGTGGAAATCCACGACAAGCTGCCCGATTTACAGCTGGAATGCTTTATTCATGGCTCTTTATGCGTGGCTTATTCCGGTCGTTGCGTGATTAGTGATTATTTGACGGACAACACTAAAAATTCCAACAAAGGCATGTGCGGCAACAGTTGCCGTTGGGAATTTGAAGCCCCCAAGCCCCATGAGGGATTGGGAGAGGCGGCGCCCGCCGCTTCCTGTGGCTGTGAGCCTCCCGCTGATGCGGAAACCGGCATGAAATCCTTGCAAATGGTGGAAGCCATGCGCCCCGACAATATTTATACCTTTGAGGAAGATGACAAAGGCTCTTACATGCTGAACTCCAAGGACTTGTGTCTGGTTCGGCACTTGCGAGAGCTTCAGGATGCCGGAATTGTCTCCTTTAAAGTAGAAGGCCGCACCAAAAGTGTTTACTATGTGGCCACCGCCGGACGCATTTACCGGGAAGCCATTGATTATTTCCAGCAACATTTAACCGCGCCCGAAGAGTTGACCAACCGCTGGGTGGCGGAATTATCGCAGGCCGGAAATCGTGGGTTTACGGAAGGCTTTTTTGAGGGGCGTCCTAGTAAAAGCGCTTACAATTATCAGGATTCCAGAAGTCATCAAACCGCCATGTTTTTAGGCACCGTGTTGCCGGATGAAAACGGGATTTCCCTGACTGATAGCGGCTTGCGGATTAAAGCCCGTAACCCGTTTGGGGTGGGAGATCAACTGGACTGGATCACCCCCAACGGAAGTGTTTCCTTTCCTTTAAAAGAGTTATATGATCAACAGGGTTTCCCGGTTCGGGAAGCGCAGACCAATCATGTGGTCACCATTCCGGTACCCGAAGCGTTGCGAGGGGATGAAGCCGGGTTGGCCTGGTCTGTCATCAGAGGCAAGGAGTTTGCAGGCGTTGTTTCTTAAACCTTCTTTAATTGTTCAGGATATTACCACCATTGATCGGGCCGCCCTGAAGGCTCAGGGCATCCGGGGCTTTATTTTTGATTTGGACAATACCATTATGGCCCCCCATACCGGGGCTTTAGAAGAGCGCATTGAAACCTGGCTGGTGCTGTTGCAGGCCGAAGGGTTCAAGTGTTTGGTGTTATCCAACAACAAAAAAGCGGAATACTGCCAACTGGCCGAAAAAGTGCTGAATATTCCGGTGCTGAGCCATGCGGCCAAACCCCGTCGGGCCATGTTTCGCAAGGCCTTGGAAATGATTGGCCTGAGCGCGCGTGAAGTGGCCATGGTGGGCGATCGTCCGCTCACTGATATTTGGGTGGGTCAGCGCATGGGTGCTTATACCATTTTGGTGGATCCCCTCATTAAGTTGCAGGAGCGTCGCTTGTTTAAAGTGCTACGCGGATTGGAGCGTCTGTTTGTACAAGGCGGATAATACCCAGCCTTTAACGGTGATGGGGTTAATGTCGGGCACCTCGGTGGATGGGGTGGATGCCTGTTTGGCCCGGTTGAGCTGGCAGAGCGGAAAACTGCATCATGACATTCTGGCCACGCACAGTGTGCCCATGCCTGCTGATTTGCGGGAGCGCTTGTTGCGTTGCATGGCGGAAAAATCGATCCAACTGGAAGAATTTTGCCGCCTGAATGTGGCGGTGGGTCAGTTATTTGCCGATACCGCCTTCGGGTTGATGCAGGCCCACAATATTTCAGCCTCTCAAATTGATTGCATTGGTTCTCATGGGCAAACGCTGTATCACTGGCCGCCCACCCAACCCGGCATGTTGGGTGGTACCCTGCAAATTGGGGAGCCTTCTTTGATTGCCGAAAAAACCGGCGTGTTGACCATTGCCGATTTTCGCCCCCGTGATATGGCCGCCGGGGGCCAAGGGGCGCCATTGGTGTGTTTCGCCGATCAGCTTTTGTTTCAGGATGACACGGTTGGGCGTTGCGTTCAAAACATTGGGGGCATTGCCAATGTAACGGTGGTGCCATCGCATGCCCATTTAAAAGAACACGATGTCCCCCTGATGGCCTTTGATACCGGTCCGGGCAACATGTTGATGGATGCCGCCGTTGATCATTTTTATCAAAAATCGTATGATCCGGATGGAGCCATTGCTGCCAGTGGCACGGTGAACGAGCCATTACTTCAGCACTTGATGGCCCATGCCTATTTGAGCCAGCAGCCGCCCAAAACCACGGGCCGAGAGTTGTTTGGGCTGCCCTGTTTTCAGGAACTGTTGCTGGGCTTTCCCAATATTCCGCCTGCCGACTGGCTGGCCACCCTTAACCGTTTTACCGCTGCCAGTATCGTGGATGCCTATCAGCGTTTTGTGTTTCCGGTGTATCCGGTTTCAGAAGTGATTGTGGGCGGGGGCGGATCGTTGAATCCGGTTTTGCTTAATAACCTCCGGGATTTGTTCGCTCAACATGCTCATGCCATTTCGGTTAAAACCCATGCGGATTTTGGCATTCCCGATCAGTATAAAGAAGCGCTGGCGTTTGCCATTTTGGCCTGGGCCAGTTTGCTGAACCGGGCCAATAATTTGCCCGCCTGCACCGGGGCCAGTCATGCGGTAGTAATGGGCAAGCACGTTCGCTAAAAAGCCGCAAATAAAAAAGCGCTTAAACGGCTTCTAATGGCAAAAGGCGTGGTCCTTTTTTACTGTGTCGGGCTTTCTGAAAATCAATCCAAACCCCTAAAATACTGGCCAGCGGAAATGACAGAAAAATACCCGAAAAGCCCATGATTTGAATGCAGGCCAAAAAGGTGAGAATAAACAGAATGGGGTGAATCTCAAACTTTTTGCTCACCAGCTTGGGCCACAGCCAATAAGATTTCAACAGGTAAAACGATCCGGCCACCAGCAAAACAGGCAAAATATGCAGGGGAGAGCCACTCATTTCCACCACCACAATAATGGGTAATAAGCCTAGCCATGGACCAATCACCGGCAAAATGGAAACGCAGCCCAGCACCACCCCCAACAGCAGGGCGTATTTAACCCCAATAATCAGCAACACGCAGTACATTAACCCGCCTGATAAAAAGCTCATCAGCACCTGGCCTTTAATGATGGTGTAAAACTGATTGTGCAAGCGGGTTAAAAATTGATTGGCAAATGCCCCGTGGCGTGAGGGCATTAGGTTAATCATGCCTCGCCTCAGGGTTTGTCCATCGTGCAGCAAGTAAAAAACCAGTACCAGTGTGGTTAAAATATAAACCACGCTGCTTAAGGTGGTGGCCCCAACATCCAGCACGTAACGCCCTAGTTTGGTGGCGTACCCTTTAGAAATAGAGGCCAGTTTTTGCATAACCAACGATCGGGTGGCCGATACCAGTCGTGCTTTGGGATTTTGGCTCAGCGCTTTTGTGGACAAAATGGTTTGCTGATGGCGGATGTTTTGGGTGGAACCTGCCGCATTGGCCGTTGTTTTTTCAACTCGACTGGCGCTGGCCTTAAAGTGGTTGGTTGTTGCGGTTCCCAAATTTGGGGCGCCATGGACTTTGCCCAGATGGGTGGGTAAATCCTTGGCAAATTCTTTCACCTGAATGGAAACAGGCACCACGATGCGAATGGCCGCAAAAATAAACAACCCGATGCACAGCAGGTACACCGTAACGATCGCCAGCATGCGCCGTAGCCCGGATGACACGTTCCACTGCCGGGGAAACACTTTTCCCAAAAAGTATTCCAGCCCGTTGACCGGACCCAGTAGCAGGTAGGTCACAATCAGGGAGGCGGCCAGCATGGCCATAATGGAAGGCAGAAATTCGGTTAAGGTTAAAGCGCCGTACAGCAAAATCATCAAGCAAATCAAAAACAGGTTGAGCCGGGTGAGTGGTGAAACAATCTGTTTGGCCTCAGGCGGGGTCGGGTTTAGGTTCGACATAAGGACCTCCTCCTGCTGAAACGTTTTCGGGGGGCGATGTTAAGTGGTTTTCTTTTTGCAGCAATAATCGCCAAATGACATTAATGGCGCTGGCCAAGGGCAGGGCCAGCAGTACACCCAGCAATCCCGCCACCTGAGCGCAAATGAGCAGGGCCAGCAAAATAACCATGGGGTGCAGTCCCATGACATCTCCCACCACTTTGGGGGCCAGAATATTATCTTTAATGGTTTGATAGGCATAAGAGCAAGCCCATACATACAGGGCCACCACCGGATCCATGTTCAGCAAAATAACGGTGAGCCCAATCACAATACCAACCCAGGTGCCTACCACCGGCAGTAATTCGGCAAGGGCAAAAATACAGCCCAGCAAAAAGGCGTAAGGCACATGAAAAATGGAGTAGATCAGGAACATGTAAAAGCCGGTTAGAATGCCCAGCAGCACTTGCCCCTTAATGAAGGCGAACATAACCTGATGAAAGGTTTCCAGCAGGTAAGTGGCGGTTGGCCGACTGGCACGGGGAAGCAGCCGCAGTGTTTCTCCTTTGAGTCGGTGGGCGTCAATTAAAAAGTAAAAAATCAGTATCATTCCGGCTAAAAAGTAAACCAGCCCATTCACGGTGCCAGCCGCTACCGAAATGAGATTGGGTATGGCCGATGCAAACAGGTTTTCCAGCTGGGTAATGCCGCTTTGGATCACGGTTTGCTGAATCACTTCTTTTTCTTCGGCGGAAACCGGCTTGCCGGATTGTTGGTGGTAACGCACCGTGCCTTGTTGTTCGGCCTGTGTGATGTCCTGCTGGAAAACATCTCTTAAGGTGCCTTGGCCAATGTTGCTGTCTATCCAGTCCATGGCGGTATCGGCGGCATCTACCGCTTGTATGCCCATTTTGTGGCCCAAATCTCCCAGCTGATTGCCCAAAAGTGGTAAAAAGCGAATGCTGCCCACGGTTAATCCGATAAACACCACCGCGTAAACCACCAAAACCGCTAAAATACGGGGGTTGGCCTCTGGAGAGTATCGGGTGACAGCTTGATAGGGTCTGAACTGATGGCCCCATTTTGAAACCGCTTCAATGCCTTGTTCCATTAAATTGACGGGCCCTACCAGGATGTAGGTGATGATTAAAACGCAGCCCAACAAGGCGGTTAGGGCATAGAAATAGTGAATTAAAATGCCCGCAGCCGCCAACATCAGCAAAGTGCTGGTAATACTCAGCATGAGCCGGACGGTTTTTTCCGGAATCAATGGCTGGCTGGATTCAGTCCCTCTTATCATGTCCCTATTATACGGGGTGAGGCCCTAAATCGTAGCGTTTGAACGGATGGGTATTTTTCCCATGATTTTTTGTCATGCGTTTGGAGGAATTTTAGACCCCTTGAGCCTGTTCTTGCCGGAATGCCGCCATAAATTCGATACAATAACAAAGTAGCCATTGTTCTGAGTTTGAATTCAAATTCAGGCTTTTGCTGTTTTCAGGAAAAGTGAGTGAAGCCCATACGGGTTGAGATTAAACCCTTGAAGCAAGTTGTCAGGCCCTATCTGGATTTGGCCTATTTGAAATTTGGCTTATCTGGATTTGGAAAGAGGAGCGAGACCCGTACATGATTCTTGAGGAACTGCTGGGACAGGTTTTTGAGCGTGGGGCAAGCGATCTCCACCTTTCCACGGGTTTACCGCCCGTACTTAGAATTGATGGCAATCTGGTGCGTACCGAGCATCCTCCGTTGTCTAAAGAAGATTGCCAGCGGCTGATTTTTGGCATGCTGACCAACGAGCAGAGACGGGTGCTGGAGCAGAACTGGGACCTGGATTGTTCTTATGGCGTCTCCGGGTTGGGACGGTTCCGGGTGAACGTGTATAAGGATAAAGGCTCTTATGCTGCCGCCCTGCGAACCATTCGGGCGGATGTGCCAACGTTTGATCAGCTCAATTTACCGGCGGTGGTTAAGGATATCGCTGAGCGGCCCAAGGGTTTGGTTTTGGTGACTGGCCCCACCGGCTCCGGTAAATCCACCACGCTGGCGGCCATGATTGATCATGTCAACAGTACCAAGTCTCATCATATTTTGACCATTGAAGATCCGGTTGAATTTTTGCATACCTCCAAGCGTTGCGTCATTCACCAGCGAGAGTTGGGGCAGGATACCCGCAGTTTTGATAACGCCCTGAGGGCTGCCTTGCGGGAAGATCCCGATGTGATTCTGGTGGGTGAAATGCGGGATCTGGAAACCATTCGGCTGGCTTTAACCGCTGCGGAAACCGGCCACTTGGTTATGGGCACCCTGCACACTTCCAGCGCCATGCAAACCGTGGATCGGATTGTAGATGTATTTCCCCCGGAGCAGCAGCCGCAAATTCGGGTGCAATTATCGAACAGTTTGGTGGCGGTCTTGTCTCAGGCCTTGCTGCCCAGGCTGAACGAGCTGAAGGAAAAATCGGGCCGGGTGATGGCCCTGGAAATTATGACCATTACCCCGGCTATCGCCAACCTGATTCGGGAAGGAAAAACTGCCCAGATTTACTCATCTATCCAGACCGGTGCCCAGTACAACATGCAAACCATGGAAACTTCTCTTAAAGAGTTGTATCAACGTGGGGTGGTCACTTTTGAGGATGCCTTGTCCAAAACCACTCGCCCGGAAGACTTTAAGCGGCTGGTGAGTGGTGGCGGGGCCAGCCATTAGTTTGCGCGGTTAAAACCTGTTTGATTTGGCGCTTTTTTTAGCGGGTTGTGGCCAGCTTGTTGTGAATGCTGGCAAATTTGGCCGCTGACACTGGGCTACAATAGTATTGATTGGTGTGTGTAACGCTGAAATCGGGATCAGGATTTTTTATGTATTTAATGCTGTCAGAGTATCTGGATCATTTATCGTGTGAGCGGGGCTATGCGGCCAACACGCTGGAAGCTTACGAGCGGGATATTCTGGAGTTCCTGCGCTACCACGAAAATCGTCAGGTTAAGCTCTACCAGATTTCACGGCGGGAAGTTAGCCGCTATTTGGGGGAATTGCGAACTAAAAACAACGCCACCACCTCCATTTTAAGAAAAATCAGCAGCGTTAAAGGCTTTTACGAATGGCTTCAGGAAAAAGGCACCTTGCGGGATAATCCCTTAAGCCTGCTGGAGTTGCCAAAACGCCGAAAAATATTGCCCAAAGTGCTTAGTGTGTCTGAGGTGAGCCGCTTGCTGAATTGTGATCAGTTGTGCAGGCAAGATAAAGTGATTGTCGAACTGCTTTACGCTTGTGGCTTGCGGGTATCGGAGCTGGCCAGCTTGCCAGTAAAAGCGGTTGATCTGGATGGCGGCTATATTCGAGTTCTAGGCAAGGGCGGTAAAGAGCGTTTGATTCCGCTGGGAGCGGTATCGGTGGCGGTGGTGCGTGAGTACCTGTCTGAAACCGGCTTGCAAGGCGATGATCCGCTTTTGGTGGGCTTTGGTGGCAAGGGCGGCTTGTTTAAAACCCCGCTGAACCGCCGGGAAATTTGGCAACGGGTGCGGGATATGAAACATATCATTGGGCGAGAGGTGTCTCCGCATACCTTTAGGCACAGTTTTGCCACCCATTTGCTGGAAAACGGGGCCGATTTGCGGGTGGTGCAGGAGCTGCTGGGCCATAGCGATATTTCGACGACTCAAATTTATACTCAAATCAGCAAGCGCCACGTTAAAATGGCCCACCGTAACGTGTTTGATACCTTGCATACTGAATCTGACAATTAAGCCAGGTTTTTGGGGCGGTAAGCACCGCTAAAACCCGCTTTAAAAAGGGTGTGTTGAGCGGATGGCTGGAATGGTGGCATGAAAAGCGTTCTTGTTTCTGCTTAAATAAGTATTGATAAAGTAACAGGGTTATCCAAGCCCTTTTTCAATTTGCTATTCCGCAGCCGCAAGGTTGGTCACCATGTCCTCTGTTCATCCCACACTGGTCAATAACCCCTCCAATCACGATCGCTTTAAGCGGTTTCGATCGGTTTACACCAATGCGGAAACCCGGAGCGATATAGAGGACTCCCCCAAAGCCCCTGCCAGACTTGCGCAGCAAGGGGGGAATGAGCCATTTTATGCGGGCTATTATAACTACTATTTGTCTGCCGCCCAGAACCCGTTGGTGGTTCAAAATGTGAATAACGCCGCTAGTCAGCTCGTTTCGGAAAGCGTTGTGCAAATGGTGCCATCCTGGACGGAACTTGTGCGGATGGGGATTCGCAGCGCGCAGGAGCAGTGGATTTCCCGGCGGCCTTCCATTTTTGGCAAGCCGGATAAAGGCAACACCACCGCATTCAAGGGGGATGAAGTGGTACGGCGTTTTTGTCGCTGGGCATAAAGGGCCAGCGGAGTGGGCCGTTTTCTGTTTGGATACCCCGCCCCTTTATTCTGGGGGGCAAATTCAGTACACTGGACATATTCGGCCAAAATGCCTGAATTTAAGGGGGTGTTTGTTGGGCCGACGATCAAAAAACAGGGAACCCAGGAGAGTCAGGCCGCGTTATGACCATTGAGAGCATGGAAACCCGTTCGCAAACCCGAATTGAGACTTATATCCCGCTGTATCGCAAGTACCGGCCTCAGTTGTTTGCCGACTTGGTGGGTCAGGAGGCTATTTCTCAAACCCTGGGCAACGCCATTGCTTTAAATAAAGTTGCCCATGCCTATTTGTTTTGCGGCCCTCGGGGCACCGGCAAAACCTCTACCGCCCGCATCTTCGCCAAATCGCTGAACTGTGAACAGGGACCCACTGCTTCGCCCTGCTTGCAATGCGCCTCCTGCACCGGCATTGCCCAAGGCAACGCTTTGGACGTGATTGAATTTGACGCGGCCAGTAACAACGGGGTGGGCGATGCCCGTGAGCTGATTGAAAATTGCCAGTACAGTTCCATGACCGGTCGTTTCAAGGTTTATATTATTGATGAGGTGCATATGCTCACCTCGCAGGCCTTTAATGCCCTGCTAAAAACCCTGGAAGAGCCTCCGGCCAACGTTATTTTTATTTTCGCCACCACCGAAGCCCACAAGGTGCTGCCTACCATCATTAGCCGGTGTCAGCGTTTTGATTTTAATCGCATTACCACCGAAAACATTGTGGGGCGCTTGCGCTATATCGCCCAGCAGGAAGCCATTGGCATTGACGAGGAAGCCTTGTTGATGATTGGCCGCCATGCCCGTGGCGGTTTAAGAGACGCGGTGGGTTTGCTCGATCAGGTGTCGGTGCTAAGCCGGGCCCAGGCGGATAAGCTGATTGGCCGTCAGGATGTGGCCCTGTTTATTGGCACCCTGGAAGAAGATTTGTTGTTGCGCCTTAGCGGGGCCATTGCCGAGCGTCGGGCCGCCGATTTGCTCAACGAGCTGAACGAGTTGTTGAACCGGGGCATTGAGCCCATTCAGTTGTTGAAAGATTTAACCCTGCATTTTAGAAACCTGTTGTTGGTGCAGGCGGTGGGGGCCAACGCCAATCCCGATTTATTGTCTCTGCCGCCCGATTACTTTAAGCGGCTGGCTGAGCAAAGCGCCCTGTTCCCCGAAATGGAGGAAATCCCCCAGATTATCGGGCGGCTTTCCTTTGTGGAGCGCAATGTTCGCAACAGTTCCCAGCCTCAGCTTTGGCTGGAGGTGGGCTTAATTGAACTGGCCTATCGCCATGACATTCAGTTGGTGAAAGAGTTATCGGAGCGGGTGGCACGACTGGAGCAGCAATTGGCCGGTGCGCCAGTTGTATCCAAACCGCTGTCTGCCACCTCAGCGCCGGTCAAGTCCGCACCAGCAAAACCTCAAGCTTCACCCCCATTGGCTCAACCGCAGGCCCGCCCTTCGGCTCCGGCCATGATGCCACCTCAACCACCGGCGGCCATGGCGGTGCCCAGTGCGCCAGTTGCCACGCCCGCAGTTTCTTCCATGCCGGAACCCGTTGGCAAGGTCATGCAGGCGATGCCCGTTGCTGATTCAGCCAGTTCGCCAGCACCGCCCAGTGGTTCGGTGGAGGCTATTTACGCTCAGGTTTGCGCCGCCATTCCCAGTTTGATGTTCCGCGCCCTCATTCAGCAGCAAACCTTTCCCATTAGTCAGGAAGGCGATTTGCTGGTGGTGGGCTGCGTGGGCGATCCGAATTTCACCACCCTCAAAAAGCCGGAGAAGTTTATTCACCTGCAAAAAGCGGTGGATAAAGCCTTTGGCCGCCCCATGCGGATTGAGGTTACTCTGGAAAAGAAAAAGCCGACCGGCCACGGCGAAGCAACATCGGTCGCTGCTTCAAACGCTGCCTCCAGCCCGCCCGCCCCTGCGCCGGTTATGCCCGTTGCACCGGCAAAGCCTGAAGTGGTTGTGGTTGCTCCCGTGCCAACCGCACCCCCGTTACCGGCCATGGCGGTGGAAAAACCGGCTCCCGCCTTTGGGCCAGCCATGCCGGAAGGCTTTGTGCCAGTGCCTGTGAAGCCTTTAAACCCAAGCTTAAACACTGCCCCTGTTAACAGCGCCCCCCCATCGGCAGACGACATGCCGCCCATGGATATTGATAACCCTCCCCCCGGTCTGGAAGAAGAGGATGAGGAGGAGATGGGCCTGAGCAATCCGGTGGCCATGTCTCGTACCTCACTCAGTATTTCCACTTCTCTGGGCGATCATGAATTGAGCGAAGCCAAAAAACATGCCTTAGAGCTGCTACAGGGGCGAATTCTGGAGTAGGGTTTTGGCGCTTGCGCTGAAGCGCCCCGTTCCCCTGATTTCGGTAACAGGCTACAATGGGGATGGTGTGATGTGGACTTTTAAGCGTTTTGAAATCAGGAATGAAAGCCGAGGCAACTGCTCAAGTGTGGAAAGATAAAGTTTTTTCCTCAGAAAACAAGATTTTGCTATTGGTGATTACCAGTATCTCCGTGTCTTTTCTGATTGTGGCCTTTGGCATTTATACCAACTACAACAATTCGCTGGCCGATAACTACGATCGGTTTGCCAACATGATTACCGATGTGGTTTCCGTGGGTGGGGTGGAGCGGCTGGCTTCCCGGAACCCCGAATTTGGCATTAAAAAATTTACGGATAATATGGTGGCCTCCAGCGAGGATATTGCCGCCATTGAGTTTTACAATACGGCTGGAAAATTAATTTATAAAAGCGGTAAACCCCTGTCGGAAAGCGACAGCAAGCTGGTGAGCGATTATGTGGCCCCCCTACGCCGGGTGCTGCACGATGACATGGAGCCGGAACCGGTTGGCACCGTTCACGTTAAACTGACTGGAAAAACGCTGAAGGATATTAAAGTTGCCACCGGCAATATTATTATCTGGGTGTTTTTAAGCGCCTGGTTTATTTCGGTGTTGGCCGTGTCGCTGAATACCTATATTTTAAGCAAGCATTTGCGAACCTTTGTGCGGGGCGTAAAGCGGCTTTCCACTGGCGATTTTGGCTATAAGATTCTGGAGCATGATTTGTGGGGCGAGCTGAAAACATTGGCGGAATCCTTCAATGATATGTCCATGCGCTTGCGAACATATGAAGATCAAAACCTGGAAACCATTACCTTTGAGCGCAACAAGTTGAAGGCCATTTTGCTGAGTATTGCCGATGGGGTGGTGGTGTGCGATATGCAGGCCAAGGTGGCTATTATTAACGATTCTGCCTGCGAGATGCTGGGCTACAAGTCCAGCCAGTGGGCCATTGGCTCCAGCTTGAAAGACTATGTAACTGAAAATGGCACCCGTTGTTTTGAGCCCATTATTGTGGACTTTGAAAAAGTGGTGGCCGAAAAACGCTCCGCGCTTCCCCAGTTGTTTACCCACAAGCTGGAAGTGCCGCAAACCACCCTGAAAATTATGTTGTCTCCCATTCAGGATGCGGATGGGGACATGCTGGGCTTTGTGCTGATTATGCATGACGTGACCAAGGAAACCGAAGTGGACAAGATGAAAACCAGCTTCATTTCCAATGTGTCTCACGAGTTGCGCACACCGGTTACCACCATTAAAAGTTATGTGGATACCATCTACAACCACGGCAAGGATTTGGATACGGAGACTTATGATGAGTTTATTGAAACCATCAACTCGGAAACCGATCGCCTCAAAAAACTGGTGAACGATATTCTGGATTTCTCCCGCCTGGATGAAGGCACCGTGGTGCTGGAACGTGAACTGTCTGATATTTCCCCGGTTATTAACCTCACCGTGCAATCGGTCAAAGTGCTGGCCGATCAGAAAAAAATCACGCTGAGTACAGCCATCGAATCCGGATTGCCCAAGCTGTATATTAACAGCGATAGCATTGAGCGGGTGCTGCGGAATCTGCTAAGCAACGCCATTAAGTACACCGATGAAAATGGCCGCATTCGGGTGCGGGCGGAAGTAACCGAAATGGGAGACGCCCTGGAGGTTTCGGTGCAGGATAGCGGCATTGGTATTCCTGACGAGCATTTGCCCCATATTTTTGATCGGTTTTACCGGGTGGAAAATAAAGTGCATACCGTAAAAGGCACCGGCTTGGGGCTACATTTGGTGAAAGTGGCCATTGAAAAGCATCATGGTGGAGAAGTGTTTGCCCGTAGTGAAGTGGGTGTGGGCAGTACGTTCGGCTTTCGCATTCCTCTAGGAGAACCGGGTAGCGAGCTGCCCGGAGAGGCCGCCAAATCCCTTTCTGCCTAAACTTGCATATTGATTGGATTGGCGCTTTATTGAAAGCCGCCAATAAAGCGCGTAAAGCCCATCAATGAAAAAGCGCAAAAAAAGCGCAAAAAAAAAGGCCCTACGGAAAAGGGGCCTTTGAATTTTACGTAAGAAAGAAAGGAATGGTTAGACTATTCATATATTATCAGAATCTCCATTTGGTTGAGTCAACACCTACATGAATATACAAGAAAATTAACAATCCAGCTAAACATAAGAAACTTAAAAACCCCGCCTGAAATTCATAGCTAAAATCCTGCGGATAGGCTGATGAACAACCAGCAAAGTGCCTTGCCATGCCGTTGCTTGTTTAAGGGCCCGCAATCGACTTAGGCGGTGTGATGATTTTGCCCTTCATGATCCATAACCGGCTCTCCTGCCTGCATAACCGGCTCTCCTGCCTGAATTTCGTGGTTCAGGGTTGATGCCGGAGTGTTGTCGGTTGCCACCGGGGCGGGATGTTCATACTGTGCGCCAACCTGATTTCGGCCCTGTTCTTTGGCCCGGTACAATCCGGCGTCCGAAAATTCAATGAGCTGGGAAGGGGTTTCTCCATGGGTGGGAAAGGTGGCCACCCCGCAACTGATGGTCACGTGCTTGGCCACCCCTTCGGCAATGGGGTAGGCTTCTTCCGCAATGGCTTTGACCACTTTCAGGGCCACCGCCAGCGCCTCTTCCTCGTTGGCCCGATCCAGTACAATGGCCATTTCCTCGCCCCCGTAGCGGGCCACCATATCCACGTTGCGAACGGTGCTTTTCAGTTTTTTAGCCACTTGCCGCAGCACTTCATCACCGGCCTGGTGGCCGTAGGTATCGTTAAACTTCTTGAAAAAGTCGATATCGATGAGTAGCAAGGAAAATTTGTGTTTGAACCGGGTGGCCTGATCGATGGATCGGCGCATGTGTTCTTGGAAGAATCGGTGGTTGTAGAGGTTGGTCATGCTGTCGGTGGTGGCCAGGGCGTAGGTTTTTTCATAGTCCTGATTTCGGAAAAAATATTTCAGCATAAAGGTCATGGTAATGGTGATGACCAGACAAGCCATGGGCATGGCCACATTAATCCACAGTTGCTGAGACTGGTACATGACAATGGCAAATAAAACATACATAACAGAAATATTGGCGGTGGTTAGCAAGCCTGCCAAGGGAGAGCGCATTTTAAAGGAGCATCCTGCTGCCAGCAAACAGATGAATACTGTGGCCAGAAAATTGAGATAAGGCGCCACCCGTTGAATATAGCGGCCCTGATTCTGGTAGAGATTATCAAACAGGTTGGCCTGTAGCACCACGCCCGGCAGTGTGGCGTGAATGGAGGTGTTTTTAATGTCATAAGCACCCACGGCGGTTGCCCCCACAAAAATAATTTTATTCTTCAGCAGCGCTTTCAGGGCCTCATCTTCCTGATTCAGGGGCAGTCCCGCCTCTTCTTTTTTCATGGTGCGAATGACTTCCCAGGCCGATACCATTTTGTAAGGCTGCGGGACGTATTTGGCTTTCAATGCAGCCTTTAGCATTTCGCTCAGGCTGCTTGCCTTTTGCAGTTCATGTTGATTTTGATCGATACGCTGCTGGAGGGCGTTAAATACCGGGGTATCCGGGGGCAGGCTTTGGAGTTGGGCTTGTTGTTGTTCGGTTTGCGCTTTCAGTTGCTTTTCATAGTGGGCTAAATCCCGCAAATTCCGGGTGTATTCTTCCCGCTTCACATTCACGTTGTACCAGTTAATCAAAAAGTCGCCCTGGTTGGTTAAGGGAATATCGTAGTTTTTAAACCGCAAGCGGCCTTCTTTGGACAGCGTCAGTTTCAGCTTCTCTCCCGGAAATTTGAGGTTGAGAACGGCTTGCATGCCCAGATAAGGAAAGTAACGATACTGGTACTGGCTTTGTCGTTGGTAAACGTAATTGCCGTACCCATCCATCAAGTAGCCATCGGCATCAACCGGGTGTGGATAGGCAGGATCCTGATCTAGATAAGTATTATTCTCATGTTTCAGGGCCGGTAAATACCGGGATTTGGCAATGAAGAATCCGTCTGAATCGGTGCGGTTGCCCTTTGCATCCAGCCATCGATCCTGTTTTTTCACCAACGGAAAATGCGTGGTTTTAATAAAGGGCTGATACTTGAACTGGAAGAATAGCGGGTTACTCCGGCTCACCCCGTCGCTATCCGCCCCGTGGTTGATGATGCCAATGTTGCGTCCGGTATCCAGCAGGCTTACCATAATGCTGCGGTAGTGGTTAAAGGTCATATGGTCGTTCTCAAAAAAAACGTTGCCATCGGTTTTGTTTTTTTGCAATTTTAAATTGGTGGTTTTGGGCGCTTGGGCCAGCTCCGATGTGAAGTCGATAGAAAGCGGCTGAAGTCTTTCAATGTCTCGGGGGGTTAAATCTTTTCCCAGTTTTTGGCTTTGGGTCAGCTCATTATCAAAGTTCATACTTAAATAAACGTTATTGTACTTTTGAAACGCGTCTACCAGGCTTTGATCCGCCTTTTCGCTGCCTTTGCGGTGGGCTACAAACATAATGTCGTACAGCAAACTTTTTGCCCCTGCCCGGTTTAAAAAGTGGATCATGCGGGCATGAACGTCCCTTGGCCAGGGCCATACCCCAAACTCATCACTCAGCACGTTTAACGAGGAATCATCAAACTGAAGAATCAGAATGTCTTTGCTGGGTCGTTTTTTTGTTTCGCCCAGTTGCATTTGCGCCCGAAGGTCGTATGTTTTTAGCTCCAGCTGATCCACAATCCGATCAATGCCCGCCAGCAAAAAAGTGCCTAAAATCATGGCAACCACCAGCGAGGTTAATCCGGCTTTGGCCACCAGATTTACAAACGAACGCAGTTTTGACTTTTCTTCTTCTGGCTGGTGGGGTTCCACGCCAAATCTCCAGGTTAAGCAGTACTTTGACTAACGCCCAACTCAATCCGTCGGGGGTTATGGATGCGTTAACAAGGGTATCGGCAGTTACGGGTAAATATTAAATTTTTTTTTAGCGAAATCCTGATTGGGCTTATAAAAAAGCAATGGCCAAACCCAAGGCAATCAGCAGGGTCAGCAAGCCTGCCCCGGCCATGGCGAAAGCCAGATCAATATCACGTTGCTCATAATGAACGGTGCGCTGGTGGATTTGTTCATACACCTTGCGGAAATCGGCTTTTTTAAACACTCTAAAATAGCTGCCTCCGCCCAGTTCCGCGGTTTGTCGCAAGGTGGTTTCATCAAATAACACGGGCAGTTCTACGCCCTGGTACACAATGCTGCTGCCTTCGGCGCTGCCCACCCCAATGGTATGAATGGTTACGTTGGCCGCGCGGGCTTGTTTGGCGGCCTCATTCCACGGAAACCCCTCGTGACTGTCTCCATCGCTGAGCAAAATAATGACCTGATCCGGCTTGGAGGGGGTTGGTGCTGACTGCTGGGTGTTTTCCGCCTTGGGCGTGGAAGTGGTTACTGCCGACTCCGATTGCTGGTTCAAAATTTGCAAGGCGGTTCGCAGGGCGCTGCCAATTTCGGTGCGAGGTTTTAAGTCTTCTCGTTTCAAGGCCCGCAGGTAGGCGATAATTTCTTCGTGGCGGCTGGTGGGGGGAGATACCACATAGTTATCGCCCGCGAAAAACTCCAGCCCAATGCGGGCATCTGAAGGCAGGCTTTGTACAAATTGAATGGCGGCCTCTTTGGCGGCATTCATGCGATCCGGCTTGATGTCTTCCGCCAGCATACTTAGGGAAATATCCAGCACCAGCATAATATCCGCCGATTGAACGCCCACCTTGGCGGTAACCGTAGGGCGAGCCAGCCCAATCACCAGCAAAGCTATGATGGCGCTGACGCTTAGGGGGAGTAGTAATCTTTTCCAAAGGGCAGGTTGGGCCTTAATTTGCTCAACCACAGCGGCGTAACTGAACTGCAAAGACAACCGCACCAGCTTTTGCCGAATGCGCCTCATGTAAAGCCACCAAAAGCCGGGAATCAGCAAGAGCAAAAGCAGCGCCCAGGGCCATTCAAAGAAAAAACCGCTGATGTTTCGCCAGCCTGTCCAGTCTATTATCATGAGGCGATCCGTCCGGTTTTCAGTAAATTCAGCACTATTTCTAGCGGCGGTTGATGGGTGGGCGCCATTGCAGTGGCCCCCCATTCTTTCAAGCGTTGAAGGGTGCGCGCTTGCTTGCTTTCCACCTGTTCCCGGTAACGCTGGATGAGCGCCGGGTTTTGGCTATCAAACTGGGTAACCTGTCCTGTTTCTGGATCTTGCAGGGTTAAAATGCCCAGGTTGGGGGGCAGTTGGGTTTCTACCGCGTCCACCAGCATCAGGTTCAGCAGTCGGGCCTTGTGAGATAACTGGCCCAAGGAAGCTTGCCAGTCATCGGTCGCCGCCAGAAAATCACTGAGAATGACCACCGTATTTTGTTTGGAAACCACATGACAGAGTTGCTGGCAAGCGCTGTGCAAGGGATCGGCCTGCGGCAACCCGGTGGGGACTTTTGGGCATTGGCTGCTGTCCAGCAATCGTTGGCTAAGGCGGCGTAAATGGGCTTGTCCGCTTGCGGGGGGAATAATTTCCGGCTGTGGCCCGCTGATAAAATAAGCGCCCAGCTTGTGACCCGATTTTTCGGCCAGCAAGCCAAATAACCCGGCCAGCTCAATGGCTTGCCGTATTTTGGTTTGATGATGGCCAAAGCGCATGGAGGGGGTTAAATCTACCACCAGCCAGAGGGTCAGCTGCTTTTCCTCGTGATATTCCCGCACATGGGGGGTTAAGGTGCGGGCAAATACGCTCCAGTCCATTTTGCGGATATCATCGCCGGGTCGGTATTCCCGCAAATCGGCAAAATCAAGCCCCTGACCCCGCAGAGCGCTTTGGGTGTCTCCGGTGGCCGCGAATTTGAGCTTTTGGCGCAACAGGGCATCCAGCCTTTTTAGCAGGGCTTCCGCATTCTCAAGCGGCTGCGTAGGTTGCTCCGGCTTTGGCAGGCAGGCCAACGGGTTTAAAATCGGATCCAGCCAGCGCAAGAGGGCGGACATCAATTAAGTTCCAGTCAAAACCGGCACCGGAACGCTGGCCTTGATCTCATCCAGCAATTGATCGGCGCATAGCCCGTTGGCCAGTCCTTCATAAGAGAGAATAATGCGGTGGCGCAAGCAATCGTGAATCAGTTTTTCAACATCCTGAGGCGTGACATAGGTGCGACCGTTTACCAGGGCCATGGCCTTGCTGGCGTTGGCCAATGCCAGTGAACCCCGTGGAGAGGAGCCGTACTGGATGCCCTTGTGATCGGGGTTGCGGGTGGCCTCAATCAGGTCCACAATGTACTGCATCAGTTTGGGATCCAGATAGACGGCCAGCGTTTGCCGCATCACTTCCAAAATTCGCTCCTGATCCAGAATGGGTTCCAGTTCAGGCAGGGTTTCCCCGCTCATGCGCTGGATAATCACCAACTCTTCCTCGGGGGATGGGTAGTGGATGAGCAGTTTGAACAAAAAGCGATCCAGCTGGGCTTCGGGCAGGTTAAAGGTGCCTTCCGATTCAATGGGGTTTTGGGTGGCCATCACCAAAAAGGGGGCATTCAGCAAAAAGGTTTCCTTGCCAATGGTTACCTGATGCTCCTGCATGGCTTCCAGCAACGCGCTTTGCACTTTGGCGGGCGCCCGGTTAATCTCGTCGGCCAGCACAAAGTTGGTGAACAGTGGCCCCACCTCGGTGCTGAACAACCCATTGGAGGGGTTGTAAATGCGGGTGCCAATTAAATCCGAGGGCAGTAAATCCGGGGTGAATTGAATACGCTTGAAGGCCAGAGCAGTCACCTGGCTCAAGCATTTCAGGGTAAGGGTTTTTGCCAAACCGGGCGCGCCTTCCACCAGCACATGCCCCCCGGCAATCACCGCGATAATCAGGCGCTCCAGCAGATGCTCCTGACCCACAATCACTTTTTTCAGTTCATAAAGCACCCGCTCTAGCAGGGCTTGGCTGTCTTGGGCTTCTTTCTCACTCAATCGGCTCATGATTCTATTGTACACCCGCTGCCTTTCTCTTGCTCGCTATTGCCCCCCGCTTTTTATAACCCATATTCTTTTGCGCTCAATGCTTGTTAATCGCAAGTGTTGCTTATACGATGTCTCCATTCCAATGGGTGGGACATTTAAAACTGTAATGAGGGGTTTATCATGGGAAATTTGTTTCCGTCATCACAAGTGATGACCTTATCTGGCTTTCGGCCTCAGCCGACCCGTCAACGTTCTGCGTTAACTCAAAAACAACAGGCGCCTTTAGCAGCGCCCAAGGCGTATCTTTTGTCAGGTTTAAAGCCTTTACATGCCGATTTTCAACGTTTTGGCACCGGGAGTTTGAATGCGCTGGCTGATGATCACTTTCAGGGAAAAGGCGCCAGTGCCGCCCCCGTTTTTCAAAAAACGTTTTACACCAAAGATGAGCCTGATTTGCTGAAACCCAAAGGGCAAATCCTGCGGCTTAGCGATGCGATGAAAGAGGCGCTGGCGGCTCCCCAAGATCCTATGCCGGAACAGGTTGTTTTGAATCTGGTTTATGAAGACATGCCCCCGGTGGCTGGCATTCGCGCTTTTTTAGCGGAAAAAGCGGAAGAGGCCAATGGCAAGAGCGTTAAATTAATGGGCGCTCGCCTGTTTATGGGCATGCCCAAGCAGTTACCGCCGATGGCTTTAAAGCATGACCCGGCGGATGCCAAAGCCATTACCTTTGCGGTGGACACTCGCCATATGAGCCGGGATGAGTTGATGCAGTTCGCCAACTTTCTGGCCAAAGGCGCTCGTTTTTTGCCGGAAGCCTATCAGGAATAAAGCGGCGCGCTGTTTAACGCAGTGAATCAGAAGCAGGTGGCCAGTGTGTTTCGCACTGCTGCCAGCATTGTTTCTACCGGCACGTTCAGGCACTCGGAGGTGGCGCAGTTTTGGTTGCGAACATCCCACAGGCAAGGCCGACAGTCCAGATTTTGGGCGGTGACGGCGATAAAGCGGGCATCGTGGGGGGGCAGTAATTTTTGTTCGTCGGTGGGGCCAAACAAGGCCACAGCCGGTTTTTGATACCCCACGGCCAGATGCATGGGAGAAGAATCCACACAGAGCAACAAATCCGCTTCCAAAATCAGGGCGCCCAACTGGCGCAGATTTTTGGTTTGTCCATATAAATTGGTAAACCCTGCCAAATTGGGGGGTAAATTGCGCTGGATTTCCTCAACGGAATCTCGATCGTCCGGCCCTCCGGCCAGATACACGGAATGGCCCTCTTGGCACAGTTGAAGAATCAGAGCCGCCCAATGCGACGCAGGCCAGCTTTTGAGAATGTTTTTTTGAATGCTGATGGTGCTTACGCCCGGATGAATCAGGATGGTGTTCCCTGCGGTTTTTGGGTGCATCAGATCTTGCGCCCAGGCTTGATCTTCTGGCGGGGGCGGCTTGAGCTGGGGCAAGATGGGCTGGGTGGGCTGATAGCCGGTTTTCAATAAATACTGTAGAAAATGCTGGGCCAGGGCAAAATACATGGCCGCCGCGTATCCCTTGCGATCGTGCTTGGGAGCCAGCGGGGCCTGGGTGGTTAAAAGCGCCTGGCTGACGGGGCCGGTTTGAAAGCCCACCCGCAGGGGAATGCCACTTAAAAACAATAGCACCGGAATAAAAGGGCTGCTACCGCTGGAAATGACCACATCAAAATGTGATTTTCGCAGGGCGTTCCAGAGCTGAAAAAAAAGACGAAGCCGGGACTGCCCCTGCACGTTGAGGGGGATGATGTGATCCACTTCTAATAAATCGCTCACCGCACTGCTGCGGTCTTCCAGAAACAGGGTGGTGTGGGCTTGGGGGATATAGCGTTTGATTTCTGAAATGACCGGGGCAAATAAAATTTCATCCCCAATGCCCCCAAAGTTAATGAAGGCGATTTTTTGAAGTGATTCAGGCCGCATGGCGACTGGGTTCCTTTGCTGAGAGCGATGCGGCTGGCCGAGGTTCGGTGAGGGTGGCCAGCGCCGCGACCATAAACCAGAATAAAAGATTGACCGAGGGGCGATACCAGATGGTATCAAAAATGCCGTACATAAAAGATCCCAAAATGCCGGTGAGCAGGCCCCCAATCAAAATCTTTTGCTGTAGGGTCAGGTGCGGGGCATCCAGAGCCAAAAAGGCCCGTAGCATCAGCACCAATAGCAGGGAAAGGAAAATGACCAGTCCAATGACGCCTTGCTCCACCGCAATTTCCAGTGGCACGCTATAAGCGCCCAGTGCGTTGTAACCGGGCACCATGTACAGGCCGTAAACCAGCTTAAAAGTCCCGTTGCCGGGGCCAATGCCCACAATGGGATTGTCTCGCACCATTTGGCGGGCGCTATTGTACACGTTCAGCCGGTAAGAGATGCTGCTGTCCTCTCGCATGGCGAACATGGAAAGCACCCGGGTGCGAATTTTTTCGGAACGCATGACCCCGCCGCCCACGGTCAGCAGGCTCACCACCAGAATGATTAGCCAAGCGGGTTTCATCCATTTAAAGTTGCGAAGGCTTGGGTTGTACCAGATCAGGTGTCCTAAAAAGGCAAACAGGCAGATAAACATGGTGCCAATGGCCAAAAAGCCGCCCCGAGAGCCAGTTAGCACCAGTGCGATTAAAATGGCGGCGCTGGCTGCCAGGCCAATAGCGGAAAGCAGCCAGGTTTTGGGGCGGGCAAACATCAGCCCCAAACTGCAAGCGGCCGCAAAGCCGGGAATTAAAAAACCGGCCAGTAAATTGGGGTTAGAAGGTTGCAAGGTGCCGAAGATGCGGCTCATTTGCAGTTCGGGGTTAATGCTTTGATCGCTCCAGGTGGCCAGTGGCTGGATGTGGTTGGCGTACTGATAAAAGCCAATCAGCGATTCTCCCAGCCCAATAAGGGCCAGCAGGCCGAGCGCTGCGGTGATGGTACTGCTTCCGCTTTCGCTAACCACCCGAAACACGATATAACCGGCGATGAAGGTCAGCATTTTGGCCAGTCCAATCACGCTGGTGGGCAGAAAGGAGGAAAAAGCGGTGGATATAATCGCAGAGCCTAAAAACAAGCCCACCAGTACGTCTATGATGGTTAGCCTGCTTAATATGGCGGGCCGCAGCAACAGCGCTGCCGCTAGGACAATCCCAAACAGCAGTCCGGTTAATCCGCCAATTATGCCGGTAGAACTAAAGGAGAGCAGCACAAACAGCCCTAGAACGCCCAGAGTGAGCATCCAGCGAACCGTGGCGCCGAACCGCTGGAATTGCTTGTTACTATCCTTCGGTGAGGCCAACAGCACTCGACATGGGGCCATGAGCCGGGAGCGTTCAATCCACCCGGCAATTTGCAAGCCAGAGGTTTGGGCCAGCCGGGTCCAAGGACCCAGTAGCCAAGAGTGTTCCAGCGCCGCTTTCAATAAGGTCATGGCTTATGGTGTTTGGGTTGAGGAGGACTGTGAGCCAGTTATGGCTGCCGGTTTATCACTGGCTTCCCGCACATCCACAATGGCCCCGGAAACCCTATAGTCGTGCCCTTCCACCTCAATGCCCAAGCCTACTTTTACTTTAATGCCGGTGGTTACAAAGCCGTCCTCACTAAACAGGGCATGGTCCTTCAGGGTAATCAGATAGTCGTAGCCGTAGGGATCGGCGGGATCTGCCAGAGTTTTTAACACGCCACTGGGTAACATATAGGTGCTGCGCTTGGGGGTTTGTTTAACGTCTACAATTTCCACCTGTCCCCGTGGTTGGTTGCGAATGGTGATAGACAGTTTTTTTCCGGGTTGAAACAATTGGGGTTGCAGGGTTTTCAGGTTGCGGATGTACACGGTGTAGTGAATATCGCCTTCGCCCTTAATGACCTGGCCGGAGGTGCGGTACAGACCAGACTGGGTAACCAGAACGCCCACCACCACCAATAGCCCCAGGGCGAGGCCGCCAAAATCGACAATATTGATTTTGCCGAACAGTTTACCGGATTGATCAATCAACATGGGGGAAGGGTTCCTGTCTCTCTATCGCTGACTTGGGCCGGATTTAATAATTCCGGCTGGAAGTTTTAAATGGGGTTAAGCGCTCAGAATGCCGCTGCTAACCCGATTTAACAGGCTTTCATCCACACTGTCCAGTGCGGCCTGTAATTCTTGTGGGTTGGTGGTGGCCGCTCCAAAGCGTTTTACCACAATGCTGGCTGCCAAATTGCCCAAAATAGAAGCTTCCAGCAGGGAGGCACCGGCGGTTAGGGCCAGGGTCAAGGTGCCTACCACGGTATCGCCCGCTCCGGTCACATCAAACACTTCACTGTGGTTAAACACCGGAATATCGGTGGCCTTGGGCTGGCTGGGGTTTCCCAGACTCTCAAAGAGGGTCATGCCCGATTCTCCACGGGTAATCAACACGCTGTCGGCGCTGGTTTTGGCTAATAAGTCTTTTCCGGCCTGTTGCACGTTTTCGGGGGTATGCAGGTCGTAACCCACATTTTTTTCGGCCTCGGGCTGGTTGGGGGTTAACACGGTGGCCCCCTGAAACGCGCTTAAATCCTGTTGGCTATCCACCGCCATAATCAGGCCATGTTTTTTAGCCAAGGCCTGACAGTGGGCGATCACGGCAGGGGTAAAAACGCCCAGCCCATAATCGGATAACAACATGGCGTCAAAGTTCGGGGCCAGTCGGGTCAGGGTGTCCAGCATCCGGTTTTCAATTTGGGCGGAAATGGGGGCGCTGGATTCGCGATCAATGCGCACAATCTGCTGGGTGACCGAATGGTTGGCGATGCCTGAAATACGGGTTTTGGTGCTGGTCGGGCGATCCTCGTCCTGAATCAGTCCGGCGGTATCAATGCCGTCTCGCTGCAAGGCGTCCATCAGCAGGGAACAGTAATAATCTTTGCCGGAAACGCCCACAATGGTGGTTCGTTTGGCGTTCAGTTTGGAAACGTTATGTGCGGCGTTGGCCCCACCGCCCAAAATAATATCGGCCCGCTGATGGCGCAGGATTAAAACCGGCGCTTCCCGAGAGAGCCGGTGGGTGGCCCCGTAAATCATCTCGTCAATCACCAAATCGCCGATTACCAGAATGCGTCCCTGGCTCAGCTTGGAAATGATTTTGCTCAACATCTCTTTCATACGGTTTATCATACCCGCAAGCGGCGCAAGGGTAAAGCCTCAGGGATTGCCTGAGCCGGTTGTGGCTTGGGCTTGCTCCATTTTCTTTAATCGGGCCTCCAGCGCCTCAATCTGTTTTTGAACCTCTGCACCGTTTTTCAGTCCGGGCAGGGCTTGCTGGTAGCTTTCAATAGCCAATTGATAAGACTGCAAGGATTCGGCTTTGAGTTGTTCAGCGGTTTGCTGGGATTTGGCGGCATCAGGTGCCGTTTTTTCAGCTTCCTCACTGGCTTTGCCCGCCAACGTGTCTGCTTTGGCTTCGTAGGTGATGCCCAGTGTTTTTTGAATTTGGGCGGTGTCCAGCTGCTTTTGCTCAATCAGCTGTTTGAGCAGGGGAATGGCTTTGTCGTAGCTGCCCTGGGTTTGGTAGGCAATGGCCAGATTATAGGTGGTGTTGGGTTCTTCCGGTTGTAAGTCGTGGGCCGCTTCCAGTCGGGATACCGCCCCATCCACATCGCCCGAGGCCATCAGGGCTTGCGCCTTTTGGTTCAATTCCGCCATGGAACGCTGATAAACCATGTTTTGCTGACAACCTGAAAAGTGCAGTCCGGCAGCAAGGATTGCCGTGATGAATAGAATCGGTTTCGCCGCTTTAAATAAGGGCTTTGTCATGGCTGTCGGTTTTCCCTTCCTGACTCAAAACAGTTTCGATATATTGGCGAATGACTTGGGGGTACAGCTGGTGCTCCTGCATCAACACCTTGGCCGCCAGACTTTCCGGGGTTTCGTTTGCGGTAATGGCCACCCGGCTTTGGCCCAGCACCGGGCCATCATCCACTACGGCAGTCACCAAATGCACACTGCACCCGGATTCTCGCTCTCCCTGAGCCAATACGGCCTGATGAACTTTTAAGCCCACCATTCCTTTTCCGCCATAGGCGGGCAACAGGCTGGGGTGAATGTTTAAAATGCGCCGCTCATACGCTGCCAGCAAGGGGGCGCTGATAATGCGATCGTATCCTGCCAGAATCACCAAATCGATGTGATGCTGCTGAAGAATGTCCACCAGTGCTGCATCAAAGGCCATGCGGTTTTCAAATGCTTGCTTGTCCAGCGCGACGGTGGGAATACCTTTGTTGGTCGCCAGTTGAAGCCCCCCTGCCTGAGCGTGGTTTGAAATAACCACCCCCACTTGAGTGTTGGGGATTTCCCCCGCCTCAATGGCGGCCTGAATGGCGGCAAAGTTACTGCCGCGTCCCGACAGCAAAACACCCAATCGGTAGGGCGCAAGGCGGCTCATCATCGTACGATGACTTCCGGTTGGCCTTGAGCGGGCGTTAACTGGCCGATGATAAAGGCTTTTTCATCGGTTTCCTGATGAAAACTGTCTAAAACGGCCTGGGCCTGATCGGCGGCCACCACCAGAATGTAGCCAATGCCGCAGTTGAAGGTGTGCCAAAGGGTTTCGTCGCTTAAAGCGCCCAGCGTTTGCAGATAAGCGAAAATGGGAGGCAAGGGCCAGCTGCTGGCGTCAATTTCGGCGGAAACAGCGGGGGTGAGCACCCGGGGAATGTTATCGTAAAATCCGCCGCCGGTAACATGGACCATGGCCTGTACGGCCTGCGGGTGTTTTTCCAGAATTTTGAGGACCGGTTTAACATAAATGCGGGTGGGGGCCAGTAACACGTCCGCCAAAACTGCGTTCAGCTCCGGGATAAAGGCGTTTAAGTCCTGCTGGTGATCGCTAAACAAAATTTTGCGAACCAGACTGTACCCGTTACTGTGCAAGCCGTTGCTGGCCAGTCCAATCAGCACATTGCCGGGGCCAATGTTGGCCTTGCGGGGGTATAAATTTTCTTTTTCGGCCACGCCCACGCAAAACCCGGCCAAGTCATATTCGCCGGGGGCGTAAAATCCGGGCATCTCGGCGGTTTCACCACCAATCAGGGCACAATCTGCTTGCTCGCAGCCTTGGGCAATGCCGCTTAATACCTGAGCCAGTTGCTCCCCCTCAATTTTCTGGGTGGCCAGATAATCCAGGAACACCAGCGGCTGACCGCCATTGACCAGAATGTCATTGACGCTCATGGCCACCAAATCAATGCCCACCGTATCGTGGCGGTTGGCCTCAAAAGCCAGCTTTAGTTTGGTGCCTACCCCATCGCAGCCGCAAAGCAAAACGGGTTGTCGGTACCCGGCGGGAATTTCAAAAGCGCCGCTAAATCCACCAATACCACCCAGCAACCAAGGTTTTTGGGTTTGACGGGCCGCGTTTCGGGCAATGTCTACCACGGCCTCAGCGCTTTTCAGGTCTACTCCAGCCTGCCGGTAGGCCTCATCGGAAGAGAGCGTGGTCATGAATCACCTCGGTTGACTGCTGATAGAGCTAGGGTAGCTTAAACAGATAGGCCTGTCATGTGGTTCAAAAAGCTTTTCCACAGGGCTTTTTTAGGCTGTGAAGGGTAATGTCGTTTCAGGGCGTATTTGCACAGGTGGGCATTGGTGTCTCGGGCCAAGTCCAGCGCGTTAAACCCGGCTTCGTTGGTGGCCGCCAAAATCTGTGGGTTGGCCCGGGATAGCAAATGGGCAAACGTCGTCAAGTTCCTGCCCTCTATGGCTTTCATCAAAGCGGTGGGTTGTTGCAGGGGGCGGTGATCCCTGGCGTTGAGATTAACCCCCTTTTTCTCGAGCATGGCCAAATCGTGGGGCTTGCCGTGTTTGCTCATCATAAACAAGGCATGCTCGCCCAGGGTATTGGCTTGAATATGGCTCTCTGACAGCAGTTGCACAGGTTCGTGAATGGTTTGGCTGGAGAGATCGGGAATCAGGGCGCGCATGGCGGCCATCAGGTAGGCTTTTTCCTCGGTACTCTGGTAAAAGTGCAGGTTTTCCAGGCAGGCCTGAAAAAAAATACGCTGCTGATAACTTTCAGCACTGGGGTAACGGGTATCGGCTACCAAACTGATGGTTCGCCCCTGAAACCGAATGGGTGGGAGGCTATCGTGTTTGGCAGGGCTTGAAATTCTGGGAAGCAAGCCTTTCGTTTTGAGTGTGCGGCCCAACGGCTCACCCGCATTGGGTAAGGGGGTTTTTAAATTGTGAAAAAACGTTGTTCGCTCAATCATGATTAAAATGCTTTTAAGTAATCATTGCCCATTTGCCTGGACAGAGTTGCTTTTTAATGAAAGAAAACTGACTGAAGAAAACGGTTTAACGCTCTGGAAAACCAGTTAATCGGGAACCCGAATGGTGGCATGCGTAATATTTAAACGCTCAAACTCGGCGGAAACAGGCTTTTTGGAGCGGTTTTTTCCGGCTTCGTGGGTATCGTTGCCCAGCGAGGCTGCTTGTGCGGACGGCATTAAAACCGCTTGCGCGCTTAAATCAGGCACTATTTTAGGCGAGCGAACCCATCCGCTAAACATCATCAAGCACAGCAAAACAACGGCCAATAAGGGCAGGCAAGCCACAGCCAGCCTGAAAATTAGACCACCCACAGATGCCATTTTTGTCTTTCTGAAGAGGTCGGGTAAAGTCATTGCCTGCATTCAGTTTCTTACGTTCCCGTTCTTACGCTTCCCGCACTCAAGTTTAACATGGGCTGATTCATTAACCATTTTTGGAATTCCAGAGAAAAAATGGGGCGGATGATGGGAATTGAACCCACGAATACCGGTACCACAAACCGGAGCCTTAACCACTTGGCTACACCCGCCACGATTCAGTATCAAAGTCTTAAGTGTGGTTATTGTAGCGAAGGCACGTTGCAATCTCAAGCTTCTTTTTTAAAAATGTTCAAGAAATCTTTCGAAAAGTGGTGCCAGCTATTTTTAAAAATGTTCAAGAAATCTTTCGAAAAGTGGTGCCAGCTATGGTACTATCAAGCCCATGACAAGCTCTCAGCACCTTCAAGCGGTTGTGCTTACCGGCAGCCGTAATGTCCATAATCCTCTGTTGGCTGGAACGGGCTTGCAGAGTAAGGTTTTACTGCCTGTTGGCGGAAAACCCATGGTGCTTTCCGTTTTAGAGGCCATTGCTGCCGCGCGTTTTTCGTCCAAAATTTGGGTAAGCACCCAGGATGAAGGGGTTGCTGCCCTCAGAGCGACGTTTCCCTTTGACCTTTTGCCCAATGATACCGGGGCGGTGCGCTCTCTGTTAAAGGCGCTGTATTCATTGCCGCCCGAAGGAGACTGGGTGCTGTTTGTGTCGGGCGATCATCCCCTGTTAACCCCGCAGATGCTGGAATATTTTGTGCAACAAGGCCTGCGGCGAGATGCCGCCTTGGCCGTGGCGGTGGTAGAGCGGGGTGTGGTTCGGGCCGCTTACCCTCAAAGCCAGCGCACCTACTTTCACTCTAAAGACGGCGCTTTTTCCGGCGGCAATCTGTTTTTAATCAATCGCCGCAAGTTTCAGCCCAATGTGGCTTTTATGGAAACCATCGATCGGAACCGAAAAAAGCCCTGGAAAAACGCCTGGATGCTGAATCCTGTTTCTTTGCTGCAAATTCTGCTGCGGCAGCTAACCATGGCGGAAGTGGCGGTCAAAGCCTCCGGGTTGTTGGGATGTGCCACCGATGTGATTAGCATGCCCTTTGCGGAATGTTGTATGGATGTGGACAAGCCTTCCGATCAGGTTTTGGCCGAGCGGATTTTGCTGGAAAGAGGCGGGCCCGCTGTTGACTTAACCGCCGCCAGACAGCCTGCCTGATGGGTTCCGCTTTTTTATGGGGTTTGCTGGGGCTTTTTGCCATTAGCTTTTTAGGCAGCGGCCCTGTTCCTTTGCCGCTAACCGTGAGTATTTTGTGGCTGGGACAATTTAAAATGCCGGTTTGGGTGGTGTTAGTGGCTACTTTAGGCTCTCTGTCAGGCTGGCTGGTGCTGGAAAAAAGTGTGCGGAAGTGGGCCGAGGAGCGGCCTGAGCTGATTCATCAGATTCCAACGGTTTATCGGCAATTTTTTATGAAAAAGCTGGGACTTTGGCTGTTTCTGTTTAACGCCTTGCCCTTGCCGCTGGATTTTATTCGCTTTTTGGCCTTAATGAGCGGTTATGATCGCTGGCGGTTGGCGGTGATTCTCACCATGGCTCGCCTGGTTCGCAATACGATTTTGGTGTCTCTGGGGGCGGCGCTGGCCCAGCATCAAGTGTGGCTATGGGCCATCATGCTGGGGTTTATGCTGTTGCCGTTGCTGGTGGGACAGTGGTTTCAGGCCCAGCCGGATGAACAAAGCAGAGCAGCCCTTCCCGATTCGGCGGATGCGATTAGGGGTTAGCGCTTTATTACTTTTAAAAAATATCCGGCGCTGATTGTAAAAAAGCGCCGGATATTGAGTGTGTGTATTAAAAACTGGAATTAGTCGCCCAGAGAAATACCAACCCCACGGGCGGTATGCACCAAGGCGCTATCCAGTTTGACATAGTTATACTCTTCAATGGCAGAGGCAATGGGTACGGAAACCACGTTGGGGTGGCGATAGGACACCATGTGTCCAAACTTGCTTTCCAGTACCAGTTCAACCGCTTTTACGCCGAACTGAGTGGCCAATACCCGGTCATAAGCAATGGGAGAGCCGCCACGTTGCAAGTGGCCCAAAATCATAACCCGTGCTTCCACGTCTACTTTGTCCTGAATTTCTTCCAGCAAGCGGTGACCGACCCCGCCCAGAATTTTGTTCTGGTAACCGGGCTGGTTGCTGTCACGGGAGGTGGCAATGCCCCCAACCGGTTTAGCGCCTTCGGAAATAACCACAATGGCAAATCCACGACCATTTTCAACCCGATCGTTAATTTCGGCGGCCACTTTGTCAATATCGTAAGGAATTTCAGGAATCAGGGCCACATGAGCGCCTCCGGCAATGGCCGCGCTCAGGCCAATCCAGCCAGCGTCTCTGCCCATAACTTCCAGAATCATGAGGCGGTTGTGGCTGGCAGCGGTGGTAATCAGGCGATCTACCGCTTCTGTGGCGATTTGTACCGAGGTTTGGTACCCAAAGGTTAAGTCGGTGGAGGACAAGTCATTATCAATAGTTTTGGGAACACCAATAATGGGGATGCCTTTTTCGAACAAGCGCTGGGCGATGTCCATGGAGCCTTCGCCGCCAATGCTGACCACCGCGTTGATGCCCAGTTTTTCCAGGCGGGCAATCAGATCATCGCAGCGATCGATATAGGAAAAGGAGCCATCGGCGTTTTTAACCGGCCAGTGGAACGGGCCGCCTTTGTTGGTGGTTTTTAAAATGGTGCCGCCACGGATATGAATACCAGAAACGGTTTTGCTATCCAGTAAAACCACTTCCATGGGGTCCCGCAGCAGGCCATTAAACGCTTCAATACTGCCAATGACTTCCCAGTCCTCTTCCTGCTCGGTACGTCGGACAATTGCCCGAATTACGGCGTTCAAGCCTGGGCAATCGCCGCCGCCGGTCATTACAAGAATTCGTTTCTTAGCCATTGTTCAGTAATTCTCCTACCTTTTCAAATCATAGAATGTATTAACGGGCATTCATTTGTCAAACGGCGATTCCGTGGAGGGCGCTCACGAATGGGCAGGCGCTCCAGTCTTCCGTAAGCGGCAATGTTGCCCTGCTCGGCTTGTCCTGCCTGAACTTGGGGACGTTACTCCATCAGGTGATTGACGTTCTCATGGGGGTGGAACTGTTAAAATGAGTAAAACGGTTTGTCAATTCAAGGTAATAAAGAATGCCGCCTGATATTCAAGGTTGCGTGTACAAGTTTGTACCGAACAACCCTGCCCTGTCCAGTGTTGTGATTAAGGTTCTCAAACGGGCTTTTCAAACCCATAGCTTGCCGATGCCTCTGGTAAAACAGGTGGTGGAGCGGGCTTTGGAGCAAAGTCGTACCATGGATATGAAAGTGGAAAGCAGTAGTTTTGAGGAAAAGCTGTTCGCCTACGCCAACCAGGTTCGTCCCCGTTTTATTGCCCAATTGAATGATTTACGTCGCCAGGGAAAAAAATGGTAAGCCAAAAACTGATAAAAAAATTGATAAAAACGCATCTGGGTTACGCCGCTTGGCTGTGATTTGAAATAGCGTATGCGGGCATCTGTTTTTATGGATGGGCGCGGGGTTCCAGAGCCATTTTTGAGGCCTGTTGACCTTAGCGCGGGGCTTGGATGGAGATCGCCGCATTCCGCTTTATTTTTCTTCGGTTACAATAGGCACAGTTTTAAATAGTATTTTAGCTATTTGCGTTTTAACCATGTGCGCCCTTCTCTCACCGCGCTTAACCAAAGGAAACCTTTTGACATGTTGCGCTCTCTGATCGCCCTGTTGCTGACCGGCATAATGGCTGTGGCAACCTATGTTTTTTCCGTGACTCGCGAGTTGCCTTCTGTTGAAAAAGTGTTGAAGGACGGCATTAATCCCACCCAATGGACGCAAGTATTTGCCGCCGATGGCAGTCCCATTATGTCTTTCGGTAAATTCCGGCACGAGAACGTAAAACTGACCAACGTTTCCCCTTATTTTGTGGATGCCTTGATCGCAACCGAGGATCGTCGGTTTTATGAGCATAAAGGCGTGGATCCGATAGCCGTATTACGGGCGGTGGTTCGGGACTTGAGCCATAAAAAACTACGGGAAGGTGGCAGCACCATTACCCAGCAGTTGGCCCGTAACGTGTTTTTAAGTAACGAGCGCTCGATTACCCGCAAAATTCGGGAAGCGGCCTTGGCGATGCAGTTGGAAGACAAGCTGACCAAGGCCCAGATTCTGGAGCTTTACGTGAATAACACCTATTTTGGCGAGGGGGCTTACGGCATTCAGGCGGCCAGTGAAATTTATTTTGGCAAAAAGCCTTCTCGCCTCAGTATTACAGAGGCGGCCATGTTGGCAGGGATGCCTCAGGCCCCTTCGGGCTACAATCCGTTTCAAAATTTAAAGGGGGCCAAGGCCCGCCGGGATGAGGTGTTGCAAAATCTGGTAGAGGTGGGCAAAATTACCCCGGAGCAGTTTGAACGCTATAAAAATCAGCCCATTTACCTGAACCAGGGCGGGCGTGGTCTGTCCTCTTCGGACAAAGCGCCTTTTTTTAACCGCTATGTCATGACTCAGGTTATGCGCTATTTCAACCTGGATGAGCAGTCCTTTTGGCAAAGCGGCCTGAAAATCTTTACCACGCTGGATTTACGGGCTCAAAATCTGGCTCAAAGTGCTGTGGTCAGTCAATCGGCGGTTTATGGCAGAACCCGCAACAATCAGCAGGCGGCGGTGGTTTCCATGAACCCCCAAAGCGGCGCTATTTTGGCGTATGTGGGGGGTAAAAACTATCAAAACAGTCAGTTCGACCGGGTGATTGACGCGGTTCGCTCGCCGGGATCCCTGTTTAAAATATTTACCTACACCACGGCCATTGATCGTGGCTATGAACCCAGCCGGGTTTATTTGGACGAGCCTGTTAAAATTGCGGAATGGCAGCCCAAAAACTACGATCGCTCTTATCATGGCTACATGACCATTGCCCGTGCCGTGATTACCTCTAACAACGTGGTGGCGGTTAAGGTTATTAATGAACTGGGGGCGGACGCGGTGGTTCGCATGGCCGAGCAAATGGGCATTCGCACCCCAATGGAGCCTTATCTGGGTCTTACCTTGGGCGGTTCCGGTGTTAAGCTCATGGAAATTACATCGGCGTTTGGGGTGTTGGCCAACCAGGGGGTTCGGGTAGAGCCTTACGCCATTGACAAGATTGTGGATGACAGCGGGCATGAGATTTACCGGGAGCATCCGGTAAAAACAAACGTGTTAAACCGCACCACCGTGGATACCATGGTCAAAATGATGGCCGCCGTTATTACCCGAGGCACGGGTAAGGCAGGGGCCATTGGTCGCCCTACCGCCGGAAAAACCGGTACCAGCGATGATTACCGGGATGCCTGGTTTGTGGCCTTTACCCCGGATGTGGTCACTGGCGTTTGGGTGGGAAATGACAACAACACCACCATGCCCGGAATGACCGGTGGCTCTTTGCCTGCTTCTATCTGGCGGTCATTTATGAGTCCCTATATGGCCAACCGCCCGGTTAAAAACTTTGACTTGGCTTACAGTAAAGCTTTAGAAGACACCGATTTTGTCACTTACAACATTAAAAACCTGAGCGACAAGGATTCTGGCAGCGCCTTTGCCAGAGGTGAAGTGCAGGATGGTGAAATTCAGCAAGATCCGGTACTGGATCCCTTGTCGGATCTGGATAGCGATAGTGCCCCTGCAAGCCCTTCCGGGGAAGAGGCCAGCGGTTCGGAAGCGGGCCGGGTTGGGTATGAGCCAAATCCGGCGGATAATACGGGGCGTGTCGCTTTACCGGCAGCCCCTGTCGAGAATCAACCACCCGCTCAGCAACCCATGCCGGGTTATGGCACGGCATTGCCTGCCAGAACCCCGGAACCCAAAGTGGGCTACGGGGTTATTCCCATTGAGCGTGGCCGCCGGGGTGGGCGGGATGTACCAGCGGCAGGCGCGGCCCAAAGCTTTGGCGCTGCACCGGTGGTTCCCACACCAGAGAATGCGGATGTGAACCGTGGGCGTTATTAAACGCCTGCGTTGATGCCCAGTTCGGCCAAGGTATTTCGAATTGAGTTGGTGCCGTTTAATTCCTTGTAGTTGGCCATTTTTTTGGTGTAAATCGATTGCGCATCGCCGGGTTGTGCTTTTCCTGTGATGCGGTTGGCCACCCGGTAACCGACAACATCGGCAATACCCTCTTCCTGCTTGGAGTTGCCGTCATCTTCGGAAGCGGCGTGAACCAGTTCATGCACCACGGTTTTCTCAAAGTCCGGGGCGTCGGGATTAATAACAATCTTCTTCTCATCCAGAAGGGTTACCCCGTTAATTTTTCGTCCGGCATCCATGGCGGCCTTGCAGTGGTTGCAACTGACGCTTCCCTTATCAAGCGCCCCGCCAGCGGCAGCGGCGGGATCACCCACTTCAATGGTGTATCCTTTGGCCTTGGCAGCCTCTAGCAACCGAGCGCCTTCAGGATCCATAGAAATGGCATTCAGGGTCTTGTCCAGTCGTGCTTTTTGTTGGGAACTGTCGGTTTTATTCACGGTTTTATTGGCCACGCCAGAAGCCGGAACCGGGACCTTCGCCGGTGCCTTTGCCGGAACCTTCACGCCTTGATCAGACGCGGGTTTTTTCGTTGTGGAGGCTAACAGAGACATGATTTTAATCAGGTCTTGTATGGCGCCTGCCACCCCGTTGTCTTTGCTAAGCGGGGCCGCCATCAAGTCTGCTTGCGGCAGGGATGACTTTTGAGATACATCCTGAAGGGATTGCAATTGCTTTTGACTGGTGACCGAACTGGTTCCTGTCACCCCATAGTTTGAGGCAATTTTGGGAATCATGCGCTCTCCTAAAATCTCTGGTATCGAGACTGTTAATGATGGTTTGGCAAAAAATACTCAATAAAGGGTGCGCTGGCCTCCAATGGGTAGGCGTCAGCTTATGGCCTGTTTCTTTCTCTTTTGTGAATTGCGCTCTTAAAAAACAGGTTCTTTAATTTAAAAAACAATTGATGGGGTCTAAATTGCTTTTTCAGCCTGAAATATTACGAGACTGCATCATTTTTTAGCACTCTTTTTGGAATCTCTTCCCGGAGCGCCTTTGGGTGAGGCATTTTAGCCCTTAAGGGTGGCAGGTGAATCGCTCAAAAACGCTGATGAGGCGGGCTAAAAAGGAATGGACAACTGTTGGTGAACTTTTTTGAAATTGGTGCGGTGCAAGGGGGTAAGCCCCAGTTCCCGTAAGCCTTTTAGGTGGGCGGGGGTGGGGTAGCCCATGTTCACTTCCCAGCCATAGCCGGGATATTGCTCGGCCAGTGCTTTGATCATGGTGTCCCGGTGGTGTTTTGCAATAACTGAGGCCGCGGCAATGGCCGCTGAGCAACCATCTCCCTTAATGATGGCCTGCTGGGCGCTGGCCCGAAAGTCCGGGATGATGGCCTTGCCGTCCATTAACACATAAATATCATCGCTGTGAGGGCAAACATCCGCTTTCTGGCACAACTGTTCCAAGGCCCGATACAGGGCCAATAAGGAGGCAAAGTGAATGTTCAGGCTATCCACCTCATGTTTTTCAGCCTCTCCCAGCCCGGTCAGGCAAAAACTTTGAATGGCCTCCGATAGCTCCGCCCGGACCGGGGCGGTTAGCTTTTTGGAGTCATCCAGCCAGTTCAGCAGCTTTTTTTGTTCCCGAGTTAAAGATCGAGGAAGGCAAACCGCCCCTCCAATCACACTGCTTACCAAACTGCCACGGCCCACTTCATCCAGCCCGATCAGTTGGCATTGGGTGGATTGTGTTTTGAGAATGGTCGAATCAAACTTGAGCAGGGCTTTCAGTTTGCTCTGGCGTCGGTTCTGGCGGGGTTTGGGTGCTGGATTGTTTGCCATCATGCTCAGAGCGTTGCTCAACGGCAGGCTTGGGTTTGTCGGGGATAGGCTCAGAGGCTTTGCTGGGGGCCGGGGCATGTTCCAGGGTAATCCTTCCGGTGCGGGCATGACGAAACTCGGTGAGCAGGGCCTGGGCTGTTCTTAATAAGTCTGGCTGATCCTTGCCCAGTTTATAATGCCGTGCCAAGGCCATATTTTCAAGAGAGGCCTCCTGCGTGTCGGGCAGTTTGAAATAGGTTTTCAACAGGTTGGGGTAAAGCGGTTCAATGGTATCAATTAAAAAGCGGGATACTTCCTCTTCATCAAAGGCGGCATCTCCAATGGAGCTGACCGTGGCCAGCATGGCCCCGGCATGCTCCGCTTCCAACTGGGGAGGAATCACCCCGGGAGAGTCGAGTAAGTCTACTTCCGGGTGAATGCGCACCCATTGGGTGTCTCGGGTAACGCCTGCCCGGTGGCCTGTTTTTGTTTTTTTGCGCCCTACAATGCTATTGATGAGGGTGGATTTGCCCACGTTGGGCATGCCTGCCACCAAGACCCGAATGGGACGGCGCTTGCGGCCTTTGGCAATCAGCTTTTGCATCCCGCTTTCTCCCAGGGCCAACACATGCTGGATAAGCTGCGATTTGGCCTGACCGCTTTTGGCGTCATACAGCATAACCCGTGTGTTTTCGCCGGAAAGCGCTTTTTGCCAGCGCTTATTCTGAACCGGATCGCCCAAATCGCTTTTATTAAGAATGATCAGGGTGGGCTTGTTGCGAATGGTATGTTCCAGCCGGAGGTTAACCGAGGCTGAGGGGATGCGGGCATCCAGCACTTCCACCACCACGTCCACCAGTTTTAATAGGTCGCCCAGTTTGCGTTCGTACTTGGCAATGTGGCCTGGGTACCACTGAATTTTCGGCGTAATGATGTCAAAGCTCATCAGAGTGCTCCGGTTGTGCGAGGGAGGTGGGGTTTAAGCAAGGCAGACTCTTGATATAAAGTCCGGGGGGCGGCGGTGGATTGCCTGTGGATTTGGGGTGGAAATAAAAGAACGAAGAGCGGACCCTTCGTTCTTTTATAAATATCATTGGTAAGCCGATTATCTCTGGGTGATTTTCTCACGGATACGGGCGGCTTTACCAGTGCGCTCACGCAGGTAGTAAAGCTTGGCGCGACGAACATCGCCACGACGCAATACTTTAATGCTTTCCACTTTGGGGGAGTGCAGCAAGAAAACACGCTCCACACCAACGCCCTGGAACACACGGCGAACGGTAACGGTTTTGCTGACCCCGGAGCCAGCCAGTTTCAGGATGACGCCTTCGTAGCCCTGTAAACGTTCTTTGTTGCCTTCACGGATGCGAACCATGACCTTGACGGAGTCGCCGGGATTTAATTTGGGCAATTCGCCTTCAGGCTTCAGGTATTCTTTTTCAATTTCCTGGATAAATTGAGTGGTCATAGTGCGAGATCCTTTTTGTCGGAGCCAGTGATAAAAACTTGGCGTTCTGCTTTAAGCGTTCAGCAAACCTTGAGGATAAAAATTCGGAAATTTTATTCGCAACGTGTTTAACATGAGCTGCTGAGAACAGACAAGTGGGCATTCATCCCAATACAGTTTTAGTAATGTATTGCAAACCCACCCGCCCCGTCAAGCGATCGATAGGGCCTACCAGAAGCGGGGCGCATGCCCTAGTTTCCAAAGCCACCCGAGAACCAGCAGCCCGAAAACCACGGCAACGGGTCTTTTTTGGGTGGCACGCCGTAACGCCTGATGGGTCTGTTCAGGGTAACACAGTCCGCCAATGGCTAAAAGGCAAGTCAGCAAGTAAACAGGCACCCCCAACCAGTGGTAGGCAATGGATTCCAGAGGCCGCCCCTGCGCGATTAAAATAAAACTGCGGGTCATGCCACAAAACACGCAGGGCAGGTGGGTGATTTGTTTGAACAGGCAAATGGATACCTCAGAAAAAGGGTTGAAAAGCCCGGTGGGGATACTGAATAGCGGGAGTCGCTCCCCGATTTGATGACACGATACATGTCCCCGCAGCCAGGTATAGACTAGCCCCAGCCAAGCCAGCCCCGTTAACGGCAGAACCGGGGATTTGAAAATTGAGGGTCTGGGTTTAACCGGCAGGCTCATGGTTTTATTATAAAACTCAATCCAGTTTGCTGAGCCTCATGCCGGAGCTGTCCTGTTTGGCAATGCTATCCAGCATGGCGAGCAGGGGATCGTTGATAGTGGGCTCTTTTCCATCCAGCAGTTTCTCGCAAAACTCGTGGCGCAAATTTTTTAAAAACAGTTTAACGCTCTCATCACCGGATTTTATGTAAAGGGTGGTGATTTCGGCAATTTCATCGAGACTCGGCGCGGTTTGAGTAATCATGCAGGTTTCCAGATAGTGCTGGATGTATCGCACCATTTTTAGAATATGCTCGGCCATAAATTCCCGGTTGTCTTCTGAAAGCAGGTACAGGTAATTCATGGCCTGATGAAGGTGCTGGTTCTCGTCATATTCACGGCGACGGCTTTTGGATTTGTGCAGCGCCAGAATTTTTTCGTACCCCAAAGAGCGAATGTGCCGTTCTTTTTCATCTTGCCGGAACTCTCTATCGGCAATAATCAGAACGGCCTCGCTAATAATGCTTTTGATTTCATCGGGAAAGGTAAACAGCAGACGCGCCGCCTGGGATAACTTGGGTCGACTGTCGTACCAGCGCACAAAATTGTTGGCGTCACTCATGGATAGGCCGTATCACATTGATCCTTCATATCCGCTAGAGTTCCCCCGCCGGACCAAAGTTAAACAGGTGATGAAGCAATCGCTTGTAAAAATGGGGTTAACCCTTCTCGATTTTTTGGGGAATTTTGTTTTGGTATTTTGAAAAACCGAGCATTGACCCGGTACAGATCCCAATGGATTTTATATAGTGAGAATCTACGTTGGTTGAATCAATTCGCTGAACCTCTTCTCGTCTGATGAGGTTCTTTTTTTGGGCAGGCCAGCGGCTGCCCGTTGCCTGCTTACAAGCTGGCTTTGCGGTCGTGGCGAGCCAGCCCGGATAAAAGCAGGCTAAAAAAGGCCAGCGCGTCTCGCTCCAGTGTTTCTCTACTCATACGAAGGTTGAGTGGGGGCAGAAAGCAGTTCAGGCCATGGGCTACAATTTCGGCCAGCCGATGGGGATCATACTCTTCAGGCACTTCTCCAGCCATAACCGCCTGTTCCAGCAGTTCTGAAAAAAATTCGGTGCGGGCCTTGAAGTACTCGCTCATTTCATTGCGAATGCGCTTGGTATGGCGATCCATGTGGTTGGGATCGCATTGGGCTCCGGTGGATTTGTCGTAGGCCGTTAAAATGTAGTACAGCATCAGTTGTTTCAGGGTTTCCAAACGGCCGCTGCGAGATACCTTGGCCATGGCCCGCATTTCAGACAGCATATGGCGCATATAGCGCTCCAGGCCCGCAATCAAAATGTCTTCCTTGCCGCCCGAAAATTCAAGATACAGGGTGGCCCGTGGAATGCCAGACTCTCTGGAGATATCTTCCATGGTGGTTTTTTCATAACCATAGTGGTTAAACAGGTGATCTGCCGCTTTTAGAATACATTCTTTGCGATCTTTAACAATTTTTTTGCGAGCCATAGTGCCTGAATTATTGACGACTGGACGAAAAGTGTCAACAAGCGCTTTGTCAATGATTGTGTTTCCGTTATTCTGTAAGCGCTGACTAGCGATTTGGGGCTTGACGCCCAATGAATCAAGCCCGGTTTACAGCGGTCAGCCCTTGCCATACGGAATTTTTTTATGAGCCTTTCTACGCCAGAAAAGCCGGTTTGTTCAGAAAATCCATTTTTGCGCTTAAAACCTCCGCCCATCCCTCAGCGCATGGCAGTGCCTATCACCGCAAGTCGGTACGTTTGTATTGAGCCGGGTAGGGTGGTTGCTCCTCAGGGTTTGCCAGCGTTTCCACGGGCTAAACCTTCAGGGTTGGGGTGGTTTTCGGTAAACGCTGTTTTGGCGGCTTTTTTAGGCCTTATTTTTGTGTTTTCGCTGTTGCCCAGCACTTTTCAGCAAGGGGTTTTTAATGCCATCGGTCTGGGAACTGGCGTTACTCACATCGTCTCTAACGTACCGCTTCCGGTCGATTACAACTATGTTTCCTCTGCCTATGGGCCACGCTGGGGGCGTTTGCATCAAGGGATTGATCTGGCGGCCAAAGCCGGAGCGCCCATTTATGCGGCCTCACCGGGGATTGTTACGCATAGTGGTTGGGAATCCGGCTATGGGCAAAGCGTGGTGATCAATCATGGGGGCGGGGTGCAAACTCGCTACGGGCATTGCGCCAAGGTGCTGGTTAAAACGGGCGTCACCGTTGGCAAGGGGCAGCTCATTGCGCAGGTTGGCTCCACCGGGCATTCCACCGGGCCGCATTTGCACTTTGAGGTGCTGGTGAACGGGGCTCGTAAAAACCCCGCCTGGTACTACGCCTTTAAGCAAACCCCATCGAGGTATAGTTTGCAAGTGCGGCAAGTGCGTGATTCTGAAAACTGGCTGCGCTCTTTTTCAAATCAGCTGGCTCGTTTTTTGAAAGCCTGACCTGAAATCTTCCTGAAATCTTTAGGCTTGGGACTCCGGTGCCAGTGGTTTTTCTTTGCGGGTATTGGCCTTGATGTTGAGAAATTCCACAAACAACGAAAAGGCCAGTGAAAAATACACATAGCCTTTGGGAATATGGGCGCCAAAGGCCTCTCCCACCAGCAGGGTGCCAATCATTAGCAAAAAGCAGAGCGCCAGCACTTTGACCGAGGGGTGTTGATCGACGAAATTGCCGATGCTTTCGGCTGCAACAATCATCAGGCCCAGCGAAATGAGGATGGCGGTTACCATAATGGGGATTTCTGATACCAGCCCAACGGCGGTAATAATGGAATCCAGAGAGAACACCATATCAATCACCAGAATCTGTAAAATAACACTGCTAAAGGTGATGACTTTGGGGGCAGAGGCGCCGTGCTTATGCGAGGGGGCTTCCACTTTTTCATAAATTTCCTGGGCGCTTTTGGCAATTAAAAACAGCCCGCCTCCCAATAAAACCAGATCTTTCCCGGAAAACCCAAACTCTCCCAGCGTGAAGAGCGGCTGAGAGAGTTTGGTTAACCAGGCGATACTGAACAACAGCAAAAGCCGACCCACCAAGGCCATCATTAACCCCGTCAATCTGGCTCGTTTGCGCTGTTCGGCGGGCAAGCGGCCCGCCAGAATGGAAATGAAAATAATATTGTCAATTCCCAGCACAATTTCAAGCAATGTCAGGCTTAACAAGCTAACGTAGGTTTGCGGCTCTTGCAGCAGTTGAAGCATGGCGTTTACTTTACTTCCACCAGTTCAACTTCAAATTTCAAGGTGGCGTTGGCTGGAATCACAGGCGGGTAACCGCTGGCGCCGTACGCTTTTTCGGGTGGAATGGTCAAAATGCGCTTACCGCCTTCTTTCATACCTACCAAACCTTTGTCCCAGCCTTCAATCACTTGGCCGGAACCCAGTTTAAAGGTGAAAGGCTCATTGCGATCGTAGGAGCTGTCAAATTTTTTGCCACTGGAGGCCAGCGTTCCCAGATAGTTTACCGATACGGTGTCCCCTTTTTGAGCCTCAGCGCCGCTGCCAAGGGTGACATCTTGCACCTGAATACCACTGATGGACTTGGTGCTGGCTGTTACCGCACTGGTTTCGCCGGTTGTTGTTGTCGTGGTAGTTGTTGTTTGGGTGGTCGTGGTGGCCGCTTTTTCATCGCAACCGGTCAACGCCAACAGGCTACCAGCGCAAAGCGCCACGCACAGTAGTGAATTGAAGGGTTTATTTTGCATATTTCCTCATCTCCTTTGGGTCTCAATTTTTAACGGAACAAGACAAGTCATAGCCCCACTGAAACGTTGGGTCTGATGGACCCAGCGTCTTTTTATGATGGGGTGGACGTTTAAACGATATTTTCTTTCAGGGCTTTAATAGCGGCCTGCACACGGTCATTCACGCATAACTTGTTCAAAATGCTGCCAACGTGGGCTTTGGCGGTATGAATGCTAATGCAAAGCTGTTCGGCGATATCGGGGTTGCTCTTGCCTTCCACAATCAGTTGCAGTACTTCCATTTCCCGATCGGTCAAGTCGGATTCGCCGTTGCTCTCTGCGTTGGCCTGACGTTTTTGCAAGGCCAGCGAGCCGGGGTCATTCACCAGAGTAAGCACCATGGAGGCAATGGCCGGATCCAGCCACACCGCGCCATCCAGTACGGTTTCAATAATATGCACCAGACGATCCGGTTTGACATCTTTCAGCACATAGGCGTTTGCGCCAGCACCCAAAGCGGCAATTACTTCCTGCTCCTCATTATGAGAGGTTAGAATGATAATTTTCACATCGGGGTAGCGTTTACGAACCTCCTGGGCCATTTCAATGCCGTTCATGCCGGGAAGTCCCAGATCCAGCAGCAGGATATCGGGCGTGGCGCTGTCCATTTTGGACAAGGCTTCTTCTGCGGATTCGGCTTCTCCGATAAATTTGAGCTGGGGAAATTCGCTTAGCACGGCCATCAGGCCCATGCGGGTCAGGTGGTAATCTTCTACAATAAACAGCCGAATGACTTTAGATTCGGTTGATGTGACGTTTTCCATAAAATAACTGCCATTTCCAGCGTTCATTCCGGTAATATAGGGTGCAAAAATGAGTTGAACGCCTGATTATTATACTGATAACTCTTTTTTTCGTACACTCCTTCTATAATATAGCCGAAACTTTTGGTAAGATGGAACGTCCAGCCTTTTATAATAAGAGTTCTGTTTGAACAGCTATCAGTATTATCCAATGGAGTTATTGATGAAAAACCGGAGCGTGGTTCTGGCTTTGGGCGTCATGGTGTTGTGGCAGTCCCAGGCACCTTCCCTAGCTGCTAAAAAGTATTATCCACCGGGATTTACACCGCCTTCGGATCAAAAATTGATCCCCGCCCCGGCCGCCCCTGCCGAACCTGCCCCACAAATTATTATTCAACAAGTGCCCGGCGCTAAGCAGATCATCATCAAGACCATTCCGGTGGAGCGGGTTAAGCCTGCCAAGCCTCGAGATCCTTTGACGGTTTTGCTGGAGGAGCATCGCTACTATGACGCCTTGCGTCTGGTGGATACCCGCTTGAAAAAATCGCCCAATAATTTGTCCCTGCAAATGATGCGGGCTCAAATTTTGCGAGAAGATGACAGTTATCAGCAGGCCACGGATCAGTACGAGGCTATTCTGGAGAAAAACCATTCCCCCAGTGTTAAGGCCGGTGCCTTTAATGGCTTGGGATGGACCCATTATAAAAAAGCGCTCCATGCTCGCCAAGTGGGCGATTTTACAGGCTTTGAAGCGGAGTTGGCCTTGGCCGACGGTTTTTTTCGCCAAGCCTCCCGGTTATCTCCCAATTTGTTTTATGCCTGGGCGGGTTTAACCAAAGTGGCGTTGGCCAATGTTCAGCTGAAAGAGGCCGCCCAGTGGATGGCCAAGGCCAAGCGGCTGGCTCCTCATAACATCACGGTGCAACTGGCCGAAGCGGAATTGCTGCTGGCCCAGAAAAAACCGGAAGAGGCTTTGCAGTTGTTGTATGGGGTTAAAAAAACCACCACCCATGAGCCCGAGGTTTTTTTGTTGCTGGCCAAAGCCTCTATGGGTGCCGATAAACTGGATGACGCCATTATTAACCTGAAGCAAATGCTGCAAATGGTGCCAGAAAACGCGGAAGGGTTAAAACTGCTGAGCCAGGCCTATGAGCTTAAAATGAAGCCGGAAGATGCGGCTCAGGTGTTGGAAAAATCCATTGCTCTCAACCCTTCCGATGTCAATTCAGTGGATTCACTGATTAAAATTTATGATCAGCGAAACCATCAGGATCGCAGTGTGTTGCTGTTGAAAACCCTGTTAAAAGATCAGCCGGGACAGGCCTATTACGGCAAGTTGCTGCTGGCTCGTTTGTTGGATGCATCCAAGTGGGAGGATGCTTATTTACAGGGCTTAGCCACGGTGGGGCCAATTTTGGCCAACCCGGATGGCACTCGCACTGAGCAACAGGCCATTGTCAATCTGTTTTCCCGAGCCATTTTTCACTATGGTCGCGGTTTGCTGAACCGGCGGGATTTACTGAAAGAACCAGCCGTTTTGAAAACCTGTCAATTTGCCGAAGCCCGACTGAAAGAAGCTGTGGCCACGGGCGAGCCTATGAACGGCTACGATGTTGAAAATCGGTTGAACCTCCTTTTGATTGAGCCTTTGGCGGATTTCCCCAGGTTGCCCGCCACGTATCACCCTCGTGAAGCGCAGCTTTCCGTTGCACTGCAAGTGGCCTTTTTGCAGGGAGATCATCTATTGAGTGAGCGGCTGCTTCAGTATGCCCAGGTGAGTCCTGATCGCTTGTCCATGGCCAGCCAACTCTATACCCTGGGGGATTACGGGGGTGCTTTGAGCTTGGTGAATGGCGTTCTTTCCGCCCCTTCAAAGCCCGTGATTTCAGAATCAGTTTCTACTTCAGAATCAGCGTCTTCTGAACCCGCAAATAATACGGACGCTGTGAAGCAACAGGCGCAAGTTTTAAAACAACAAATTGAGCAAGCGCAGAAGGCCATGACCGAACAACTGGACTCTTTTTCCATGTTGCCGGGTCGTCTTTCGGATGCGTACTGGCAAAAAGCGGCCATAGAAACCTTACGGGTGGGCAATGGCTACTGGAAGGCTCATGCTTTGGTGGCCAAAGGGCTGGAGCAACGGGATAATGCCTCTTTGGCTCTGATTCATCAGCAGTTGGCGGCTCAATACGCCACCCAACCCAAAGATGAAAAATACTGGCGTCGCAAAGCTGAAAAGAACGCTAAAAAATTAAAGCTCACGCACCGCTAGTGGCTTTCATAACCTGTTGCTGTGGGCGACTGGCGGAATTCTGCTCGTTGAGCCACGGGCTTAATGCTGGGCGCGGCGGTTTAAACCTTTACTTGTTCAATATGGGCGTTTAATTTCGCCCAGTCGGGGTGTTGAGCGAGTAAGGCCAACACATCCTGCGTGGTGAAATTTGGATTGCGTGGGTATAAAGCCTCTAAAATCCGTTGAATCAACTCAAAATCTTCCGGGGTGTCGACCGTCCAGCGGTGTTGGCTGTGGTTGGTGGGCGCTTCAATGGCGCTCAAGCGAAAGCGTTCTGGCTGCTGGTAGAAAAAGGGCGTTACATGCTCTCGGTGCAGCGCTTCAGTGGCTTCCCGATGGGCCATTTCTAAAGCGCTAAACGAAAACACTTCAGCGTCCAGCCCTCTGGGAAAGGTTCGGGTGAGGGTGTTGGAGGCGTAATCCAGCGCTTTCTGGTCAGGCTGAAAATTGGCGGCCTGAAAATGCTGGATAATCTCATCGATCACCGTCGGGTCGATCAGCGGACAATCTGCGGTGACCCGAACCACCGTTTGCGCTTTGGCTTGTAAAGCGGCTCCATAATACCGGCCCAGTACATCATTTTCAGATCCCCGAAATACCGGAATTTCGAGCGTTTGACACAGCGCTGCAACCGGGTCATCGCTGGCGTTTACCGTGGTGGCTACCATCCAGCGGTCTACCAGCTGGCAGCGTTGCAGCCGTGCTAGTTCATAAGCCAAAAGCGGTTGCCCCAGCACCGGCATTAATACCTTTCCCGGCAATCGGGTGGAGGTCATGCGGGCCTGCACAATCAGGACGCAACTCATGCAAGCGCTTCCCGAAGCGCTTGCACCACCTGATCCTGCTGCTCAAAGGTTAAATCGTAGTAAAGGGGCAGGGTAATGGCCTGATTATAATAGTGTTCCGCCTGAGGGCAGTGGCCTGCTTTAAAGCCCAAATCCCGGTAATAGGGCTGCAAATAAACGGGCATATAATGCACGTTGACCCCGATGTTTCTGGCTCGAAGCGCCTCAAACACCTGTTTTCTGGTTTTGGAGGTTTGTTTGGCGTCCACCTGAATGGGGTACAGGTGCAAGGCGGAGTAACTGTCCGGGTGTTGCTTGGGGCAAATCACCGGCAAGTCCGCCAGTTGTTCATCGTAGCGCTGGGCCAGCTGGTGGCGTTTGGCCACAAATTCATCCAGCCGTTTCATCTGGCTGTGGCCAAGGGCGGCCTGCATATCCGTCATTCGGTAGTTGTAGCCCAGTTCTATTTGCTCATAGTACCAAGGGCCTTCGGGGGGATTTTTCATAAATTGGGCATCTCGGGTAATGCCGTGGGAGCGCAACCGCAATAGGGTTTGATACAGGTCTTCCCGATTGGTGGTAATCAGCCCGCCTTCCCCGGTGGTAATAATTTTGACCGGGTGAAAGCTAAAGACGGTCATCTCCGAATAATCGCAGCCCCCAATAGGCTTGCCTTGATACTGCCCGCCAATGCCATGCGCCGCATCTTCAATAATGGCAAACCCATACGCTTTTGCGAGTTTGGCCAGCTGATCCATTTCCACACACTGGCCCGCAAACTGCACCGGAATGACAATTTTGGGCAACATGCCCCCACTTGCTTTTACCTCGGCCAGTTTTTGCGCCAGTTGGGACACATCCAGCAAGTAGGTTTGCGGGTCAATGTCGATAAAATCCACCTGAGCGCCGCAATATCGCCCGCAATTGGCGGAGGCCACAAAGGTGTTGGGGGCCGTCCATAGCACCTCGCCACAGGCTAGCCCCAAGGCCATGCAGGCCATATGAAGTCCGGCGGTGGCGTTGCTCACGGCCACCGCATAGCGGCTTCCGCAATAATCGGCTACCGCTTTTTCAAAGCGCTCGATGGCAGGGCCTTGGGTCACAAAATCCGACCTTAGGACTTCTACCACCGCTTGAATGTCTTCTTCGCTGATGTTTTGCCGTCCGTAAGGGATAAAACCGCTCATGCTGCCTCTCTTTTTTTGGGGGTGGATTATTCAGCCATTAACCGAAGCTGGTCCGAGTTCAAAAAGTCGGGGTTATTGAAGGAGTTGTACTCAAACCCCGGCTGAACTGGCTTGCCCTTTTGTCCCAGTTTGTTTTCCGTATAGTTTGTATTTTCCGCAAAGTGGATGGTGGGCTGAATCACAAAGTGATCGTCAAATTCCAGGGTCAGGTGAGAATCATCTGCCGGGCACATCACTTCATGCAGTTTTTCACCCGGTCGAATGCCCACCATCTTATGAGGAATGCCCGGATGCAGGGCCTCTGCCAAATCGGTAACCCGCATGCTGGGAATTTTAGGGACAAAAATCTCGCCCCCCCGCATTCTTAAAAAGGAGTTCAATACAAATTCCACGCCCTGAGGCAAGGTAATCCAGAAGCGGGTCATTTGAGGATCGGTAATGGGTAATTCTGTGGCCCCTTCGGCGATCATTTTTTTGAAAAATGGAATCACCGAACCACGAGATCCCACCACGTTGCCGTATCGCACCACCGCAAAACGGGTTTTGCGGGGACCCACCAGACTATTGCCCGCCACAAACAACTTGTCTGACACCAACTTGGTGGCGCCGTACAGGTTAATGGGGTTGGCGGCTTTATCGGTGGAAAGGGCGATCACTTTTTCCACGTTGCAATCAATGGCGGCGTTAATCACGCTTTCGGCACCATGAATATTTGTTTTGACGCATTCCATCGGGTTGTATTCAGCGGCAGGCACCTGTTTAAGGGCTGCGGCGTGAATCACAAAATCCACCCCGTCCATGGCCCGTTTTAAGCGCTCCTGATCCCGCACGTCTCCAATAAAGTAGCGCATGGCTGGATCGTTAAAGGTTTGCTGCATTTCAAACTGCTTGAATTCATCTCTGGAGAATACAATCAAACGACGGGGTTTGAATCGGGATAATATGGTGCGAATCGCTTCTTTCCCAAAGGATCCGGTACCGCCGGTAATTAAAATGGTTTTCTCGTTAAACAATGTCTCAAACCTCGCTCTGAACTGCCTACGCCAAGCACAAAAATTATTTTAAACCGTGTTTTAACAGGATAGGGGGGATCCCTATGACGCTATCCTAGTTATCCTACTCTAAAAGACGTCAAAAATGACAAGCTGACCTCATTTTGCTTGACTTACCCTGTTTGATGAATTTTGGGAACATGTTAAACTCAAACAGCTTGATTACACTGCTTAAAGAACCTAAGCACGGTAAAAACGGGTGTGGTATCGCTGACAGGTTTGAGGATTGCCGTTTGTGGAACAAAAATAGGCCCGGTGAATGGAGCCCGCTCCAAAAACAGCCGGTTTTGCCGTGAACAATAGCGAAAATAGTATTCAGTTAAAGCGGGTGATTTCGGACGATCGGGAAGCCCTGTTTCATTGGCGCAATCACCCTAGTGTTCGGCAACATTCCATTCATACGGATGAAATTTCCTGGGACGCTCATTGCCAATGGTTTGAGCAAACCTTGCAAAACCCGCAACGCGTTTTACTGTTGGGTCAAAATGAAAACGGCCCCGTGGGGGTTTTGCGTTATGATCTCCATGAGGATCATTCCGCCCTTATTTCGGTTTATTTGGTGCCAGAACGTATGGGGCAAGGCTGGGGAGCTTTGCTGCTAAAGGCGGGCAATCAATGGCTGAAGGGCGAGTATCCCGCTGTAAGCCCAGTGCTTGCGGAAATTTTTCCAGACAACCCTGCTTCCATTCGTGCCTTTGAAAAGGCTGGTTATCAAAAAGCACTTTTGCAACCCCAATCAGGTATTTTAACTTATGAATATATCCTCTGATTTTCCTGCTGACTTCCCAGCTTTTCAAATTGAGAACCGGCCAGTGGGGCCGGAGCATCCGCCGTTTATTATTGCTGAAATGTCGGGCAATCATAATGGCTCGCTGGAGAAGGCTCTAAAGCTGGTAGATGCCGCCGCCGACGCTGGGGCCGATGCCTTGAAAATACAAACCTATACCGCTGATACTATGACTCTGGATATTAGCGAGGGTGAATTTTTTATAGAGGACCCTGACAGCCTGTGGAAAGGGGAGTCTCTGTATAAACTTTATGAAAAAGCCCATACCCCCTGGGCGTGGCATGAGCCTATTTTTAATCGCTGTCGGGAAAAAGGGATGATTGGGTTTAGTTCTCCTTTTGACGCCACTGCGGTGGATTTTTTGCAGGATTTACATGTGCCTGCCTTTAAAATTGCTTCGTTTGAAATTGTGGATATTCCGCTGATTCGCAAGGTGGCGGCCACCGGAAAGCCCATGATTATTTCCACCGGGATGTCCACGGAGGCCGAAATTTGGGAGGCAGTGCAGGCTGCCCGTGCCGCAAATTGTGGCCCACTGATTTTACTGAAATGCACCAGCAGTTATCCGGCGGATCCGCTGGATAGCAACTTGCGAACCATTCCCTACATGCAGCAAACGTTTGGGGTTTACACGGGCTTGTCCGATCACACCCTGGGTACCGCTGCGGCTGTGGCCAGCGTGGCATTGGGTGCTGTGGCCATTGAGAAACATTTTACCCTCTCTCGGGCCGAAGGCGGGGTGGATTCCGCTTTCTCGCTGGAACCTCATGAATTAAAACGCTTGGTGGAAGAGACACGGTTGGCCCACCGGGCTTTAGGCACGGTGTCGCTTGGCCCTTCGGGCAATGAGGAAAAAAGTCTGGGCTTTCGTCGCTCTTTGTACGCAGTGGCCGATATTCCGGCGGGCGGCTTGCTGAGCGTGGATAACATCCGGGCCATTCGTCCCGGTTATGGACTGCCCCCCAAATATTGGGATGACTTACTGGGCAAACGGGCTAAAACGGCCATTAAGCGAGGCACTGCGCTTCAGTGGAATTTGATTGAGTCGGAACCGGATTAACCCGATAGGCTTTATTTTTGAGTTTCGGCTTCTTTCAGGGCCATCATGGCAACCCCCATGGCTTGCAATTCCTCTTCCGATAAATGGCTTTTTGCCACTGGAAATACTTCAGATTCTTCCTGATCGATGTGGTGCATGATTTCCATTTGAAGGATGTCCAGCTTTACTTTGTAGGAAATTTCGTCCAGATTTTTTTTCTGCTGTAATGCCTGAATTTGGGTTTTAGCCCCTTCGTGGTCAAGGTTTGCTTGCAGGGTTATGCCTTCGGCCTCCTGAATTTTTTGAATGGCCGGGTAAAAATATCTTTCTTCCATGGCCATGTGCAGCAGAAGCTTTTCGTACAGGACTGCGGCTTCGTCTTTATCCACTGGATTTTGTTTTAATAACCTTTGAAATTGGTCTTTTACCGCTTTATGATCTTCTTTAAGCAAGGTTAAGAAATTCATCAGTGTGGCCTCCAATCAGGTGACGGTTTTTAGCATAATAATTATTATAAAAACATTCAATTAGGCTGGCAGGTCATTGCCAGAGGTCGGATGTTGAAGAGCCTCTGGCTCCATTGGGCAATTCAAGGCTTGTTTATGAGCCGCAAAAAAGCCCCACAAGTTTAACTTGTGAGGCTTTTATCAAGTCAGTATTTTCTTACTTGGGGCGCTTGGGGTAGCCTTCTTTTTTCTTGAAGGAGGTCGGCCCTTTGGAGGGTCTGCCTTTTACGCCAGTTCTGATAGAAGGGCGTTTGCTTTCAAAACGGGGGGCGGCACCGCGCTCTTCATCGCTTGATTCGGCAGCGCCATAGCCTTCCTTACGGGGTCTGCCGTAAGCGGGCTTGGGGCCACGTGGGGATGGGCCTCTGGAAATAGGGCCTCTGGCTCCGGGTGCTGGAGGTCTGGATGTTTGCGCTTGCCCGCCCAATCCTGCCAAGGTCTGGTTGATGCGTTTTAATTCGTTGGTGATGTTGCTGAGCGCTTCTAAAAGCTCTTTTTGATTGCCCTGGTCTGTCATTTAGGCGGTTTCCAATCTTTTTTATTTTTTTGAAGTGAGGTAGCCCTTCTTTCTATCTCAAAAGTAAATGCCATGCAAGTTGAACGCCTGCTGAGGCCATCACCGATTGATTTTGATTGACAATAAATATCTGGATGATGTCATAATAAAGGCTTGTCACAGCCATTTTTGATTCCAAGTGGCTTTATGTAAATATGTAAAAGTGTTTTGAGGGCTGCGGATCCCCGCCCTGTCAGCCACTGGTTTTTAAGTTTATGATAAGGTCTTCTTATCCGCTCATCAGTCCCCTCACAACTCAGATAGAGAGTGTTCCTTTGTCTAAATCCACTTTCATGCCCGCATACGCGACCCGAGAGCGTTTCAATGTGCCTTTGTTTTCCCTGTATGTTCTGTTGCATGTTGTTGCACTTGCTGGCTTTTATACGTTTAGCTGGCAAGGGTTAGCCGTTTTGCTGGTGCTTTATTTTTGCACCATTTGCTTGGGCATTACCCTTTGCTATCACCGGCTATTGGCCCACCAGAGCTATAAACTGCCAAAACCGCTCACTTATTTTCTGGCACTGTTAGGGTGTTTGGCCTTTCAACGGGGGCCAATCTGGTGGAGCGCCACCCATCGGCTACATCACAGTAAAACCGATCGGGAAGGGGATCCGCATTCGCCCCGCTACAGTTTTTTATGGTCCCACTATTTATGGCCCTTTTTCTGGCATCCCCAGCTCGATGAATCTCAGGAAAATGTGCGGCGCCTTGCGCTGGATTTATGCAAGGATCCGGGTTTGCAGTTTTTGGAAAAACATTACAATTTAATCAACGTGCTGTTTTTGGGCTTGTTGTTTGGGTTGGGGTACACCCTGGGTGGCGGTTTGAAAATGGGACTGTCCATTCTGGTTTGGGGTGGGTTTTTACGCATTATTTTTGGGCTAAACGTGACCTGGTTCGTAAACTCGGCTGCCCACTTGTGGGGATACCGTCGCTATGAAACGCCCGATACCAGTCGTAATAACTGGTGGGTGGCTTTATTAACCTGGGGCGAAGGCTGGCATAACAATCATCATGCCCATGCCCGCTCCGCTAAAATGGGATTTGTCTGGTACGAGCTGGATGTTACCTACTGGATTATCGCCTTGCTGGCCCGCTTGGGCATAGCCACCCATGTGGTGGGTTCTCCCCTGGACGAAGCTAAAAAGAATGAAGCCAAAAAGAACGACGCCAGAAAGAGCGAAGCGGAAAGCAAGCTCGGTGCTCCTCATCAACCAGCCCAGCCTGCGGCTCAAGAGGCCCAGTCCGTTTTGGTGTCCTAACGCTGCTGGTGGGTCTTAAAAAACATCATTGAATTGAAACACAAGTGCTGGCCTTGCTGGATAGCGCTTGTGTTTCAATTCTAACTTTTTTGATTAATACCAGCTTGATTAATGCCATTTTAAACAATCAATGCTATTCTTTGTTCCCATAGCCAAAAAAAGGCATTGGGAGAGGAGTTTGGCCATGAAAAAGTATATTGCTGAGTTCATTGGTACGTTTACTCTGGTTTTAGTGGGTTGCGGCACAGCGGTTATTGCAGGCGAAGAAGTGGGCATGGTTGGCATTGCTTTGGCCTTTGGATTGGCCCTGATTGCCATGGCCTACGGCATTGGCCCTATTTCGGGTTGCCATATTAACCCGGCGGTGAGTTTGGCGGTGTATGCCGCAGGTCGCATGGAGGGCCGTTATTTGCCCGGTTATATCCTAGGCCAGTGCGCCGGTGCCGTTTTGGCTTCGGTGGTTTTATTAACGCTGCTAAACGGGCAGTTAAGCGGGTTTAATTTATCCACGGAGGGGTTGGGCCAAAATGGCTGGGGTGCCGGGTATCTGGGTCAGTATAGTCAGGTTTCCGCCCTGTTGTTTGAATTTATAGCCACTTTGCTTTTTGTAATTGTTATTTTGGGTTCAACCCAGCACAAGGAAGCCCCCAAGCAGATGGCGGGCCTAGCCATTGGCTTGACCTTGGCCGCCATTCACCTGGTGGGCATCAGCATTACCGGGGTCTCGCTTAACCCTGCCCGAAGCTTAGGCCCTGCCTTGCTGGTGGGCGGAAAGGCCATGGCTCAGCTGTGGTTATTTCTGTTTGTGCCTAGCGCCGCTGGATTGATTGGCGGGCTGCTGTCCCGTTATCTCCTTGCGGAAGATCCTGCTTTTGGCCCACAACTTACCGGCGTAAAGCCACAGCCTCATTAAGGCCGCTGCCGTTCATATTTTTGCAAAGAGCGCCTTTGTGTTTGCCTTAGTCAATTTTGATATGATTTGCCTTTAAATTTTCTAAAATAAAGTTTTCTAATTCTGTAGAAAGCGCTTTTTTAGGCAAAATAAAAGCGGTTAAGGATGTATTAAACAAAAGCCAAAAGTCTTTAAAGCGCCATAGCCTTTCAAAGGCTTTCCATTTTAATTCAGAGTTCCCAAGTTCAGAGTTGATCATAACAAATTCGTCAGAAAATCGAATTAAGAAGGGTTTCTCCCCCAGTTTTTTTTTGAGTTTTCTACCCTCAGCCAGTGAACGCCGATAGGTCGCTCCAAAAATAAGGGTAATTACAAATATAAAATAGAGTCCTGTTTGTAAAATGAAATGCCACGAAACACCATTTATACTACCAAATAGTCCTGTTAATATAAAAGCTAGAGCCGAGTAAAAGCCAATTAAAACCAAGCACCTCAAGCTTTGTTTTAAACTCGATTTGAAAGCGGTTGCTTTTAGCAGCTGATCAGTATATTCCACGGAAATTTCATAATCCATACTTTAAAAGTCCTTGGGGCTGTTTTTGACGTTATTGATTTGATTGTATCGAGCAATTCGCATCAGCCACATCCTTTAATGCTAGGATACGTTTAACCTGATAAGAATGCCTCTTTGCCCATTGATAGGAAGGCTTAAAAAAATGAGGGTAACTTCTGGAACCGCAGGCTTTAAAGCTGGAGGGTGGGCGATAGCGTTTGGATAACTAAAGTTTGTGCCTGCCTGATGGGCTTTAGCGCAGCTCAAGTTAGCCTGAGTCTCCAGTCTGGTGTAGGAACGGGTCAGCATTCCAATCGTCTCTGGATTTAAATAAGCGCTTTACAAGGAGCCAAGAAACCGACATGAGCTGTAAACCAGGCACAGGTAGTGTGCAAAATGCCGAACAAGATGCCTTGGAAGCAAAGGCTCGGGCACAAGTTGCTGAAAATGATGCCGCTGAGGCTATCATTAATGCTGAGACGGCTAACACCTCTTCTTCAGAGGCCATTGAAAAAGCTGAAAACGCTGCCAAAAGTGCTGAAAGCTCTAACCAGTTCGTTGCTTCTAATGAGGAAAAGCCTCTAGCGCAAGCAGGACACGCCATTCTTGAGGCCAAAGAAGCCATTCAGGTTGCGGAATCGGCCCGAAGTCAGGCTGAATGTGCCAGAAATAAGGCGGAAGAAGCCCGGTTTTTGGCGGAATCTGCCAGAAATCAAGCTGAAGACGCTCGGGCTGGGGCGGAAGGTACCCGAACCGAAGCGGAAGAAATTCGGGGCAGTGAAGAAGAGGCCCGCATAAAAGCGCTGGAGGTGAAACGCAAAGCCGAAGAGGCCAAAACCCAAGCGGAAGCTGCCCTCAGGAATTCCGAAATTGCCATTGCCGAAAGTCAGCAAGCTTGTGCGGAAGCTGAACGTGCCAGAGACAAAGCGCTTGCGGCCGCCCGCGGGTTAAAAGTGTATGCCAGCTCATTGGAAGTGATTAATAAGGATCTGGATCAGTTTGCAACCGTTGCTTCTCATGATTTGCAAGCCCCGTTGCGAAAAGTCAGGATTTTTAGCGAGCTGGTAGAGCAGGAAGTCGAAAACAGGCTGACGGATGACAGTCGCGACGCCTTACAACGTATTCGTGTATCCGCACAATCCATGCAGGATTTGATTAATGACTTGCTGGCGCTGGCCAGAGTCTCTTATCACGAACGTTTTGAACCCGTGGATCTCTCGGAAGTGATGAGTGCGGTGATCTCTAAACTGGATGATCAAATTGTTCAAAAGCAGGCGGTTATTCGCATAGAACTCTTGGCTGTGGTTTTTGGGAATTGCTCTCAATTGCAGCAATTGTTTCAAAATTTGATTGAAAACGCACTGAAATACCATGCCAAAGAAGCCGTACCGCAAATTCGTATTTCATCAACCTGTGGCGAGCAGGTTTGCCATATTATTGTGGAAGACAAGGGCATTGGGTTTGATCAGGCGCATGCCGAGCATATCTTTAAAACCTTTGCCCGCTTACATGGGGTCAGTCAATTTCCAGGTTCTGGCGTGGGGTTGGCCATTTGCAAGCGCATTGCGGAGCGACACGGCGGCGATATTACAGCAACCAGCGTGCCCGGCGAGGGTTCCGTGTTCACGGTAACTCTTCCCCTGTAAGCGAGGGCATGAGCGTTCTGCAGTCTCTTAACGTGCGCAGTTGGCTATTTCTAGCTGTGGAGAAGGATATTCGTTGATTTTTGTTAGTTGAAGTGCTAGACTTCAGGACCTCATGCGATGCCACGGCCTACTGCTATCTCTCATTTGGAAAGTCACCTCGGTTATTGGCTCAGATTTGTTTCTAATCATGTTTCTTTTGCCTTTGCCCGTCAGTTATCGGGAAAAGGTGTAACCGTGGCTGAATGGGTAATGCTGCGTATGCTTTACGAGAAAGACCCCATGCCCTCAACGCATTTGGCAAAAGAGATGACGATGACCCGAGGCGCAATTACCAAGCTGGCTAACCGTCTGATTGCCAAAAATCTAGTCACCTGAAGCGCTGATGCGAAAGATGGTCGAATTCAACGACTTGCCCTTACAGGTGGCGGAACCCGTTTAGTCCCTGTTTTGGCGGACTTGGCTGATCAGAATGATCGGGTGTTTTTTGGAGGGTTATCGACGGAGGAGCGCCATCAGATGGATCGCATTTTGAAAGCCATTATCGAAAAAAAGGCCCTCAAGCATATTCCTCTGGAATAAGCCGATACGCTGCATGACGAGTTACAAAAAAGGAGTGCCGTATGAATACATCGCTAAAAACCATTGCTCAAAATTGCTTACGAGCCGCCGAGGATAATTCTCAGGCGTTTCCACAAATTGTCGAAACGCTAATGAATGCGGGGTTTGAAGGGTACAACATCGATTTTCGTCGTGCCGTCAGCATTTATTATTGCCCCGGTGGCGAAACTATCGAGTTCTCCTTGAATAAAGCGATGGGCGAAATTGAAGCCACATTCAATGCCTCTGCGATTCAAGCGGCTGTCAGAGAGGCACAGGAACAGGCGCCTGGATATTCTTACGCAGGCTTTTGCACAAAACTGACGCAAGCTGGATGCGCCGGGTACGTCGTTTCATTTCTGGGTCGGCGAGTACTTTACTTTGGGCGCACTGCCGAGACACATGTCGAGCATTTTCCGGGGCGCAATTAATAAAAGTAATAAAATACAAAAAGAAATGGTGGCGTCGGAGATGGAAATAAGGGAGTCCTAGACCGTGAGGTCGTAGGCATCACTGAGTTGCCCATTGGCAAGGGAGAAGAAAATATGGTGGCGCTGAGGGAGTGGCTATGTAACTTTTCTAAATCTTTAAATCTAGTGATGATCTAAGTCATCCAGTTCGCTTTCTGCTGGGGCGGGAAGTCATGAGGGAGGTCTTCTCAAACGCCCCCGCTTTTAAGCCGATACAAAATGGCATTCACGATTTCCCGCATGGGGTGGCTGAGAGGCCTTCCTCATGACTTCCCGCCGTGAGAATCATATGCTTAATAAGCCGCCATTGCTCGCTACTCAAATCACTGTTGTAAAGCTTTCTACTCTCGGCCATTGTCATTACCCTCCCGTGACGCTCGGCCTTTAGAAAGACGCTCTAGCCACAATTCAGTTCACTTGCCGGATAGTCTCTAAGAGAAATAAAGGGTGTTTAGTTTGAAGAGAGAATAGGTTTGAACCAGAATTACCTATTCTGTTCGGTATTACCAACTAAACCAAGGTGGGTCATAAATACTTGCTGGATTTTGACAACCATCAGAACGGCAACTATTTGGTGTGATCTTGTCCCGGGAAGTAATTCTCCCATTATAATATAGCCAGAAAGCAATGCTTTTAGCAGGTGTCTGTGTTGTGCTTGAGTAGGCCCCATCGGGGTCAAACATGAATGTGATGGCGTTTGTTGGGTTTGTCCCCCCGAATGACCAAGCGGTTGGGAGTAAAACCGCACCATTATGCAAACGTATGCAGGTATTTGCGCCTGAACACTGCCAAATAGTGGAAGTTCCATAGTAAGAATCAACCTGGGCTGTTGTATCTAGACGGACATTGTTAAAGTAATTAACAAAATCTCCACCCGTTGTGCTTGCAGATAAGTTACCAGTTTGTTTATAAAGTTGATAAGCGCTGGCAATTGCAGAAGCGGCCTCCTTTGCTGTTGCCTTATATTGCTCATTCTGCTGCACCACCAGTATTTTAGGAATAGTAAAGGTGGTAATAACGCCCAAGATACCTAAAGCAACCAACAGCTCGGCCAAGGTGAAGCCTTTCTGGTCGAGGGGTAACGCACTCATATCCTGCTTGCCTAGTGGTTCAAGTGTATTGCTCCATTATAGCTCAGGTTTATCAAATATAGCCTAGGTTTATCAAAACTTGAAGCCTAACCTTTAGGTCGTAGGCATCACTTAGTCGCCCATTGGCAAAGAAGAAGAAAATGGTGGAGCCGGAGAGATTCGAACTCTCGTCCAGAACGTACGCCGGCAAACATCTACGAGTGTAGGGAAGAGTTATCGTCAATCAACCCAAGGCACTTCCCAGGACCTTAGGGCTAATCCAAGCGTTTGGCCTCGCCAGGCTCGATCATGAAATTCGCATTCACCTTATGATCATTGGGTTTCCGCTAGCATACGTGGGGGACCCGGTATCTCGGCATGCTGGAGATACAAGGTGGCCACCCTCAGTAGGTCGAGGGGATTCGAGGCTTATGCTACAAGACTGCTATTAAGCAGCTTTGAGAGCACGAGCGCCGAAATCAACGGCGATGACATTGCTTTTGGCATTTGTCAAATTGCTTGTTTTTACGAGGAACAGCACCTCGACGCGCAGTTTGCTTCCGTATTCGCCCTGTCAAATCCAAATCGGCCCCATAAAGCTGGGGTTTGAACTTTGGGTAAAGTCCAAACCCCAGCTTTACAAGCGTTTGGGGAAATCAGGTACTCAGTTGTCAAAGTACAGCATTACAGTATATGGCACTATAGCACATGACGAACAGGACTTGGAGAGGTTCGCCTGAAAATATTAATTTTTCCCAAGGCGACCTGGTTTTTTTAGCGTGTCGCACCAAAAGCGGGCCGTTTTGAAGGCAGCCCGCTTTTGTAACGTGGTAAAAGTAAAACCCAATAGGGGGTAAAACCTTAGTGGTGATGACCGTGGGGACCATGGGGATGGCCGTGGGTCAGTTCTTCCGGAGAGGCTTCCCGAATGCCGAGGATTTCCACTTCAAAGTTCAATACTTGCCCAGCCAAGGGGTGGTTGGCGTCCAAAATAATCTGCTCGCCTTCCTGCTTTACAATAGTGGCCATCATCACGCCTTCTTCAGACTGCAATTGAACCACCATGCCGGGTTGAGGCGCTTCGCCGCCAAATTGTTCCAGGGGCAAGCCAAAAATCAATTCAGGATTATGGTTGCCGTAGCCCTGTTCCGGTTGAACGGTTACTTGCTTTTTATCGCCCGGTTTCAAGCCTTCCAGCGCGTTTTCCAGCCCCGGAATGATATTTTGATGGCCTTGCAGGTATTCCATAGGCTCTTCCTGAGAGGAGTCCAGCACGTTGCCGGTGGCATCAGTCAGGGTGTAGTTCATTTTAATGACTTTATCGGGGGAAACCAGATCGGCTACCATGTTCAAATCCTCATTGATCTTAAAGACAGTTCACCTTAACAAGCCCGATGGCGAAGATCAAGCGGTTTTCACTTCTCCGTGTCTGTCCTAATCCTCTGCTTGCCCTTTCCCTGCCCTAGCCCATCTGACCTTCCGGTCTGGGGTCAGCGTTGCCAAAAATTAAATGGAGCGGGCGAAGGGTCTCGAACCCTCGACCTACAGCTTGGGAAGCTGTCGCTCTACCAACTGAGCTACACCCGCACGATGCTGACGAACTTGCCTTGATATCTGCCATTAATTGCGTTGCCCGCTTTTTGGTTTGGGCTTTGGGGCTGGCAAAACGCCGTATTGGTAATAGAATTATTCTCCCCTCTGATTGGGATGTCAAGCTTCTCGCCGCCTCCCACGTCAGCCCAGTCCATAACCCCAAAACACTTGTCCCGCTTTTACCCGCCCCAACCCCATAGGTTTAATTGCCCGCCATGTTTGCCACCATCAATATTTACAAGCCCAAAGGCATTACCAGCCACGATGTGGTTTCCCGGCTGCGTCGGGTTTACGGCATTAAAAAAATCGGGCACTTGGGAACGCTGGACCCTCTGGCAGAAGGCGTATTACCGCTTTGCATTGGGCAAGCCACTCGCCTCATTGAATATTTCCCCAGTGGCAAGCGATATACTGCTGAAATTACCTTGGGACGCACCACCACCACCCTGGATAGCGAGGGCGAGGAGCTGTCCAATACCGATTGCAGCGCTCTGGACTTATCCCTAGCCAGCCTTGAAGCTGTTTTGGCGCAATTCAGAGGCACTATCATGCAGCAGGTGCCTTTGTATTCCGCCGTGCATGTGGGGGGTAAAAAGTTATATGAACTGGCCCGGCAGGGCAAAACCGCCGACTTGCCAGTACGAGAGGCTGTGATTCACCAGCTAACCTGTGTGAGCATCGACCGGCAAAATCCGCAACACCCGGTGTTGACCGTGGATGTTCAATGCGGATCAGGCACTTATATTCGCTCATTGGCCCGAGACATTGGGGAAGCGCTGGGTTGCGGTGCCTATATGTCTGGCTTGGTGCGGACCGAGCATGGGTTGTTTTCGGTGAAAGACAGCGTGGATCTGGAAGCCCTGCAGCAAAGCCCCGAGCCGCAAGCCAGCCTGCAAGATCCCCTGCCCTATTTGGGGCTGACGCTGCTGGCCCTGAAGGATGAGCTGGATGCCCAGAAACTATGGAACGGCATGAAGGTTTCCCCCCCGCTGGATGAGGCCGGGGTGGCGCTGAAGGTAAAGCCCAACGCCTTGTATGTGGTAACTTGGCAGGACAAGCCGCTAGGGGTAGTGCAAGCGGTGAGCCATCTGCTAAAGCCGGTCAAAATTTTCTATCTGGATGAAGGGGCTTAAAGTCGACGAGCCTGAAGCCTCCGCACAAAACTAGCCTTGCCTGTTTTTATGCGGTTAGGTTGACCCCGCTTGATTACAAGCAGCTTGGAGTTTTTTGATGCCGAACGTGCAGTGGAGCGGACCCACGCCCGCCAACATGCCTTATAGCCAGTTGGCCGAGCCTCCCACCGCCAGCGATGGGAACGAGCTTTATATCGAAAAGCTGCTGGCGCAGGGGGGCATGGTGCCTTCTGCTAAAAACAAGGACAGCTTTGAAAAAGCGGGTGTTCCATCCGCCCAAACCAATCGAACCTGGGCCGATCAGGCTTTAAAGTGGGCCGGTGTTATTTTTGCCGGTGCCTTGGCGGTGGTGGGCCTTAAATACGCCTTTGGCGGCGCTGCTAAAAGCGCGGTGCAAACGCGGGTCAAGTAGCGTTTTTGTAGCGCCTCTGAAATGTTGATGTTTGATTGAATGCCTGAAACGCCAAACGGGCCTGCGATTGACGCTGGCCCGTTTGATGCATGAAATTTGCCGTAGGGCTTTCTACACAAAGGATTTTTCGTAGCTGTGCAGTCCGTGAACCCCGCCTTCCACTTGGGCTGCGTGGGTTCGCATTTCAAAGGCCAAACGTCCGGTATACAGGTTGCTGTGCAGGCTGGTCAGGCTGCGAGTGCCTAAATCCTGCAAGCCGTGTTTAATGCCTTGCACCAAATAAGGCAGAAAGCGTTGAATCGAGCCTTTATCCACCACCGCCCCGGATACCCCTTGGGCCACCCGGATTTTGTCACCCTCGCTAAAGTAGCGCTTGGCGCTGCCTTTTTTCATGGCCTCTAAAGAACCCATGCCCCGGTACTTCTTAAGTCGAACGCCGTCCTGATAGAAATACTCACCCGGCGCTTCCTCGGTACCCGCCAGCATGGAACCCATCATCACGCAGGAGGCCCCCAGGGAAAGGGCCTTGATGATATGCCCAATGGTGGAAATCCCGCCATCGGCGATGACCGGCACCCCAAATTGCTGAGCGTACAGAGCTGTTTTGTAAACGGCGGTGGCTTGAGGACGACCACAGGCCATCACTTCCTGCGTGGTGCAGATTGAGCCTACCCCCATGCCGGTTCGCAGGCCATCCACGCCTGCCTGAATGAGGTTGCGGGCTTGATCCTGAGTGACGATATTGCCGCCAATCACTTCCAAATCGCTGTACTTGTGTTTGATGTACTCGATCATCTGAATCTGGTAAACCGAATCGCCTTGGGAGGAATCCAGCACAATCAAGTCTAGCCCTGCTTCTACCAAAGCATCCAGCCGATCCCGATCTTCGGGGCGGGTACCAATGGCGGCCCCGGCCAGCAGGCGCTTGTTTACCGGATCTTTAGAGGCCAGCGGGAAATCCCGGTTCTTTTTCAGGTCATTGCGGGAAATCAGGGCCACGATTTCGCCCTTTTGGTTGACGATGGGCAGCTTGCCCCGCTTGCTTTCCCGTAAAATCTGGTTGGCTTCCTCCAGCGTACAGCCTTCCTTGCCCACGATCAGTTCGGTGGTCATCACTTCGGATAGGCGCAAGTGACGATCCTGCACAAAGTCGATATCCCGGTTGGTGACGATGCCCAGCAGTTTGGAACCCATTTTGCCGCTTTCGGTAATGGGCACCCCGGAAAAGTTGAATTTTTTCTTGATGTCATCAATATCCCCAATGGTGTGATCGGGGCGCAGGGTTAAGGGGCTGGTGATAAAGCCGTTTTTGAAGCGCTTGACCTTGGAAACCTCATCCTGTTGCTCTTCAATAGAATTGTTGTAATGGATAATGCCCATCCCGCCTTGCAGGGCCATGCTAATGGCCATGTCCGCCTCGGTCACGGTGTCCATGGGGGAGCTGACCAGTGGGGTTTTCAGCTTGATGCGGCGGCTGATCTGGGTGTCCAGGTTCACTTCATCGGCAGAAAAATCAATGTGCCCCGGCAGCAAAATAAAGTCATCGTAAGTGTAGCCGGTGCTTTGCTCAAAAAATCGGCGGGCGCTCATGCCGTCAAGCAGTGGAAAGTCCGAGGAGGCGTTTGGGGTGGGGGAAGGCATAAAGGCGTTCCTTTCTGTGGGGTAAAGGCGGTGCAGAGCTGAAGTTGGGGCGTATCCTACCATAGCAGCGCCCTTTAGGCAAAAAAGAGATTGAAAAGGAAAATGCTGACAAGTTTTTAGGGCCTTGCGTTTTAATCTCATCAACTTACAGTTCTGATTAAATTAGAATTTTAGAGGTACTACATTATGCCAATTACTTTAGGCACTGTCGGAAGCGCTGCAAAAACTTTAACAAATCAAGCTTATCAGGCAGGCATTAGTGCAAGTAGAAAAAAAAATGCTGACTCTGCTGCTGATTTTGTGAATAAAGAAACACAAATGGCGCTTAATTCTGCGGGACAAAAAACGGTTGAAATTATTTCCATAGCTGGCGTTAAGTCTTTTGGCTTATTAAAGTCAATAGGAAAAGGCGTTGCCACCGTTGTGAAACATGCGATTAAAGGCACTGCTGGTAAGCTGCACTTTTAATAGCCCAAGCCACTAGCCGACACTATTGCTAAGCTTTGTCTGTATTCTTACTTTGTCGCTTATGCAATGACTGGCCTGTTTTTGGTCAGAAAAGTTTAAACCTGCTTTGATTTTAAGGTCAGGTATATGAAGGCTTGGTTAGGACAGGTAGTTAATTTAAGACAAATAGTTTAATTGATAGAATGGGGGCGCTTTTTAAAGCAGGGCACATAATCAGAAGGGGGACATTCATCATGACCACGGCGCTTCAGGATACGGTTCATTTGCTTGAAAACATTCAATTTGTGTCAGGGAAACCCGCCAAGAGTCAAATTGCTTCCATTCAAGGGGTTAGTTTCATTAAAATTGCGCTGAAAGCGGGCGATGAACTGCCCAGCCATCATGTAAACCAGGCGGCATTTGCGGTACTGCTGCAAGGGCGAGCCACGTTTCCCATCGACGGTAAATCTCATGCGGTTGTGGCCGGTTCTTTTGTGGAAATCCCCAAAGGGGCTGAGCATTCCATTTTCGCTGAGGAAGACAGCGTTTTTTTGGTGGGCATTATGGGCGCTGTTTCCGAAGGGGAGTGCTGAGCCACTGCTTCTTTAAAAAACACGGGCCTACCCTCTGGGTACTGACTCGGTCTTGTCTTTGGTTTTACTGGGGTTTTACCGGATTTTTACCGGATTTTAATGGTCCCTATGCTTTTCGGGTAGAATAGGGTGGAATTTTAATGAGCGCTCATGCAAGGCAAAGTATGCTCGCTTTGTCTTGCGTTCAGCTTTGTTTGATAGGGTTTGCATAGAGGATACCTGTATTATGGCAACCGTTACCGAATCGAAATCATCACCGGCCACCCGGCAGGAAAAGGACTCTTTGGGTTACAAGGACGTTCCCGCCGATGTGTACTATGGCATTCAAACCTTGCGAGGCTTTGAGAACTTCCCCATCTCCGGGCTGTCCGTGGCGTTGATGATGCCTGAGCAAATCCGGGCCTTTGGCTGGGTTAAAAAAGCCACCGCCAAAACCAATATGGAACTGGGCTTGCTGGATCAGTCCGATGCGGCCCACAACAAAGCCATTGGCCAAGCGCTGATGAAGGCGGCCGATGAGATGATTGCGGGCCAGTTCAACGATCAGTTTATTGTGGATGTGTATCAGGGCGGCACCGGAACCTCCAACCACATGAATGCCAATGAAGTGCTGGCCAACCGGGCCACCGAGTTTTTGGGCGGCAAGCTGGGCGAATACAAGGTGCATCCCAACGATCACGCCAACTACGGCCAGTCCACCAACGATGTCACCCCCACCGTGATGCGGCTGACCTTTCTATCCATGCACGGGCCGTTGATTGAATCCCTGAAAAAATTTGAAAGCGCCTTGCGTCAAAAAAGCGTGGCCTTTAAAAGTGTTTTAATTCCGGGTCGCACCCACATGCAAGATGCGGTTCCTCTCACGCTGGGCCAGCAATTTGGGGCCTATGCCCACGCCATTGCCGATACCATTGAAAACGTGGAGCATGCCAGCAAACGGCTGCACTTTATCGGCTTGGGGGCTTCTGCTTTGGGCACCGGTTTGAATACCCACCCTCAGTACCGGGATGTGGTGACTAAAAACCTGTCGGTGATTTCCGGTTTTCCGTTGTTGGAGGCCAAGGATTATTTTCAGGCCACCAGCAGTTTCGGGCTGTTTGGAGATTATTCCGCCGCCTTGCGTAGTACTGCGCTGGAGCTGGAAAAAATCGCGCACGATATCAAGTTGTATTCCATGGGGCCTCGCACCGGATTGGGAGAAATCACCATCCCGGACTGGCAGCCCGGATCTTCCATTATGCCTGGCAAAGTAAACCCCATTTACCCGGAGTTGATGGATCAGTTGTCTTACATCGTGCAAGGCAACGATCACACCATTTCGCTGGCCGTGCAAAATGGACAGTTGCAGTTGAATGTGATGATGCCCACCATCTTGCTGAAAATGACGGAATCCATGCGCATTTTAACCAACGCTTTGCCGGTATTCGCCGAAAAATTAATTGAGGGCATTCAGGCCAATCAGGAAATCGCCCAGTACCGCCTGGAAAACAGCGCCCAGATGGTCACCGCCCTGAACCCCATTATTGGTTACGAGCAGGCGGCTCAAGTGGCCAAAAAAGTGAACAAGGAAGGCCAAAGCGTCCCGGATGCCGTGCTGGCGCTGGGCATTAAGGATCATCAGGGAAACCTGCTGACTCGGGAAAGCCTGTCCGCCATTTTATCCCCAGAGGCCATGACCGAGCCTCCCAAGGCTTAAACCGGCCCGCTGGCTATTTTCAACTCCAAAGCGTCTGATTTAAACCAATCAGGCGCTTTTGGGTTGGGGCGGGCTTGAGGGAAAAGCGGGCGGGGGAGTGCTGATTGTCTTTTTCCGGTGGAAATGAGTATAAAATAGAAGCTTATCCCGTTTGAATCTGGGTCTGGATCCCTTTTCAGGAATAAGTGAGGGTGCTATGAAGAATGCTCTGTTGCGTACCAAGCCGGTGGCCCAGATTTTAAAAGAGGCCGAAACCAAAGAAGGCGGATTGAAACGGGTTTTAACCGCCGTGGACTTAACCGCCATTGGGGTGGGGGCCATTATTGGGGCGGGCATTTTTGTATTAACCGGCACCGCCGCCCGAGACGCCGCTGGGCCTGCCATTATGCTTTCGTATGTATTTGCTGGGTTTACCTGCATTCTGGCGGCCCTTTGTTATACGGAATTCGCCACTCGGCTGCCCATTTCCGGCTCTGCCTACAGTTACGCTTACGCCAGCGTGGGGGAATTATTTGCCTGGATCATCGGCTGGGATCTGATTCTGGAATACACCATTGGCTCTTCCACGGTGGCCATTGGCTGGACGCATTACCTGAGTGAATTTTTGAAAGGGTTTAACCTCACGGTGCCAACCTGGTTATTGGCCCTGCCGGTAGGGCCTTTTCAGGTGAACGTGGCCGCCGTGTCCCTGATTGCTATGCTGACCACTTTGTTGTGCATTGGCATTAAGGAATCCGCCCGGTTTAACGCCGTAATGGTACTGATTAAGCTGGCGGTGGTGCTGTTTGTGATTTTCGCGGGCATTCCGTGGGTAAAGCCCGCTAACTGGACGCCCTTTTTCCCTTTTGGCTTTGAGGGCGTGTTTCAGGGGGCGGCTCTGATCTTTTTTGCCTACATTGGCTTTGATGCCGTATCCACCGCCGCTGAAGAGGTTAAAAATCCACAGCGAGACTTGCCCATTGGTATTATCGCTTCTCTCGTAATTTGCACCCTGTTGTATGTGGCTACTTCGGCTGTCATTACCGGCATGGTGCCCTTTGCCCAAATTGACGCCGGGGCGCCCCTGGCCGCCGCCTTTGGCAGTGTGGGCAACACGCTGGCTCAAAAATTGATTGGACTGGGCGGCTTTGTGGGCCTTACCACTGTGGTGCTGATTTTGTTGATGTCCCAGCCTCGGATCTATTACGCCATGGCTCGAGATGGCCTGATTTTGCCGTGGTTTTCCAGAATCCACCCTAAATTCAGAACCCCCATTAACGCCAGCATTGTAACCGGCCTGATTGCGGCGGTAATGGCCGCCACCGTTCCCATGTCGGATTTACACCATATGGTGAGCATTGGGACTTTGTTTGCCTTTGTGGTGGTTTCTGGCAGCGTGTTAATTATGCGCTACAAAACCGAAGAAGCCCCGGAGCAAAGCGTGATGAGCGTGTTGCAACTGTCGGTGGGGCTGATTGTGTTTTGCTTTGGCCTGGCCCACGATTTTAGCCAGCCGGTGCAAGTGATGGGCTGGTCTATTCCCACCCCTGCTTTTTTCCTGCAATCTCTATCCCTTGGGCCGGTGGCGCTGAGCTTGGCCCAATGCCTGAAAATGCTGGCGGGCCTGTTGATTATGGCCAAGCCCTTGTACGCCCTTTTCACCTGGAAGCAAGTGGATATTCCTTCCGGCTTTCGGTGTCCGTGGGTGCCATTGGTTCCTGTGGTGGCCATGGCGGGGAATATTTATATGATGGTCAATCTGAATATAGACGCCTGGATTCGTTTGATTGTATGGCTGGGCGCCGGTTTGGTGCTGTATTTTGGGTATGGCCAACAGCACAGCAAGTTGGCCCAAAAGCCAGACGAATCTCCCCGGCTTTAGGCTGGCCAGCGGGCCTGCGTCTTTGTTATCCGCTAGCTAGTTGGAAGCGTTGGCGGCCTTCGGTATCTGGCAGGCAGCCTGCAACCATGCGGCCTCTTCCCCGGACAGGGTGGGGCCTATTTGATTTAAAATTTGCTGATAGTATTCGCTTAGCCAGTCCAGTTGGGGGCGGCTCAGGGCTTGCCAGTCAATCAGTTTTTGATCAAAAGGAATGTAGGTCAGGCTCTCAAAGCCGTACCAGTCGGTGTCCGTATCGGTGGTTCGGTCTACGGTCAGGTATAAATTTTCCAGTCGAATGCCGCCCCAGCCCGGTTCATAGAAGCCCGGCTCCACGCTGGTGATCATGCCCGGTTCCAGTGGCTGATGGGCCATTTTATGAATGCCGTTTGGCCCCTCGTGGACATTTAAAAAGGCGCCCACCCCATGCCCGGTGCCGTGGCCGTAATCCAGTCCGTGTTGCCACAGGGCGGCCCGTGTAATGCCATCCAGTCGAATGCCATCGGTGCCTTTGGGAAACCGCTGCATAGCACAGTTGATATGGGCCTGTAGTACGGCGGTGTAGCGCAATTGCTGGGTGGGGGTGGCTTGCTGGCCAATTAACAAGGTGCGGGTGTCATCGGTGGTGCCGCCTATAAACTGGCAGCCGGAATCAATCAGAAACAACTCCCCCGCTTCCAGCGTTTTATGGGGGTTGGGGGTGCCATAATGCACAATGGAGGCATTGGCCCCCGCCCCGGAAATGGTGTTAAAGCTCAGCCCAAAAAAGCCGTCTTCTTCCGCGTAAAAGGCTTCAATGGCGTTCTTAAAACTTTCTTCGGTCACGGGTTTGCCGGTGCTGATTTGTTGATCCAGCCACGCCCAGGCCCGAATTTTCCCCCGGCTGGCTTTCAAATTGGCGGCTTTCATCCCGGCGATTTCTAGCGGGTTTTTGATGGCTTTCATCCGCTCTATGGGGTGTTCCGCTTCTTTAATCTGTCCATTGTGAGCCTGAATGAGGGTGAAGGTGCCGCAGGTGGTGTGCTTGGGATCAATCAGTGCGGTTTGCTCAGCGGCCAGCGTTTTTAAAATAGCTGCATACTGTTCATAAGGCTGTATTTCAACCTGATTGCTCAGCGCTTGTAAGGCTGCGGGCTGAATGCGGCTGGCCTCCATAAACAAATAAGCGTTGTTTTGAGCAATGAGCGCATAAGCCGTAAAAACGGGATTGTAGGGAATATCCTGCCCCCGCCAGTTAAACAGCCATGCGATTTGATCCAGCTTGGTCACCGGTAAAAAATCCGCCTTCAGCGTTTTCAGTTTGGCTTGTACTGCGGCAATTTTTTCGGCGCTGCTTTGGCCGCTCACGCTATCGGGCAAGGCGAATACTTCTGATAAGGTGGCGGCTGGGGCATCTTGCCACAGGGGATCGATCAAATTGCCCGTCACCGGCACCAGTGTAACGGCGGTTTCTTTCAACGCCTTTTGGAACCCCTGAAATTGCTGCACACTTAAGGTAAACGGGTCAAAGCCCAGTCGAAAAGGTTCCAGATTTTCGGCCATTTGCTTGATGGCTTCGGTCACCGATGGATGGCCCTCCAGCCCCAGCTTGCTGATGTGAATATGGGCGGCGTCCACCTCGGTTTCCACTTGCTCGTAATACCGAGAATCGGCAAACACCCAGGCCTCTGAGGTGCCAATCAGGCAATCGCCCGCTGAGCCGGTAAAGCCGCTGATCCAGGCACGGCGCTGCTTGTTTTCGGGCAAATATTCATTAATATGCTCATCGGCAGAAGGTATCAGGTAAGCGTCTAGCTGGTGGAGGGCCATGGCCTCCCGCAATGCCTGCAGCTTTTGGCCGGTGGCGGCCTTCTGGGCTTGGGAATTACTCACTGCGGTCATGGCGCTCCCTCTCGTCGTTCATTACCCATACACGTTAACGCCATTATAGCGTGTGCCAATGGCTTCTGGATGGGGATGAGCCTATACGGGGCTTTTGACTAGCTGGTGGCAGAGAAGCGGTTTGTGAGGTGTTGAACTGCTTTTTGGAAAAGCCAGCCCAGAATCAGCCCATAAACAACACTGAGGGCAAGGCACAGCACCAGCAAAGGCAATACCTCTTGCAGCAACACAACAGGGCCTAATTCCCTAAGCTGCTGAGACATGGCCACTATAACTTGGGCAAAGGCTCCGGGGGAGAGAACGCTGGGCCTTAACGCGGCCTCGTTCAGGTAAGGGCTTAAAGCGATATTTAATAACCACCCCAGTGGCGAAAAAACGGTGGAAACCACCAGATAACCCAAAGCAGCCCCGTATTTGGAAAGGCGAAATGAGAAAACTGGGAAGGGGTTCATCTCCGTTTTCATGAGACTCCTGAGGCGCATGGGGGTTAAAAAGGGCTTTAGGGGTCAGCAATCGGTTTGCTTTACTTATATGAATAAACAGAAATAATCGATAAAACATGCCCCTTGGGTGAAGCTCTGTAAAGCGCAAAAGTGTTGTGGCGCTGACTGCCTGGCGGTTTCAATCCCGCTGTCCGGCAAGGGGTTTTGGGGTGCCTGTTGTGGTTGGCAAGCGCTGCATTGGCAGGCGGGGCGTTTCGCAATTCCAAAAGGCGGATATTATAATAAAAGCACCCATTGGGTTGGGGCTGTTGTTTCCCCGTTCGCCCGATGGCTGAAATCCATCCACCTTCCCCGCTTGAAATACCCCCTAACCATAAGGAAGTTCGGCGTTGGCCGATGAGAATAAGCAGTTTGAGGCATCCGCCCAGAAGCTGAAAAAAGCCAGGGATGAGGGTCAGGTCTTTAAAAGCAAAGATCTGTCCACTGCCGTGTTTTTGATGCTGATGTTTATGATGTTGTTTGGCATGGCCCCTTTCATCTGGAATGAAATCGCCTCGCTGTTCATTCTGGTGTTTGAGCAAATTCCCAATAAAAGCATTGAAGCCATTGGCTGGCAGTATCTGGCCTTTTTAACGATCAAGTCGGTGGTGCTTTTAATTGGCCCCTTTATCCTGGCGGCGGCCTTGCTGGGCATTGCGGGCGATTTTTTTCAGGTGGGGCCTATTTTTTCAACCAAGTCGGTGAGCCTTAAGTTTGATAAACTGAACCCGGTCAAGGGGTTTCAAAATATTTTTTCCCAGCGTACCGTCATTGAGCTGGTCAAGAATATTATCAAAATGGTTATTCTGGGCTGGATGGCCTGGATCGTGTTTCAAAAATACACGGGCCACTTGCTGGCGGTGGGTGGAACCGAAAACATTTTTGCCATTCTGGGTATTTTAAGCGAAGTGTTGATGCAGTTTATTTTCTACGCCGGTGGGGCTTTTCTGGCCTTGGGCATGGCCGATTTTCTGTATCAGCGCTGGAAGTTTATGCAGGATCAAAAAATGTCCTTTAAAGAGGTAAAGGATGAGTTTAAGAACTCCGAAGGCGATCCGATGGTTAAACATGCCATCCGCCAACGCCGTATGCAGATGCTGCAACAAAGTATGCTGGAGGCGGTTCCTACAGCTGATGTAGTTACGACCAATCCCATACACATCGCCGTCGCGTTAAAGTATAATGCAGATGTAATGGAAGCCCCCAGAGTGGTTGCCAAGGGTACTGAACTGTTTGCCGAGCGCATTAAAAAACTGGCCGGTGAACATGGCATTCCCGTGGTGGAAAACCCGGTGGTGGCCCGAGCGCTGTTCCGGTTGGTCGAGATTGATCAGGAAATTCCCCCCGATTTGTATCAAGCTGTAGCCGAAATCCTGATGTTTGCTTGGCGAACCAAAGGCAAAACGCCCCCCTTACAACCCTAATTTACAACGCAATGGCTGGACTGAATTAACGTGTCATCACCCAGAAAAGTTCCCGGAAAAGTGAACATTACCCAGTTCCTTCCCTTGGTGGAGCGGGTGGCAAAGGTGGAGTACCGTCGTATTCCTTCGCATATGGTGGATTACGAGGAATTGGTCAGCATTGGGGCCATTGCCATTCAGGCTTTGCTTAAAAACAAAACCGCCGAGGAAGTGGAAAAGCTGAACACTTCTTACATGGCCACGGCCACCCGTTGGGCCATTCGCAATGAATTACGCTCTCGCTACAAGTGGTACACACTCAAGCATGCCAAAAGCAGCGAGGAAGAAGAAGTGACGCCCCCCACCACTGAAGGCGGCGTAGCGCCGGCGGCCCCTTCTCAGGAGCATGTGCGGGAAGCCATTTATGAAACCATTCTATCCATCGAGGGCATTCAGGAAGGCCATGATGGGGACGCTTCCTACGATTTCATCAGCGATGGTTCCGCCACGCCCGAAGAAAGTCTTGAAATTGTGGAGTTGGGTCGGGCCATTAAAAAGGCCATTGAAAGCCTGTCTCCCAAAGATCGAACCATTATGGAATATCGCTTTTACCGCAATATGCAGGTCAAAGATATCGCCGCCATGGTGGGCTTATCCAGCTCCCGGATTACCCGCATTGTGCAAGCCTCGCTCAATCAGGTGCGAGACTATTTGCGGGATAACAACCATCTGGAATAAGCCGTCCGCTTTGCGGATTGCCGGTTGGGTTTAATTTTTTTGAGCAAAAAGTCTTTGGGCTTAAACTTGCCTGCGCACGGATTTGACTGAAGCACGGCTGTTTAAAAAGGGCAGTGGCCTTTTCTAGCGGTGTTTTTTCTGGTACAGAACATCAATTGTCACAAAAGGGGTTCGATTCCGGGCCGCTTTCGGTATAATTGATGCAACTTGTAATTTGGAAAAGTACTGTACCTTCATGTCTAAGCCTTTCTACTTTAAATTGGTGGCAAGCGTGGTTGTGGTGGTTGTTTTAATTGCCGCCACGGTCCTATTCTTCAATTTCTGGCCTGCCAAGCCCGCATTCAAGCTGTCTGGCGAAGTACAAGCCCGAGAATTTCGCAACGGCTCCCGGTTTGGGGGGCGTGTGTTGAAGGTTCTGGTTCAGGAAGGCCAAATGGTGAAGCAGGGCCAGCCTTTGGTTATTTTTGAAGGCTCTGATCTGGATGCCAAAATTGCGGATGCTAAGGCCACACTGGCCCAGGCGCTGGCTCAGGAAAAATTATTGGCCAAGGGTGCTGATATTGGTCAGGTTCGACAAGCGGGGGCGGGGGTACAACAGGCCCAGCAACGCCTGAAAATGCTGTCATCTGGCGGGCGGCCCGAGGAAGTGGCTCAGGCCCAAAGCAAGGTTCAAATCGCTGAAAATCAGTTGGATCAAGCACGCAAAGCGGTTGAAAACGCCAAAACGATGCTGGAAGAAGGCATTATTTCTCGCCAGAAATATGAAAGCCTGACCATTGCCGCTGAAACCGCCCAAAGTAATTTAAACGCTGCCAACGCGGCCCTGAGTTTAATGAAAAGCGGTGGGCGCAGCGAGGAAAAACGCATTGCCAGCGCTCAGCTTTCCGCCGCCAAGGCCCAATATGGGCAATTGCTGGAAGGCGCCGAGCCGGAAGAGTTCAGCATTGCTTCGGCCAATGTGGAAAAAGCCCGCAGCAACCTAAAGGCGCTAGAAGCCCAGTTGGGGGAATTGAACATTCAGGCCCCCTCGGTGGGTTATGTCAGCGTGGTGGCGGTTACCCCCGGCGAGCTGGTGCCCGCTGGACGCCCGGTTGTGACCATTATTGATTACGATCGGCTTTGGGCCGATGTTTATATGCCGGAATCCAAACTGGTGGCCTTGTCCATTCAGCCGGGAGCGCCGGTTTCGGTGGTCACCCAAAGCAGTAAAACCACCCGCTTTGAAGGCCGTGTGGCGGTGGTCAACCCCAAAAGCGAGTTTGTGCCCAACAGCGGTGGCGATAGCAGTAGCGAAGAGTCCACCTTTCGGCTCAAAATCAACATCGCCAACAAGGATGTATCCGGGAAAACCATGCTGTATCCGGGCATGAAGGTGGATGTCTACTTTAACCCGTAAGTTTTCTGCCAGACGCTGATGCTCCCTCTGTCAGGGCAAGTCTCCGTCCGCTAGCCATAGGCTTTGATAACCCCATGACCCTTTCTGCCGAAACTCAACCTCGAACCCTTCTGGCTGAGCCTGCCATTATTACAGAAAATCTGGTGCGTACCTTTGGCGACAAAGTGGCCGTGGATCATCTGAATTTGCGAATTGAGCAGGGCGAGATTTTCGGGTTTCTGGGTCCCAATGGTTCCGGGAAATCCACCACCATTAAAATGCTGTGCGGATTGCTGACCCCCACTTCCGGCAAGGCCATTGTGAGTGGCATTGATGTGCGCCGGGACCCTGAGCGGATTCGGGGCAAAATTGGGTACATGCCCCAAAAATTCAGCCTTTACGAGGATTTAACGGTTAAAGAGAATATTGATTTCTACTCCCAGCTTTACGGGGTAAAAGGCCCGGGGGCCAAAAAGCGCAAAGATGAAGTGATTGAGCTGGTGGGCATTGGGCATTACCGGGGATTTTTGGCCCGTCAGCTATCAGGGGGCTGGAAGCAGCGCTTGGCGCTTTGTTGCGCCCTGGTGCATCAGCCCGAAATTATTTTTCTGGATGAGCCAACGGCATCTATGGACCCGGTGGCCCGTCGTGGCCTGTGGGACTTGTTGTTTACCCTGGCCAGCAACGGGGTTACCCTGTTTGTGACTACCCACTATATGGATGAAGCCGAGCGTTGCAGCAGTTTGGGCTATATTTATAACTCCAAACTCATTGTGAGTGGCGGGCTGGAAGAGTTAAAACACGCCAAAGCCGTGGTGGGACAAGGTAATATTCGATTAGAAGTGCTGTGTAAGCCCTTGGTTAAAACCTTTAACCAAATTAAAGCCTTGCCCTATGTTCAGGATGTCACCATTTTTGGGCAAGCGCTGCATGTGGTGAGCGAAGACGGGGACGTTTTGAGCAAAATTGGCTACGATTTGGCCCGAACCGAGGTTCAGGTGCAGCAAATTCGTGAAATTGAGCCTTCGCTGGAAGACGTGTTTGTGACTCTGACCAAGGCCAGTATGGCTGAGGATGAGAGTCGTCAGCGGGCCTTGAGTGCCGCCAGTAAAGTGTCTGCCAGTGGTTTTGACGATGACGAGCCGGATGAATCCAAACGGGAGGCAAATTCCAATGCTTGAAGCGTTGCGACGGGGCGAGTTTTTGGGGCTGAGCTGGGCGGGCATTCAGTCTATTTTTCGCAAAGAGATCATTCAACTGCTGAGGGACCCCTATTTGGTGATGTTTATCATTGCCTTGCCGGTTATTCAGCTGATGGTTACTGGTTTGGCGGTGCAGCGCGACTTAAAGCACATTGCCACCGTGGTGGTGAATTACGACAAAAGCAGCGCCTCTCGTGAGCTGCTGTCTGATTTTCAGAACAGCACCCTGTTTGATCTGGATCAGGCGGCTTCTTATCAGGACATGATGCAAAAAATTCGCAATGGCAGTTACCGGGTGGGCATTGTGATTCCGCCCGATTACTCGGAAAAAGCGCTGTCGGGCGCTGAGGCCCCCCAGTTAAATATTATTGTGGACGGCACTCAGGGGACCATTGCCAAAACCATTGTGGATGGGGCCAGCCAGGTGGTGTTGAACCACAACCGCAAACTCCTGTATAACGCAGGCTTACAGGTGGGCGAGAGCGGCTTTGGAGCCGGGGTGAACCTGAATGCCAAGGTGTTATACAACCCCAAAATGTCATCGGCTTATTACTTGGTGCCAGCCATTTTGGCCATTGTGATGCACATGCTTACCATTCTATTCACCAGTTTTGCGGTGGTGCGAGAGCGAGAATCGGGTACGCTGGAGCAATTGATGGTGAGCCCGGTGAAGGTGCCTGACTTGATGCTGGGCAAGGTGTTGCCCTATGCCTTTATTGGCTTTCTGGACATGATGCTGACCCTGGGGGTGATGGTCTGGTTCTTTAATATCAGCATTTCGGGCAGCTTTTTCTTTTTATGTTTTGCCTCCATGATTTTTATCCTGACCTCTTTGGGCATTGGCTTGCTGATTTCGGTGTTGTGTAAAACCCAGGTACAGGCCATTCAGCTGACCATGGCCATTTTTCTGCCCAGTTTGTTACTCACCGGCTTTGTGTTTCCGCTGGAACCCATGCCCTGGTTCATTAAAATTGTCAGTTATTCCCTGCCCTTAACCTATTATCTGGAAATTATCCGGGGGGTGGTTATCAAAGGGGTGGGGGGCGCCGAATTAATGCTGCAAACCGTTATTTTGCTGGCCATGGCCATTGGGATGCTGGGGGCCAGTATTTTGCGCTTTAACAAGCAGATTAATTAACCTTGCCGCAAACCCGTTTGCGAAGCGTACTATTCTGAATTTGGGCCACAGGCGGTAAAATGAGAAGCGGCGTTCCTGTGGTGAATGTAAATACGATGATTACGAATGATGACCCTGATTGAATTTTGGTAAGGCGAGATATGAGCGGACTTTTGATGAATCAGAGAGCATATTGGTTAGGTGGGTTGCTGGTGAGCGCTATGACCCTTGGTTTTAGTGGGCTGGCGGCGGCGGCGGATCCCCTGCCTCCCCAAGTGTCCCCCCGAGAGGAGCAGCAGGCTTTGGCCATGCCGCTGGATTTTTTTAAGTCCTCTCCCGCCAAAAATCAGCCTGAGTCGGTCAAGTCGGTGCGCCTTGGCGTTAAAAATCGGGAAATGCCTGAATTGCAAAACTCCCCGGCCATGGCTGAGGTATTGCGCCTGAAGTGGCAGCCCGCCCCGCTTTACGGAAAATCAGACGACTTACAAAAAATAGGGCTGGACAAAGTATTTAAAACCACCGCAGCGGGTAATCTCTCTATTATGCAGGCCAAAACCCAGGTGACAGAGGCTGAGACTCAGGCCCGTGAATTGCTGGAATCGAACCCTTTGCTTTTGTTAAACCCTATTCAACTGGGCCTGTTAAAGCAGGCGGAAGCCTTTCAGGTTCAGGCGGCTAAGTCTCACGTGCAAGTGGTTCAACAGCAGGCGCTGCTGGAAGGGGCCAATCGGTATTTGGCTCTTACGCAGGCTTATTTGGCCAAGTATTTGGCCTTTGAGGCCATTGAGCAGGGACGGAACCAGCTCAATCTGGAAGAGCGTCGTTTTTTGAGCGGGGAATCCGATCGCTTTGGATTGACCCAGACCCAAATGGCGCTGATTGATCGCTATCAACTTTATTTAAACGCGGATGCCGCCTACTATACGGCATCTCTGTCCTTGGCCAACCATCTGGGCCTTTCTGAGGATCAAGCCCTGGTGCCTGAAGAGGTTAGTTTGCGCAATGAGATTAACAAGGTGCCTAGCCTCCGGTTACTGCCTGCTCAGGTCACGCTGGCCATGGCTCAGAAGGCCGCTTTGTCTCGCCCGGATATTCAGGAATTTAAATTTCGCAAAGAGGCTTTGTTGAAGTTGGTGAAGGCCAGCTTTGGCAATGACAAGCGCAAGCACGAAGCCGAATTGGCCCAGTTGGAAATGCGGGGGGAAGAAGGGTTGGCGCTGGTTTCGGTAGCCACCAGACGGGCCTATGCCCAGTTCCAGACGTCGCAAAAAACTCTGGAGCTGGCTCAGCAGCGTTATGAGTTGGTGTTAGAGCTGGTTCGTCAGCTGGAGGTTAGCAACAAGGCCGGGTTTAGTAGCGCCAAAGATGTGCTGGACGGTCAAAAAGAGCTGGCCAAAGCCAACTCGGCTCTGATTGAATCTCGTTTGCAAAGCAATCTGGCTCAAATCCAGCTGGCCTATGAAATGGGCATGTTGCAAGAGGATTTACCCTCTCATCCCTTAACGCTCAACGCGTTGTAAAAAGCAGGCTTCAAAAAAACAGCTCGCATACTCGGCGAGCTGTTTTTTTGATATTAAAATCCACGGCTTGGGCGGATGCTGCAAAATAAAGCGATTGAAGCCTAGTTGGCGCTGTGCCAGGGGAGCAAATCGGCCCAGAAATCGGGGTTAGCACGACCCACTTCCAGAGTCTGCATTTTGTTGATCATAAAAATGTGCTTCAGGTACATAATTTCAGCCTGAATGAGGGGGTCCATCTGTACTTTGTTTTGCTCGGGCTCTATGGTTAATCCTAATGTTAAAGACAGTTCAATTTCAGTCATTGAGTCTTTCTCTCTTTCTGTCCAGAGACAATCACGCAAGATGCTGATACACTCATCTCGATTGTTATATTTATAAAAAAACAAACAAAAGAGAGGAATTGCCTCGATTCCCGATCTTGTTACGAAGCGACACGCAAGGCATTTTGCCCACGCTCAGAACCGTTTGAACCCCCATGATTTTCCCCAAACAAAAAACCAGAGCCTGATTGCATTCAATCAGGCTCTGGTTTTTTGATTCAATAACGCTGGGGGCCAATCAAAGGCTGTCCCAACGCCTATTCTGGCTGGGCTTTATTACCCCAATTCATGCTGCTGAATAGAAAGGGCTTCTTCCCGCTCGGGTAAAGGAAAATCGCTCATGCCGCAATCCAGCATATAAATATAATTAATGAGCTGGACGGCCAGATCCTGTTGATGCTCATCGGATAAATGCTTAATCACTTCTACCAAATGTCTGGCATGAATTTCAAAGCGGTTGCGCCGAAAAGTAGGGAATAAAAACTGAATGCGCCCGGTTTGGGTGCTGAGGGCCGCTGAATCCAGGATGCCCTGGTTTTTCATGACCGAAAACAAATACTGAGCGGCCATTTCCTGATGCAGATGAGAGGCGTTTTGCAGCAGGCTGATGGCCATAGAAAGCGTTGGGTTTTTATCGTACCAGCGATGTTGCATAGGCGAGTGAGCTCCCAACGATTTGACAGGCGGAAACAGGTAATAACTGGGTATCGGCAGAAAGCCTGAGAAGTTGAGGGTTTTAATGCGCGATTTTAACAATTAGAAACATGGCAGCGCTTCAGCTACCAAAAACCGCTTAGGGCCTGTGTTTAGTAAACCTCGGTGGGACTAAGCGACAGCAGACGAGTGAGGCGGCCAATGGCAGAGCCTCGACTGAAGCGGGGCGGCTCCAGATACACGTTATAAAGCCCCAGTCCGCACCACAGCCAATTTTGGGCATAGTAATCGTTTTTGGTGTTCCACTCCCCACCGGGTTTTAAATTAGGCACAATTCTCTTTTGCAGCATCTCTTCGGCCAGGCGCTGATCCTGAATGTACATGCTGGGGAAAACCGCCCCGTAAATGGCCCCCGATTGTAATTGAGGGTGCCGCACAATGCCATCCCAGGTAATGGAAACCGGCATATCCTTACGGATTTTCCAGTAGCGGGGCAGCATGTTTTTTTGTTTTAAAAGCAAGGTGGCCCGCTTTTCCAGCGGATTCATCAGGGCGTCCAGCCCCACCCGCCAATAGGCCCGAATGGCTTCATAGCCAAAATCGCTGCGCTCATCGGCAGGGTCCTGATAAAGCCGGATATTGTCGTTATCCATGGAAATTTCCACCCAATCCGGTATCAGGCCGGTATCGGTCTGGGCCACCGAACGGGTCATAATTTCGTAGGAGGAATCAATCAGCAGCGTCCAGTCATGATCGTCATCCACTTCCGCAAACACCCGGTAAGCGTAGGGGGCAAAGTAAGAAGGGTTAATCTGGTAGGTGCGCCCCTTTTTGGGCCAGTCTCCGGGCAGCAGCACCCGACCCAGTGGGGCGTTGATGGTCAGGCGATCCCAGATTTCATCTAAAATCAGCTGGGCGTCTTGCTCATAAGCCGGATCGTTCCATTCCTTATGGGCCAGCAGCAAGGCCAAAGCAATGTCCTGATCGGCATCCGTGGCGCTGGTGGTGTCCAAAGCGCCCCAGGTTTGATCGGCCTTTTGTCCCCATTTCCATGAAAACAAATGATCGCCCCGTGGAATTTGCAAATTGTCCTTGGCCCACTGGTAGGTTTTATCGAAAGTGGTTTTGTCTCTGAGCCAAAAGGCCCGCAGCATGGCGTAAGCCTGCCCTTCCGAGGTGCTGATGTTGCCGTTGTAGTCGATCACCCGCCCGTCGGCTTGCACAAAGGTATCCTTGTACTGCTGCCAACTGCCTTTTAGCAGGGCCCGCACTTCCAAATCACTCAGGCTACCCGCCGCAAAGGCGTTGGGCAGGCATAGCAACAGGGTTAGCAGGAGTGGGAACCATCGGGTTCGGGTCAACCAACGCAGCATTCAGCTAACCTACCTTTTGAGGGACGTGTACCATCTGCTTGCCCTTGGATTCAATTTCGGCCTTGATTTGGGCCATAAACTCGCTGGCCGCCACTGCGCCCAAGTCGCCTTCCGAGCGGCTACGCACCGCCACCTGATTGGCTTCCAGTTCTTTGTCCCCAATAATCAGCATGTAGGGAATTTTAGCCAGTTGGGCCTGACGGATTTTGTGGCCGATGCCCTCGTTGGCCAAATCGGTTTTGGCTCGCACCATTTCGGCCCGTAAGCTGGCTTCCACTTGTTGGGCGTATTCCACATGGCGATCGGCAATGGGCAGAATGGCCACCTGTTGGGGGGCCAGCCATGCGGGGAACGCGCCGGTGTAATGCTCAATCAGGGTACCCGCAAAGCGCTCCAGACTACCAAAAATAGCCCGGTGAATCATAATGGGGCGCTTGCCCTGTCCGTCTTTATCGGTGTATTTCAGGTCAAAGCGTTCCGGCAGGTTGAAATCCAGCTGAACGGTAGAACATTGCCAGGTTCTGCCAATGGCGTCCTTCAGCTTGAAGTCAATTTTGGGGCCATAAAAAGCGCCGTCGCCTGCGTTCACTTCATACTTCAGGCCGTATTCTTCCAGCGCCTCTTTCAGGGCCTGTTCCGCCTGATCCCAGATGGCGATATCGCCAATGCATTTTTCAGGACGGGTGGACAGCTCCACTTCAAAGCTCATGTCAAACATTTTCAGGGTGTCATCCACAAAGCGAATCACTTCTACTACTTCGCTGCGAATTTGATCAATGCGGCAGAACAGGTGGGCGTCATCTTGCGTGAAGCCCCGTACCCGGCTCAATCCGTGCATGGTGCCCGATTTTTCGTAACGATACACGGTACCCAGCTCGCTCAGGCGCAACGGCAATTCCCGGTAGCTGCGAATGCGGCCCTTGTAAATTAAAACGTGCATGGGGCAGTTCATGGGTTTGACGATATATTCCTGATCGTCGATTTCCATGGTGTACATGTTTTCCATGTAAAAGCCGGTGTGGCCGGAAATGTCCCATAAGTCCCGTTTGGCGATATGCGGGGTGTACACCAAATCGTAGCCCCGTTTGCGATGCTCCTTGCGCCAGTAATTTTCCAGCTCTTCTCGCACGGTGGCTAAATTGGGGTGCCACAAAATTAGGCCGGAACCCACTTCCTCTTCAATGCTGAACAGGTCGTATTCCTTGGAAAGCTTGCGGTGATCCCGTTTATCGGCCTCTTCCATCTGGTGCAGGTAGGCGTCCACTTCTTTTTGATCCCAGAAGGCGGTGGCGTAGACCCGTTGCAACATGGGGTTATTGGCATCCCCTCGCCAGTAAGCGCCCGCCACACTCAGAATTTTAAAGGCCTTCAGCCATGAGCTGTCCGGCAAGTGGGGGCCTTCGCACAAGTCAAACCAGAGATCTTCGCCCGTTTTGGCGTCTTTATTAATGTACAGGGTGCTTTCGGGGGCGTCTTTATATTTTTCCAGAATTTCCGCTTTATAACGCTCGCCGGTGCTTTTAAATTCGGCAATGCGGGCTTCCACATCGGGAATCACAAAGCGCTCAAAGCGCTGGGCTTCTTTGGCAATGCGCTGCATTTCGGCTTCAATTTTAGGAAAGTCATCCGGGCTGAGTTTATGCTCGGGAATGTCCAAATCGTAGTAAAAGCCGTTTTCAATGGAAGGGCCGGTGGCCACTTTGGTTCCGGGCCAAAGGCTTTGAACCGCCTGAGCCAGAATATGGGCGGCCGAGTGGCGCAAAACATCAATGGATTCGGCATCTTTCTTGGTTAAAATACGAACCGTATCCCCGTTGCTTAAAGGGGTTCGCAAGTCCTTTACCACACCGTTTACAACGGAGGCCATGGCGGCACGGGCCAGCCCTGCGCCAATGGATTGGGCCAGATCCTCGGTGGTGGCTCCATCCTGTAAGGATTTCTCGGTACCATCGGGGAGTTTTACGGTAATCATACTCATTCCAATCTAATCGCTTGCCTTGAATACGGAGGACTTCACACGGGAGACTTGATACTGGGGACTTACATGGGGTCTATCAGTGCCATTATATGCCGAGGCTCACCCGCTTGCAAAGGTGAAGCAGACAGCTCGCACCGGTGGGCCAACCCGCTTGAGAACGCTCTATTTGATGCCCAGGCTTTGTTTAAGGCCCTTAATCATATTGCCAATGACATCACTGTCTTCGTGGGCCTTAATTCGGCTGAGGGCGCTTTGCGCTTTTTGGTCGGTGGCGTTGATTTTGGAATCCAGATAAGCCAGCCGGGTGTTCAGTTCATCCAGCGTATGCTCTTGCGATTCCAGCCGGGTTTTCACATCGCTGCTTTTTACGCTATCGGTTACGGTGGATAACTCTGAGCTGAGATGGCTGATTTGGGTTTGCTGATAAGCCAGAAACAGGATAAGGGCCACGATAACGCCTCCCACCAGATAGGGTTGCATGGCTTTGCTAGGGAAACCCTGTTTGAGATCCGGGTTGGCAGCGTAGGCAGTGGGTGTTACGGTTTGGGCGCTGGGGTTCGGGTTAAGATTGCTGGCGGTGGTTTCGGTGAAGGGTTGTGGGTCGGGCATGGAAAGATCTCCTGTTATTGCTTGTATTTTACCCTGAATGAAAACCCCGGCGTTCACCAATTTGTGCTGCGTGTTTAGCGGAAAATCCGGCGCAAGGTATTCAGCACGCCACCTTCTTCCGAATCGGGGGCTTGAGTGGGATCGACCGGGTCTGCCGGTTGATTGGGTTCATTGACCCGCTCCAGCGCATGTTGTGGCCTTTGGGCGTTGGTATCAATCACCCCTTTTACCTTGCTGTCCATATACCCCACTCGGGAATCCATTTGTTCCAGAGTGGTCAGTACCTGCTGATTTTGGGCTTCCAGCGCCCGCACCCGGCTGAGCAAATTCAGTCGATCGGTGTTCAGCATTTTATAATCCTGCTTCAGGCTGGCGATTTGAGATTGCTGATACAGTCCCAGTAAAATCAAGGCCACGCTCAGGGCAATCAGTGCTTTTTTCATCGGGCGAGAAGCTCCTTTGGCAATGGGGAAAATGAGGTTCGAGTTTATTGTCTAATGGAATGCTTTGTTTTTCACGTTTTGTTTTCTGAGATTCGGATTTTCGTTGTTTCCCACTAATTTCGGGTAAAATGCCCTTATTGTCCCTGCATGAAAGGGGCCTTTGTTTGAGAGAGGAGTTTCTGCTGCTATGTCTGCCATCCTGGATGCCCCGGTGTTGCCCACGTACCTGAAAGGTCGGGATTTTCTCAATTTTCTGGAATACTCCCCGGAGGAACTTCAGGAGTTATTAACCTTAGCGGCGCAACTCAAGCAACTCAAGCGCAGCAAAACCCCTCACAAACTGCTGGAAGGCCGCAGCGTGGCCATGTACTTTGAAAAGCCCAGTAACCGCACCCGGGTTAGCTTTGAAGTTGGTATTTTTGACTTGGGCGCTCACCCCTTTATGTTGCGGAAAGAGGAAATTAATTTGGGAGTGCGGGAAACCATCGCCGATACCGCCCGTACCCTGGCCCGCTATGTGGATTGCGTCATGATTCGTACCTTTGCCCATCAGGATGTGGAAGAACTGGCCCAGTGGTCCGATGTGCCTATTATCAACGGGCTGACCGATGATTATCACCCTTGTCAGGTTCTGGCGGATTTGCTGACCGTGCAGGAAAAATTCGGCAACCTGAAGGGTCGAAAACTCACCTACGTTGGCGATGGCAACAACATGGCCCACAGCTTGATGCTGGGTTGCGCCATGGTGGGTATGGATGTCACCATTGCCAGCCCCTCGGGCTATCAGCCTCAGCCGGAAATTACCAAAAAGGCGCAGGAACTGGGCGCCGTGAGTGGGGCCACTGTGGTGATTTCCGATGACGTGAAATCGGCGGTGAAAAACGCCTCTGCCGTGTACACCGATGTGTGGGCCAGCATGGGGCAAGAGGCCGAGGCCGAGGCCCGCAAGAAGGTATTCAGGGAGTATCAGGTGAATGCGGAAAACATGGCCCTGGCCTTGCCGGAAGCCATTGTGCTGCACTGCTTGCCAGCGCACCGGGGCGAGGAAATTACCGCCGAGGTGCTGGAAAAACACGCCGATATTATTTTTGAGCAGGCCGAAAACCGGCTGCATGCCCAAAAAGCGGTGCTGGCAGCCATTATCAAGTAGCCTTTAAGGGTGTTTAAAAGGCCATTGTATTGCAGAATACGATGGCCTTTTTCTGATTTTCCAATGCGGATTCACCTGATGGTCTATGTCAGGTTTGACCATGTGGCTCTGCAATGGGGCGGGCGAATTGGTTACGATGAGAGTATCAGTTTTCCACCCAAGCCAAAGGGGACGTTAATATGACTATGATCAATCAACTTCAAAACTACTTTTTCACTTGCAGAGGCCAATCGGTGAGAACCCGTTTGAAATGGTTGATTCACTTCAGTTACTAATGGGTCGGTTTTAAATCCGTTAACTTCTTTATGGATTCACGATTGGTTCACTCAAATGGGTTCATACAGGCAGGGCGCTTTTTTCCCCTTCCCTTGCAGGCCCTTGCCGTATTACACTAGGGTTATGCTGAAAATTCTGATTTCCAATGACGATGGCATTTTTGCCACGGGCCTGCAAACACTGGCCGCTAAATTATCCCAACAGTACGAAGTGTACGTGGTGGCCCCCGATCGGGAGCGCAGCGCCATGGGGCACGCCCTGACCCTGCACAAGCCCATTCGTATTGATGAAGTTGAAATGAAGTTTCCGGTGGCCAAAGCGTTTTCCACCAGTGGAACACCCAGCGATTGCGTGAAACTGGCCTTGAACGCTTTGCTGGATGTGAAGATTGATTTGGTGGTTTCTGGCATTAATCATGGCCCCAATCTGGGTTCCGATGTGATTTATTCAGGCACGGTCAGCGCCGCCTTAGAGGGGGCCATTCACGGCATTCCCAGTATCGCGGTTTCGCTGGTGAATGGCTCGGATAAGCTGGCCGATTTTAGCCATGGGGCGGAGTTCATTGCCGAGTTTTTACCCTTGGCCATGAAAGTGGGCATTCCGGCCAAAAGTATTTTGAACGTGAATATTCCGGCAGTGTCCCGGCATCATTTTGCGGGGGTGCAAATTGCGGAACTTGGTACCCGGATGTATACGGATAGCTACGAGCGTCGGGTAGACCCCCGTGGGGGCGTTTACTACTGGCTGGCTGGCGAAGTAATTGAAACCGGCGAAGCCGAAGGCACCGATGTAGAGGCCATTCGCAACAACATGGTGTCCGTGTCCCCGGTGCATTACAATTTGTCTAACTACAGCGCCCTCACCCTGTTGAAAGAGAAGCTGGAAGTGTTGGGCAAGCTGTAACCGCTTACCCCTTCAACTGGCCCTCACCGGCAAGGTTGGCTTTATGGCTGAGCTGGAGTGTGCTTTGGCGCATAGGCAGTTGGCCGGGTTTGTTGCAAAATAGCGCTAATCTCTCTGGTTGCTTATGGCAAATTAGTCAGAGAGTATTCGACCCACAGCAAAAAGCTTTGTTGAAAGAGTAGAGGAGTGTTTGTATGACACAGAGTAGTGACAACAACGGTATCCATCCGTCCCCGTTGGCCCCCAACCCACCCATCGCTCGCCGGGATTTTTTGAAAATGGCCGCTGCCGTGGGGGGAAGCGCCCTGGCCCTCAGCCAGTTTGGGTTAAGCGCCCATGCCGCCCCGCCCGTTAAGCCCCCGGCCAAACCCGCTGCCAAAGGCCTGATCATGCCCTCAGATCACCCCATGCATGCTTATGATGCCAAGGAAGCCATTCAGGCTAAAACCTTCCCCAATTTATCCACGGTGGAAGGCATTAGCCAAAACCAGCTGGAACAGCATCTGGGGTTGTACAAAGGGTATGTGGGTAAAATCAACGACATTGAAACCCAAATTCACGCCATGCAGCCCGATTTGGAAAAAATGAACGCCACCTACAGCCCTTACCGGGAGCTGCATGCCGAGCAAACCTACGCCCTGAACGGGGTCATTTTGCACGAATACTATTTTGAGAACATTGGCGGCGCCAAGAAAAAAGCCACTGAAACCGAGATGGTTCACAAAATTTTTACTCAGGAATTCGGCACTTGGGATAACTACGTCAATCACCTGCTGGCGGTGGGGAAATCCTCTCGGGGCTGGGCTTTGACCGGTTATAATATGCGCGATCACCGCATACATAACTACGGGCTGGATCTGCACAATCAGGGGGTGCCGGTCAATGTCATTCCGCTGCTGGTGCTGGATGTGTACGAGCATGCCTACATGATCGATTTCGGCACCAAGCGCCCCGCCTACCTGGAAGCCTTCATGAACAACGTAAACTGGGCCGTGGTCGATGATCGCCTAAAAACCATGATCCTGCACGGATAGAAATGAATTCACTGAAATTTTAATAAAAACAGATCAAAAACCCCGGCATCTTTTCAGGTTGCCGGGGTTTTTTCTCAAGGCTTGCTTTCTAACGCTGAATGTTAAAAATTTCGCCGTATTTTTGCCAGAGGTAATCCACAAAGTAGCTGGCGTTCAGGGGTTCGCCGGTGACGCGTTGCACAATGGTGGCCGCCGATTCCATTTTGCCCACGGCATGAATTTCCTGATTCAGCCAGGTTTTTAGGGCCAGTAAATTGCCTTGGCTTATCTGGCTCTCCAGCGCCGGGTTTTGCTGTTTGGCGGTGTGGAAAAACTGGGCGGAATACAAATTGCCCAGCGTATAGGTGGGGAAATAACCAAAGGAGCCGTGAGACCAGTGAATGTCCTGCAAAGCGCCCTCGGCGTCATGAGCCGGGGTAATGCCTAAATAGTCCTGCATTTTGGCGGCCCAGGCTTCTGGCACTTCGTTCACCTTCATGGTGCCTTCAATCAGGGCTTTTTCAATTTCGTAGCGCACCATAATGTGCAGGTTGTAGGTCACTTCATCCGATTCCACCCGAATGAAGGAGGGCCGTACCCGGTTAATGCCACTATAAAACTTCTCCAGCGACACGCTTCCCAACTCCGGGAAGGTGGCTTGCAGCTTGGGCAAATAATGCGACCAAAAGGCCCTGGAGCGCCCCACCTGATTTTCCCACAGCCGGGACTGAGATTCATGAATGCCCAGCGAGGTGCCTTCCGCTAGGGGGGTGCGGTTCAGGGCCGGGTTGACCCCTTGCTCGTACATGCCATGTCCGCCCTCATGCATGGAGGAAGAGAGGGCTGAAAACACGTCCCGCTCGTCCACACGGGTGGTCAGGCGTACATCCATGGTGCTGGAGCCGGATGAAAAGGGGTGGGGGGCCAAATCCAGCCGACCGGCCTCAAAATCAAAGCCCATTTCCCGCAGCACCATTTGAGAAAATTGCAGCTGTTTTTCCACGGGGAAAAAGCCTTCGTTGATAAAGCCGGTTTCCGGGGTGTGCCCCGATTGTTGAATGGCTTGCAGCAACGGCACAATATCAGCTTTTAGCTTGGCGAAAACCGGGTCTAGCTGCTTTACGGTTAATCCCGGCTCATACTCATCCAGCAGGGCATCATAGGGCGATTCCTCATAGCCCTGGGCCTCGGCCATGCGCTGATTCAGGGAAATGATTTTGCGAAGCACCGGCTCAAACTGCTTGAAGTTTTTATTGCTACGGGCCTCTACCCAGATTTTATGGGCCTCGGTTGTGGTTTCCACCATTTCCTGAAGCAGCTCAATGGGGGTTTTCTTGCTTTTATCAAACACCCGGCCCACTTCCCTCACCAAGGCCTGACTCATGGTATCCAGTTTTTCCAGTACGCCGGGTTGGCGCAGGTGCCGCAAGTGATCTTCCATTTCCGGGCTGGTCATTAAGTTGTGAGAAATTTTGGCCAGGGTGGCCATTTGCTTGGCCCTGAAGGCGCCGCCTTTTTCCGGCATGTAGGTTTCCAGATCCCAACCCAGCAGGGCTTGTGTGCCTTGAATGTCGTGGATTTCATTCACCAGCGCCTGAAACGCCATAATGGAAGCCGTGGTAGCGGTGGAAGTCTGCATTGCCTCTCCTTCGTTTTAAAAAATCGTTTTAAAAAAATTTGGTATTAGAAAATTAGCCCCTGATATCCCCTGATGATTTCCATTGTAGCGGGAATTGAGTCAACGGCCCAGTGGCAATGTTGAACGCAATGGCCGGGATAATGGCCGGCACTTCAAAAAAAGAATGCTAGCGCTTTAAAAACAAATCGGGGTCCATTTCGGCCACCGATTTGATGCCTCGCAAGCGGTTAACCACCTCTTCCACTTTGGGCATGTCAATGGTGGGCGGCACATGCGCTTGCAGGGCGCTGGCTTTGCGAATGCTGGTTTCTAAAATCAGGCCATGGGCTTGCTCAAACAAGGCATCTGGCGCTTGTAGCGGGTTTTGATGAACTACCAGAACGGGAAAGGCCACTTGGGCCATAAAAATGGGCAGCAGTTCCGGGCTGAGGGCCTGATCGGAAATAACCAGCGAGAGCCGCTGGATGGACTGAGGCAAGGTTTCCGCCACCCGCAGCAAATGGGCCAGCCGTTGTTCCTCCGGGTTGGCCACACTGGGGCCGCCGGTGGATAGGTGCTGATGGGAGAGATCCACCAGTATGGGTGGCAATGCCACCTTAAGGCGGTTTTTATAGTGTAAAAGCTCGTTCAGGCGGCTGTTGATAACCCCGCTTTCGGTCATCAGGGCCCCGCTCAGTACCGACAGGCGCAAAAAATCGGCCCCAGTATTCATGGCAATGGCCAGCGCGGTTTCAGGATCATTTTGTAAAACGGAAATACCGATGGGCAAATTGGTAAACTGCTTTAAGCGACGGGTTAACAGGGCCATGGCAATGGCTCCGGCCACGTCCATGCGGCCCCGGCTAAAAGGTGTGTCGTGCCGGTTCTCCAGAATCAACCCATCCACGCCGCCGGTGGCCAGCGCAGTAGCTTCCTGCTCGGCTCGGGCGGTCAGGCTATCCCAATGGCCATCCCAGTCGGGGGAGCCGGGTAAGGCCAGCAATTGAACGCTTCCAATAATAGGTTTGGGTTTTTGAAATATTTCCGATAACATAGCCATATTCTAATACGGAAGTTTTTTGGTTCACAGCTTCCCCCGCAGAAAATATTTTGGAGACTCGTCGACCCACCCTCTATTTTTTACGTTAGTTTGATTACCAACCCTCCCCCGCCCTCGCGTTCGCCCGTCCAAACCCTGATCTTTTCCAAACAGGCTCGGTTTGAGCCAAAAACGCAAACCGGAAACCGCTCCGCTTTTTATTGGAGAAACGGATTCCCCACAAGAATGGACATAAGCTCATGAAAAAACCGACTGTCGCTATTATTGGTCGCCCGAACGTGGGTAAATCCACTTTGGTGAACCGCATTATTGGATCCAGAAAGGCCATTGTAGACGATACGCCTGGGGTCACACGGGATCGCTCCTACTACGACGCCGATTGGCAAGGGAAAGCCTTTACGCTGGTGGATACCGGCGGGGTGATGCCGGGTGCGGATCTGGAGGAGCATCCGTTCGCCGATTTAATCAACATGCAGGTAGAAGTGGCCCTGGCAGAAGCCGACCTGGTGGTGTTTCTGCTGGATGGCCAAGCGGGCATTACCGCCGTGGATGCGGATATTGCCGAGCAGCTGCGTCGCAGTGGCAAGCCCATTTTGCTAACCATTAACAAAATTGATCGCCACGATCAAAAATCGCTGGCCGCTGAGTTTTACGCCCTGTCTCTGGGCGAGCCTTACTCTTTGTCGGCCTTGCACGGCAACGTGGGCGTGGGCGATTTGCTGGATGAAATCATCAAGCGCCTGCCGGTTCCCCCGGAAGACGTGCAAGAGGATACCCGCATCCATATAGCGCTGGTGGGTCGTCCCAATGTGGGCAAATCCTCCATTTTGAACGCCCTGCTGGGTGAAGAGCGCTCCATTGTCAGCGATATTTCCGGCACTACCCGTGACTCGCTGAACGTTCCGGTCACCTATCAGGATGAAGAGTACGTGCTGGTGGATACCGCCGGTATTCGTAAAAAAGGAAAAGTGGATTACGGCATTGAGATGTTTTCCGTGGATCGCTCCATCCGGGCGGTTCGAGACGCCAATGTCACCGTCATGGTGCTGGACGCTACCGAAAACATTCAAAGCCAAGTCGCCGGGATGGTCACCGATCAGGATAAAAAAATTATTGATATGAGCAACCAGGCTGGCAAAGGGCTGGTGCTGGTGGTTAACAAGTGGGATTTAATCCCCAATAAAACCTCCAAAACCGTGGATGAGTTCAAGAAAAAGTTGTATCAGGAGTTGCCGTTTGCCGCTTTTGCCCCGGTGCTGTTTACCAGTGCGGCCAAAGGCCAGCGATTGCACAATATTTTTGATTTGGCCAAAACCGTTTTTGAAAACGCCAGTCGCCGTATCAAAACCAGCTTGGTCAACGAGGTGATGGCCGAGGCGTTTACCTTGTCTCCGCCTTCTCCCATTAAGCAGCGCCGCCTGAAATTGCTGTACGCCACTCAGGTTGGGGTGGCCGCGCCCACGTTTATTGTGTTCGTCAATGATGCTAAACTCATGAAGGATTCCTATCGTCGTTATCTGGAGAAGAAGCTGCGTGAGAACTTCGAGTTTTCCGGGACGCCGATTGTGATTGTGCCTCGCTCTCGTGAAGAGAAAAAGGAAAGAATGCAAAAGAAGGGAAAATAGGCGGTAGATACGATGGTTTATCTGGTTGCGGCCCTGCTGGGGTATCTGATTGGTTCAATTCCCACCGCTTATTTGGTGGTGAAACAGTTAACGGGTCAGGATATCCGGCAAATCGGCAGCGGTAACGTTGGGGCCACTAACGTGAAGCGGGCCGCGGGCTTTAAGCCATTTCTGTTTGTGCTGCTGTTTGACTTTTTGAAAGGCACCATCCCGGTGCTGATCAGTAGGTTCCTGTTCCCGGATTTGCACTGGTTGCATGTGCTGGTGGCCTTGGCCACGGTTCTGGGGCATAGCAAGTCCATTTACCTGAAGTTTGCCGGGGGCAAATCGGCGGCCACCGGGCTGGGCGGCTTTGTCGGGCTGGATCCGGTGGCGGGTTTACTGCTGGCGGTGATTGCCTATGTCATTATGCGGGTCACCCGCATGGTATCGGTAGGTTCCCTGGTGGCCAGTGTGTTGTCTCCCATAATGCTGATTATTTTTAAAGCCCCTGTGCCTTACCAGATTTATGCCGCTGTGGCGGGCATTTATGTTATTTATTTGCATAAGGCCAATATCCAACGGCTGTTGAAAGGCACGGAGAACCGTATTTGATGAAAAAGCTGGCCATTCTGGGTGCGGGAAGCTGGGGACTGACACTGGCCTGGCTAACTGGCGGCAGTCACCATAACGTGTGGCTGTGGGATCGCAACCCGGCTAAAGTAGAGGCCATGCAACGGGATCGCAAGGTGCTGTTTCCGGTGCCGGTTTTGTTGCCTCAACAATTGAACCTCACCGCGTCTTTGGCAGAGGCGGTGCAGGATGCGGACGTGATTTTACTGGTGGTTACGGTGTCCGGTACCCGTGAGGTGCTGCACCGCTTGCGAGATGAAATCAAGCTGCCCAAAACAGTGGTGTTGGTCAACGCTTCCAAGGGCATTGAATTCCCCAGCCTCAAGCGCATGTCGGAAGTGTTTGCCGAAGAATTGCCGGAAAATCCGTATGCGGTTTTATCCGGCCCCACCTTGGCACTGGAAATTCTGAACGGGTTGCCCACCGCCTGCTCCATTGCCTGTCAGGATTTGGAAATTGCCGAGCGGCTTCAACAAGATTTATCCCATGATTTGTTTCGCCTGTATTCCAACACCGATGTAACCGGGGTGGAGCTGGGCGGGGCCTTAAAAAATATTTTTGCCATTGCCAGCGGCTATATGAAAGAAAAACAGCTGGGCGATAACGCCGTGGGCGCTTTAATTACCCGTGGTCTGGCTGAAATGACCCGCTTTAGCGTGGGCCTGGGTGCCGATCAAAAAACGTTGTATGGCATGAGCGGTCTGGGCGATTTGCTGGCCACCGCCAACAGCCCCTTAAGCCGAAACTTTCAGGTGGGGGCTCGCTTGGCCCGAGGGGAATCGCTGAGCGAAATTTTGACGGATTTAAAAGTGGTGGCCGAGGGGGTGAAGACCACCCACGCCGTTTACGAGCTTTCTCGCAAAATTGGACTAGATACCCCCATTGTGGACATGGTTGAAATGTGTCTCTCCGGGCCTTTTTCAGAGAAAATGATCGTGAAAAGCCTGATGACCCGCAAGCTGAAATCCGAGCAAAAAGAAACCAGTCAGTCCGGCTAAGGACTTTGGCCTGTTTTTAGGATGCGCTGCCTGCGGTGCGGGTAAATTTGGAGCGCAAGCCATCAAAGCGCAAGGCTTCATCCTTGCTGTACTCCGTGTTTCTCAGCACCGATTGAGCGGAAGGGTGGATCATGATGATGTTATCAATGTGCAGCTGCATAAAACTGTAAATGCGGGGCGAACTGGGGCCGTTGCGATTGACCAGCTTGGCGTCTGTTACCGCCAGAAACCGGCGTTCCGGGTCATTCAGCACATCGCTGATGCGGCGCTCTTCCCGGGTGTTGCGAGAGACGTGAATCACGCCCTGCACCTCGTGATCCTGCGTTAAAATCACCACTTCCATGGGAATGGCGGCATCTTTACTGGTAATGCGTTTGCTTTTGGCGCTGCTTTCAGGCTGCGCGGAATCGGCTGTCATAATGGCTGTTTTCCTCACACTCAAATCCGGCGGATATTGGGGCTATCGGCCAAGGTGAGGAAAAGTTTAATGGGGTTTCAAAACTTAGCTGCGCCGTTCCAGAATGAAATCCACCAAGGCCATTAAGGCGGTTTTGGCAGGGCCGGGGCTGACGAAATCCAGAGCCTTTTTGGCTTGATCAACATAGCCATTGGCCAGTTGCCGGGTTTCTTCAATAGCCGCGCTTTTAGCCAGATACCCCTGAATGCGGGCAATCAGGCTTTCCTCGGCGGGGGCTTCAAACAGGGCGCTCACCAGTTGGCGAAGCTCGGCACGTTCTTCGGCGGACAAGGCTTGTGATTCCATGGCAATTAAAATGGGGGCGGTCAGCAGGCCGTTTCGCAGGTCATCCAGCACCGGTTTGCCCATTTCTTGCTCGGTGGCGGTGTAATCCAGCAAGTCATCCATCACTTGAAAGGCAATGCCAAAGTGGTGGCCGTAAGCCTTCAGCAATTGAATCTGCGCTTCGGGCAGCCCGTTGATGACCCCGGCGGATTCACAACCGGCGGAAAACAGGCTCGCCGTTTTGCAAATGGTTTTTTTGTAGTAACTGTCCCAGGAGGCTTCCAGTTGATAGCTGGTGTGCATCTGCTCCACTTCGCCATCGCACAAATCGGCCAGTACATGGGCAAAAATGGAAACCAGCCGTGGGTTTCCCAGCTTGGCCAGTTTTACGCTGGCCTGGGCCAGTAAATAATCGCCGCTAAGCACCGAAATTTTATTGCCCCATTGGGCCCGCACCGTTTTTTTACCCCGCCGCAACTCGGAGCCATCAATCACATCATCGTGCAACAGGGTGGCCACGTGAATCATTTCGGCCACGGCAGCCACTTCCACGGTTTGGTGAACCCCGGTTTCATCCTGGGCTTGGCTGGCTTGGCCGCACAGCAGGGTAACCACCGGGCGCAGGTACTTACCGCCCCCTACCAGCGAGTATTCCACCGTTTCAGCCAACGCCATGGAATCGGGGGGGATAATGGCTTTTAAACTCTCTTTAACCGCGCTTAACGGGGTTATGGCTAAATCAAAGGCGTCTTGGACCGCAGGAGACAACAAGGGAGGCATGGGTAAACTGAATTCCTTCCGGCAGCAAATTGCTTTTTTTCGGTTGGTTAGGGTCATTATCGGAAAGAACCGGGGCCACGTCAAACATGCGGGTTTTACAAACCGGCTGAATCAGGGGACAATAAAGACCTTGCAAGCCTTGATAGTCAGGGGTTCCGCATTGTCTTCCGTAAAAAAGCCCGTTTTAAAAAGAAATTGAAGCCCATGCCATTTTCGATTACCAGAGTTGAAGGCCCCCCCGGCAGCGGAAAAAGTCGGTTTTTAGCCCGTGAGGCCATCCGGCTGGTGGTGCAGGAGGGGATTTCAGCCTCCAGCGTATTGCTTTTAGGGGTGAGTGGCGGCAATAAACATCGCTTAACCGCTGATTTGTCTCAGGAAGCAAAACTGGCCAACGCACCAGCCCTGCGTATTGCTGTGAATACGCTGGATGAATGGCTGCTGGGCTTAATCAATCAGGGCCAGCCCGCAGAGAGCCAATGGAGACTGCTCAGCGATCTGCAAACTCAGGCCATCCTCGGTGAGAGTATCCGGGGGCGGATGACTGCCGCCGATGCGCTGTATTACGCCAGTCATCAACCGTCATTCAGCCGAATGGTGGCCGGATTTATCCGACAGTGTCAGTTGCAAAACCTGACCCCGCATGATTTACAGCAACAGGCCGCCGAATCCCCCCGCTTGCAGTGGCTGGCTGGGGTTTATGAAGCGTTTGAGGCCCAGTGCCAAGCCGCCCGCTTGTTAACCTATCCGGCCCTCATTCATCAGGTGTCGGGGCTGGATCTCCAAGCCCTGATTAATTTGCCTCAGGGTATTTTACCCCAGGTGATATTAATCGATGAGGCGCAAGAGCTGTCTGAGGCCCATTACCGTTTTTTCAACCAGTTGCCGCTGGCTTTGGTGATGGCTGGGAATGAAAAATTGAGCGTGCGAAGCCATCGTGGCGCTCAGCCGCTGGCGTTTCAGTCCTATTTTGAATCGTGTCAGCGACCGGTTACTTCTCATGTGTTGCAAGCCTGTATGCGGGGCAATACCGCCATTCTATCCCTGCTAAACGCGTTTTTGCCCCAGCCGGTATGGGAAGAGCAGGCCCCGGACTTGGCGCAACTCGACGCCTTGGTTCAATTCGGCTATTACCGGGATCCTGAGGCTGAGGCGCTGGCTTTGGCCGAGCAAATAGCGGCCTTTGTCGCTCAGCAATCGGTGGGGAATCGACCGGCCACTTGGGAAGACTGCGCCGTTTTGCTGCGTTCCTCTCATTACCGGGAGCCGCTGAGAACCGCATTGCGGCAAAAGAACATTCCCTTTTGGGATGAGGCCCTTTCCGAAGCCTCCCGGCACTTTCAGCGGGATTTTTACTCCCTGCTGCACGTTTTTGAAGGCTGGGAGCGTTTGGGCCTGCAACCGGAACACTTTACGCTCCGTCAAACCCTCACGGCGTATTTGGCGCAGTGTGGCCTTTCCACGCCTGATACCGCCGCTTTCATGCAGGCGGATAATCGCCACCTCACCCGCTGGCTGGAATCCGTGCTGCAAGAGGGATCTAAAAATCAGGCCATTCAGCATTTAAAAGCCTCCAAGCCCGCCGATTTTGAATGGCAGTTGCCCCAATGGCTGGAGGCCTCCGACAGTCCACCCGATATTGTGGCCGCCTTGCGGGCGCTAATTGCCATGTACGCCAGCTGGCAAGCCCATCGGGATCCGGTGGCCCTCACCCGGCAGGCCCTTCAGGCGCTCACCTCGGAAGCACTGCCCGGTGAGGATGGCCCGGATGCTGCCTTGGGCGAGGAACTCACCCAATTTCAGGAGCAACTGAGCCAACTGGCGGAACGATTCCAGCAGGCCACCGGCAAGCCCATTTTATTAGCCACCTTGCTGGGCCAATACGAAACACTTTGGCAACCCTCGGGATCGCCTTTGGGATCGAAAGGCTTAGCGGCCAAGGGGGTTCGCCTGTTGAGCATTCACCAGGCTCAGGGGGAAAGCTTTGCGTGGGTGGCCATTCCCTTTTTGGTGAGCGATGAATTTCCCAATGGGCGAGAGGCTCCCGAGTTACTGGGGCAGACAGAACAAGCCTGTTTGCCCGCTGGCTTTAACGGGGGATTAACAGAAGCCGAAGAAAAGCGCCTGTTTGCGGTGGGTGCCAGTCGGGCCACCCATCAACTGTTGTTAAGCGCCCATCGGCAGGTGGAAACGGAGCGAATCCTGCCCTCCTCCTTTTATACGGCCATGCTGGCTGAAAAGCGGCGGTTGCTCAATCGGCCCTCTCAGTCCGTGGTGTGTTGGTGTGAGACGGGGGGCGAGCGCAAAAGCAGGAAAGCCTGTGAAGTGGACGCTTGCAGTTGGGCGCCGCTGGCTGAGGCTGAGGTTGAAACTAGACGCCCTCAGGAGACGTATCAGGGGTCTTCCCGGTGGGCAGACTTACCATCCCAGCCGGATGAACCGGTGTTTGTCCCTGATTTTGAACTGATTACCAGTCCCACCGCTATTGGTAATTACATGAAATGCCCCCGACAGTTTTATTACAAGCACTTGCTGGGTTTGCCAGAAGCCGGAAATGTTGCCGCCAGTTTGGGAACGCTGGTGCATAAGGTCATGGAAGTCTTCAACAGTCAAACACCGGTGGGGGAATACACTCCCCAGCGTCTGATTGACATTGCGGAAGCCTTGTTCGATTTTGAGACGAACCCCGATCACTTCTACCTGTCCGGCTTTGGGGAGCGGGAAATGCGGGAGTTGTCCCAAATGAGCCCTTTGAGCCGAAGCGCTCTGAAATCTCGTTTGTTGGCCTCCATCGAGGACTTAAAAGAAAAAGGCTACTTCGATCGCTATGGCACGCTGAAAGCGGTTCACGCTGAGAAGGCGTTCAATTCGGTGACCATTGAGGGCATTGCCCGCTGCCGGTTCAAAGGTAAGGTGGATGCGGTCATTCAACGGGCCGACGGGCTGTGGGAAGTGATTGATTATAAAACTTATGGTCCCGGCAAATACGGCACCCGTTGGGCGTTGTGCGAAGAGAAATTCCAGAAAACGCTGGCCCCCTTGCCGGATGAGGAGGCCATGCCGCATGCGGAGCGCTTTGCGGAGAAGATGAATGGCAGTTATCCTCTGGATTATCAGTTGCCGTTGTACTATCTGGCCTGTTTGGGTGATCCGGCTTATGGCAATCAGTTGGCGGGCGTTTCCCTGCAACTGGTTCGCCCTCAGTTCCCGGATAATCCCGAGCAAGGCGCCATTCGGCTCGGTATTTCCGCTGAGGCGCTGGCGGCCCAACAGGCCCAGCTCACTCAGGATATTCAAACCTATATTGTGAACCCCATTCTGGAAAGTCAGCAATTTGCGGCCACCCCGGCGGTGGGGGCCTGCGATTACTGCGCTTACGCTGGCATTTGTGAAATGGGTCAGACCGCTGATGACTTGGGAGAACCCGCTTGAGCCAGTTAGATTTGTTTGACGCCCCGGATGCGGAGCCTGTGACCGCCACCGCCCAATCTTTAACGGCCACGGCGGAGAGCGCCCTCTTTTTGGCGGGCCTCAACCCCCAGCAACAAGATGCCGTAATGACCCCCATTGATATGCCCTTACAGGTTTTGGCCGGAGCAGGAACCGGCAAAACCGAGTTGATTTCCCGGCGGTTTGTAAAGCTGGTGAAGGATTTGCGCCACAAGGGCTTTGCCCGCCCGGAAGAATCGGTTTTGGTGGTGACTTTTACCAAGGATGCCGCCCAAGGCATGCGGGAGCGGATTCATGGCCGGTTGCTGGAGAGCGGGGAAAGCGGATTGGGGCCGCAAGCCTGGATCAGTACATTTCATCAATTTTGTATGCGCTTGCTGCGTTTGCATGCCTGGGAAGTGGGCCTGCCGCCTGATTTTGTGACCTTGAATCAGCTTGAGCAGCAGGTGATTTTCAACCGGGTTATGCAAGGCGTGTTGCTGGGTGAAAACGGGGATTTAACGGCCCTGCTGGCCCAAACTCGGCTAAACAAGGTATTGCCCGATGATGTGCTGTCCCTCCCTCGTTTAGAAGCCTGTGGCATTGAGGACGTGGAAGGTACTTTATCGCCCCAGCGGGTGTATGGGCTGATTAACCGCATTAAAACCGCCGGATTGTCTCCGCTGGAATTTTACCAAACGGCGTGCGCCCAGTCCGCCGCTTTAACGGAAGCGCTGAAACAGTTGCCCACCCCTCACTATAAAGACAGCGACAAGCTGGATAATATGCTGGCCAAGCTGGAGGCATGGGTGTCTGCGCTACAACCGTGGGCGCATGCGGATTGGAACCCCATTGCTGATGTTGAGCGCAAGGCCGAAAAAAAAGGAAAAAAACTGACCCCCAGCGACTATAAGGCCCCGGTGGAAGGGCTGGCCAAATTTTATTTGGTGCCCAAAACGTTTGAGCCCGCTTTTCCTGAAACCGGCGGGATGGATATCCTGCTCTCGGTGGAATTGCAGCTGATAGGCATGATTAGCGCCATTTACGCCTTGTATCAGGATCGCTTGCTGAAAGAAGGGGCCTGCGACTTTGATGATTTGATCAACCATACCATTCGGCTGCTGGAAGTGCGCCCCGACCTGCGCCAACGCTACCAGAACCAGTTTGAGGCGGTTATTGTGGATGAGTTTCAGGATTCCAACGGTAGCCAGTTGCGGTTGCTGAGCCTGGTGGTTCGGGAGGGTTCCCGCAATTTAACGGTGGTGGGCGATGAAAAGCAGTCTATCTACGCCTTTCGCTTTGCCCAGCCCGAAAATTTACGCCTTATTTTTGGCAATCACCCCCATAAAACGGTGAACCTGCAAACCAACTACCGTTCTTATCCGCCGGTGTTGGGGGTGGCCAACCATTTAACCGATCAGATTACCCGCTATCCCAATCAGCGCTTGAACCCCAGCGAGAAGAACGCCCCACATCAGGCCCCTCTGGTCACCTGGCTGAGTTTTGATGAGCCGGTGGAAAAAGACGATGGTTCTCTGGCTAAAAAGCCCATTGCCTTGCAAAAAGAGCGAGAGGCCCAGTTTATCGCCATAGAAATCGCCCGACTGGCCCAGACTGGAGACTATCACTTTTCCGATATGGCCATTCTGGTGAAATCTCACGCCAAAGCCGAGCAAATTCAGGGGGCCTTGGCGGATTTGGGCATTCCGTCCATCAAGTCCAAAACGCTGGGCTTTTTTCAGGAATCGGTGATTAAAGACGCGCTGGCCCTGCTGCGCCTGATGTGCGATTTGAGCGATGAGCTTTCCCTGACCCGCATTTTGCAGGTTAAGTTGAATCACCGGCAGTTGCTGGCCTTAATGGCCTTGAAAAAAAGGTTGCCTCATTCGCCGGGGCATGCCAGGCCCAGTCTGTTTGACGCCTGCCTGAGCCTGAAATCCAACCCTGCCCACTGCCCGGAACTATCGGCTGGGGTGGCCGAGGCGGTGGGCGATTTGGCCTTTCAACTGCTGGCCATTCGCAAGCGCAAGGCCCGCTTATCGCCAGTGCAGCTATTTTTGGCCCTGGCTGGGGTGGTGGGACTCATTGCGCCTGAAACGCCGGAATGGTTGAAAAAGCAGCAACGCATTCGCTTAAAAACCTTTGAAAAGCTGCTGTATCTGTTTGGCCAAAACAAGCCCATTCAGCCTACTTTGGATGAGGTGCTGGATATTTTGAACCAGTATGAGGCCAACCCCAATCAGGAATTGCCGGTGTCAGAAGAATTATCGGGTGAGGACGCCGTGCGGATTATGACCGTGTTTGCGGCCAAGGGGCTGGAATTTCCGGTGGTGTTTGTGGCCTACGCCGATAAAAGCGGAACCCGGGGCGGGGATGACACCTTGCTGCTGTTTGATCCCCAATATGCAGGCAAGGCCGGTTTCGGGCTGGTGTTGGGTAAGCTGAACGGGCTGGATAACCTGAAAAAAGAGGTGTATCAAAAAAGCTGGATGGGACCTCGTTCGGCCACCGAAGCCCAGCGGGTGTTTTATGTGGCCCTGACACGGGCTATGCGTAAGCTGTATGTACTACGCAGCGATCAGTCCGCCGACTGGACCGCAGCGGCGGAGTATCCCTCCGAGTGGGTGGAGGCATTGTCAGAGGTTCAGCATGAGCATCACTTGTCTATCACTTACTGGCTGGCGGATAAGGCGCCGATTCGACAGGCCATGGCGGCTTTGCAGGCCAAGGAGCCAGCCGCTTCTTCCGTTTAGCCTGACCGGATTACTGTTTTTATTTTTTGTTCGTCATCAATTTTTGAGCGCCCCTTTTTTTCATCAAACTGTAACCTGACTGGGATATGATTTGCCCTGAAGGGTTTCAATCATTTATTTTACAAAACAGGCTTTCCGAACCGGTGCTTTCAAGACCGGCAAAGTCGCTTATCTGCGCCTGAAAGCCGGATTCATCTGGAGAAAAGCTCATGCTTGGACATTTTGAGACAACCCGCCCCGCTGTTTCGGTGGTGGGGCATCGGGGGGCCACTACCCACCGGGAACCCGCCCGAGTGATGCCTGAAAATACCATTCCCGCCTTTGTAGAGGCGCACCGGCAAGGGGCGGCCATTGAGCTGGATGTGATGTCCACACAAGATGGCAAGGTGGTGGTACATCACGACTTTAAGACCGGCCGGATGTTTCGGCTGCCCAGCGTGCAGAAAAAAGTTCGCAATACCACCTGGAAAGAATTGCAGTACGCTGAATTCAACGCCAAAGAGCACGAGCGCTCCATTCGCCGCTTAATGGGCCCGGCAACCCCCTATAAAAGTCCACAGGCCTTTGAAAAGCTTCAGGTACCGGCCTTGGAGGCTGTTTTAGACCGCTTGCCCGAGGCCCGGTTTTATATAGAGCTAAAAACAGTGGCCCCCTTCGGCAATGGTGATTTGGAAAAAAAGGTGGCCCGCATTATTCAGGAAAGAAAGCTGGAGGATCGGGTTACGGTGCTGAGTTTTTCGCCGGTCAGCCTGCGTAAAATCAAACGGCACAACCCCAAAATCCACACGGCCCTCAACGTGGACATTCCACCCTTCATCAAGCAGAACGCCTTGCTGCTGAAAGGCTTTGTGAATGTTTACGCAAAGGGTTTGGCAAAGGCCAACGCCATACAGCCCTCTTATTCCGACGTTACACCGGGGCTGGTTCAAACGGCACGTTCGGCGGGTATGCCCTTGGTGGCCTGGGCCAGCGGTGAAACCCGTGAGGAAGAGCGCCAAAAATTTCCGAAATTGCTGGCCATGGGGGTGAATGGCTTGATTACCAACGCCGTGGATCTGCTGAACGAGGTTATTAAAAAACAACCCGATTAGACCGGGCTGAACCGGGGTCCGCCCCGCAAGGCAAGAATCCTCATGCGTAAACGTTGGCTTGTGCTACACTGTTGGCACTTGGCCCTGCTTTCCAGCGTTGGGATTCTCTTTTGAGGAAAAATCCCGGTCGTCCCCGGAGAGATTGGTCAGCCATCGGCTTTACGCATTCGTTTCCCTGTTTTCTAAAGAAAGATTCAGACATCATGGCACTCACATTTCAGGAACTCGTCGCCAACCTTAACCAGTATTGGGCCCAACAGGGCTGCGTGGTGCAATTTCCCTACGATATGGAAAAAGGGGCCAGCACCATGAACCCGGCCACTTTTTTAAGAGTGCTGGGGCCTGAACCCTGGAATGTGGGAAATGTGGACCCTTGCCGCCGCCCTACGGATGGCCGCTACGGGGAAAATCCAAACCGCTTGCAGCACTACTTTCAGTATCAGGTCATCATGAAGCCTTCTCCAGATAATATTCAGGATTTGTACCTGAACAGTCTGGAAGTGCTGGGCATTAAAATTGCAGATCACGACATCCGCTTTGTGGAAGACAACTGGGAATCTCCCACCCTGGGCGCTTGGGGCGTGGGCTGGGAAGTGTGGCTGGATGGCATGGAAATTACCCAGTTCACCTACTTTCAACAGGCAGGCGGGCTGGATATTTCCCCCACTGCCGTGGAAATTACCTACGGTTGCGAGCGTATTTCCATGTATCTGCAAGATGTAGACAGCGTGTACAAGCTAAAGTGGAACGATACCCTGACCTACGGGGATATTTATCTGCAAAATGAAATTGAGCAGTCTAAATACAATTTTGAGGTGTCTAACCCCCAAACGCTGATGCAGTTGTTTGATCTGTATCGGGGTGAAGTGGAAAACGCCCTGGCGCACGATTTGGTGCTGCCCGCTTACGATTATGTGCTGAAATGTTCTCACGCCTTTAACCTGCTGGATGCCCGAGGGGTGATTAGCAAGGATGAGCGTACCAACTACATTTTGCGGATTCGCCGCTTGGCCGAACAAGTGGCCAAACTGTACGTACAACAGCGAGAAGCGCTGGGCTTTCCGTTGCTAAAAACGCAGGCTCCCCAGTTGAAGTAATTAAGGCCGGGGCTCATCGGCTACAATAAAACAAGTTGTTGGATGCTTCCGGGTGAAGGCGGTTTTTATGGAATTGGGTTTGTCACAAGACATGTTGACCTGGATGGTCATTGCGCTGCTATTAGGCATTATTGAAGTGTTTACGGTGGGCTTCTTTTTCTGCTTTTTTGCCGTTGGGGCGCTGGTTACAGCGGTGGCTACCCTGTTTGTGACGGGCGTGGTACCACAAACGGTCATTTTTGTGCTGGTTTCCTTGCTGCTGGTTTGGATGGCCCGCCCTTTGCTGAAAAAAATGTTTAATGTTCGCAGTCGACCCGCCATGAATTCCAATGTATCCGCGTTGCTAAATACCACGGTGTACGTGCTGGAGGCTGTGGATAAGTATCAGGGCAGAGTAAAAGTGACCCACACGGGTGAACTGTGGAGCGCTTATTTGGCGGATGGAAACGGGGCCACCATCCCCGCAGGCCAAGAGGCCATTATTTTGAAAGTGGATGGCGCTAAATTGGCGGTGGGGCCTCTCCAGGCCCAATAAAGCATCCGCTGATTTTTGAGTAACCCTTTAAAATTATTTTAAAATTAAAATTTAAAAATTAAAATTTAAAAAAGGCATAGGGAGTTGAGATCATGGAAATATTGGGCGGTTTTTTAGTCATTATTCTGTTTATTTTCGCGCTCATTGTGGCTGGCACCTCGGTCAGAGTTGTGCGACAGTCCACGGTAGGGGTGGTGGAGCGACTGGGTCAGTATTTGGCCACTCAGGATGCGGGTCTTCGTTTGCTGGTTCCTTTTCTGGATACCATGCGCACCGTGGATATGCGGGAGCAGGTGTATAACCTGCCTTCTCAGCCGGTAATTACCAAAGAAAACGTAACCATGAACATTGACGCCATCATTTATTTTCAGGTAACCGATCCGGTACGGGCTACCTATGAAGTGGTGGACTTGATTACCGCCGTGGAAAAGCTGGCCCTGACCACCATGCGGAACATTATTGGGGAAATGACCCTGGATGCCACGCTGGCCAGCCGGGATGTGATTAACTCCAAGCTGCAGCATGTGCTGGATGAAGCCACCGGCAAATGGGGCCTGAAGGTAAACCGGGTGGAAGTGAAGGACATCGATCCCCCCCGCGATATTGTGGATTCCATGCAAAAGGAAATGCGGGCCGAGCGGGAAAAACGGGCCATGATCCTCACCGCCGAAGGGGAAAAGCAATCCGCCATTTTGCGTTCGGAAGGGGAGCGGGAAGCCGCCATTCGTAATGCCGAGGGCGTTCAACAGGCCATGACCCTGGAAGCGGAAGGCTACAAGCAGTCTTATATTAAAAAAGCGGAAGGGGAAGCGCTGGCCATTCGCAGTGTGCAGACCGCCCAAGCGGAAATGGTGTACAAAATGTTCACCTCCATCAAGGATGCCAACCCTTCCAAGGAAGTGCTGCAGGTCAAGTATCTGGAAGCGCTGGAGAAAGTCTCTCAGGGGAAAGCCAATACCTTGTTCCTGCCTTATGAATCGGTGGCCTTTATGGGGGCCTTGGCCGGTTCGGTGCGGGCGGTTCAAACTCAGGCGGAAAAAGGCGGTTCCGATCGGGGCCCTCTATCGTAAAATAATGCCAAACGGAGTTTTCCTTTGGCGAATGTTTTGGCGGATTTAGCCATGTTGCAAAAAGCGGTAGAAGCCTTGCAAGCGTGCCACCAGTCTCAAGGTCGGCTGGTGGTGTTTACGGGGGCGGGCGTTTCCCGAGAAAGTGGCATTCCCACCTTTCGAGACGCCCAAACCGGCCTGTGGGCCAACTACCGGGCCGAGGATCTGGCCACCCGCGAGGGCTTTTTGAGCAATCCCTCCATGGTGTGGGACTGGTACGATTTTCGGCGCAATACGGTGTGGGACGCTCAACCCAACGCGGGCCATTTTGCCTTGGCTGAGCTGGAAAACCACTTTGAGCGCTTTACGCTGATTACCCAAAACATTGATAACCTGCACCAGCGGGCGGGTAGCCAGCGGGTACTGGAGCTGCATGGCAATATTTTTCGCTATAAGTGCCTGGATCGAAACCATCCGGTTAGTTTGGACTTATTGGCCGATGCGAATGCTTCGCCGCCCCATTGCCCGGTTTGCAACGCCTGGGTGCGCCCCGATGTGGTGTGGTTTGGCGAAATGTTGCCAGAAACTATTCTGAATCAGGCCTTTGCCGATGCCCAGCAAGCGGATGTAATGCTGATTGCGGGAACTTCTGGGGTGGTGCATCCGGCGGCCAGTATCCCTCAGGTGGCCAAAGAGGCCGGAGCCACGGTGATTGAGGTGAACCCGGAACTGAGCGCCCTAACCCCGTTTGTGGTGGACTATTTTTTGCAAGGCCCGGCCGGAGAAATTCTACAGACGCTACTGAGTGCTTTTAAACAGGGCGTTGGGCTTGAGGTGAGCGATTGTGGTTGAGGCCATGCTGAAAAAAAGAACGGGTGTGGATTTATTACAGGCATTAACCTCTGGGGCCTTGGTGTGCGGGCTGGATGGCCGCATTGTTTACGCCAATCCCGCCTTGGGGCGCTTAATTGGGGCCGCTGCTGAACAATTGGCAGGCAATGTGTTTACCGAAATCGTTCAGCCGCCCGTTAAAGTGGATTGCGCCTTGTGTTTGGGGCTGCAAAGCGGGGATATTTCCGAGGTTCACAGTGGTTTTTTGAAAGTATTCACCCAAAATGGGGCGGTGGAGGAACTTAAGGTCAAAATCAAGCACAGTCGTCTGGGCGAAGAGGGGGTTTTGTCCCTGATCGATCCCTTTTCGGAAGACACCATCCTCACGCAGGCCCATACCGACTTTGTGAGTACGGTCAGCCACGAATTTAGGACCCCCTTAACCAGCATTAAAGGCTTTGCCGATACCCTGCTGCATTACGGCGCTCAGTTGCCGGATGAGGAAAAGCGCCGCTTTATCACCATTATTAAAGATCAGGCCGATCGCCTGATTCGGCTGGTAGAGAACCTGCTGGCCGCTTCCCGGCTGGGGGCCAGCCGCATGGATTTAAGCTACCGGCCCATTCCGCTTAAAAAACTACTGGAAAAAGTGGCCCAAAGCATTCAGGCCAAAGCGCTTTCCAAAACCAAAGTCCAGCGGGTTTTTGAATTGAGTGTCAACCCGGAATCCATTGAGCTGTGGGCAGATGCCGATAAGCTGGAGCAGGTGTTCATTAACCTGATGGACAACGCCGCCAAATACTCCCCGGCGGACAAGCCAGTGAGCGTAAAGGCCGAGTATTTGCCGGAGGATGACGGCTTGGTGCGGGTGGTGGTGCAGGATCAGGGGGCGGGTATTCCGGCGGACTTACTGCCTCGAATTTTTACCCAGTTTTACCGGGTGGAAAACCCCTTGAAGCAAGAGGTGGAAGGCACCGGGCTGGGCCTGTACATCGCCAAATCAATTACGGGGGCCATGGGCGGGCAAATTTGGGCCGAAAGTACACCGGGCAAAGGCAGCGCCTTTACCGTGGTTTTTCCAGCGGCTACCCCGGAGCGCCAGGCCGTTCACCGGCACCGGCTGCATGCCCCGGAGGATGAGGGATGAGCGATTTTCAGGTCATCCTGTTCGTGGGCAAGCCGCCGCAACATGACGCGCAGGCCATGATGCAGGACTTTGGGCATGAAAACATGCTGACCCTGCTGCAAAGCGATACGCTGGGGGAGGATGGGGCGGCCATTCAACCCTTGCTGGAAACTGTAATGCCGGATTTGATTTGTGTGTTTGCCGATGAGTTGGAAGCGCACGGCCAGCCGGTGTTGGCCTTTTGCGCTCAGTTGCGAGAGCAGGGCTTAAAGTATCGCCCCATTTTGGTGGTGCAAAGCGAGGGCGACGAGCAGCAGCGCATTCAATACCTGATTCAGGGGGCCGATGATATTTTTGGGCCGCATTTATCGGCAGAAGAATTTCGCATTCGCCTGCTGGTGCATTTGCGGCGGAATCTGGATTTTACGGCCAATGAAATCAGCCAGCTTCCCGGCCTGCAGTTTACCAATAAAATTGTGCAGCGGCGCCTCAATCAGCATAAGCCGGTGGCCTTGCTGACCATTGAGCTGGATTATTTTGAGGTGTACAGCGAAGTGTACGGCGACTTACCTGCTCGGCAAGTACTGAAAAGCGTGGCGGCCATGCTCAGCCGCATTGTCATTATGCCGGATTTCATTAGCCACAGCGATGAAAACCATTTTGTAATCGCCACCCACCCGGATAAAGCCGATAAAATAGCGGCTTTGGCCTGCCGTCAGTTTGAAACCGTGGCCCCCAATTTTTATTCTGAAAAAGACCGCAAGCAAGGGTATATGGTATCCGTGATCGCCGATAACATCAGCCGTCGGGTGCCGTTGCTCAGTTTGAGCATTGGCATTGCTTCCACCGAGACGCAACCCTTTGATTCCTTTATGTCTCTGTTTAACGCCAGTCAGCAAATGAAGACACTGGCCCGCATGAGGCCCGGTTCCGGCTGGCAAAGCGACCGGCTGCGACTGGCTGGCAGTCAGGAGGCGGTTTCTCTTAGTGTTAAGCCCGGTATTTTGGTGATGGAAACCGATGCGGCCTTGGCTTATCTGTTAAAAACCACGCTGGAAATGGAAGGTTACACCGTGGACTTGGCCAGCAATCCCGAGGATGCCCGTGTGCGACTGTCAGAAAGGCCGGACCATCAGGGGTTTCGGCTGGTGATTTTGGATGCGCTGGTGAATGAAGCGGAAACCGGCTTGCGGCTGGCCGAAGAAATCCGGCAGCGTTATCCCGCAATTATTATTATTTGTGCCTCTAGTTTGCATAACCGCCAGCGGGTGCTGCAAGCGGGGGTCGATTTATACCTGCCTCGCCCCTTTGAGCTGTCTAGCCTGTTCTCCTGGATTCACCGGCTGTTGGGTGAAGGCGGTAAATAAAGCGCCTCATGCGTTTAAGGGATGCCTCCCGTTGCTCCGCTTCTCATAATTAAGAAGAGTCGCAAGCAGAAGGGCCTTTTCCATGTCCGCTACCACGCCTATATGTCCCATCCTCAGTATCCGCAATCCTTCGGTGGATGAGTTGTGCCTGACCAACGACTGCGCCCTGTATCTGCCTGCTGCCAAAAAATGTTCACTGGTTTACATCGGGTTTAAAGCCATGATGGACGTTCAGCGCATGCAACAGCCCACAAGCGCTTCACAGGCTGCCCCGCAGTCTGGCCCACCTCGGCCTAACGTCTAAGGGTAAAAAATCAGACTTAATATTCCTTAATCCGGGGTTTGGCCAATCCCGGACATTGGTATTACAACTGTGTGGACTCAAAACAAGTTGTTAGAGCCACCAGACTTCTTTATTCATTTATTCTCCAATTTCGTGTGATTCATCAGGGAAAGCCCAGGCATAGGCTTTCCTTTTTCATAGGGGCTGGATTTCAGGCTGAAGCCAAAAAGCACGACCCGTAGGCCGTGCTTTTTGCTTGGAAATAAAAAAACTAGTTGCTCAGGTGCTTGTTCAGCACTTCGGCCAACGTGGATTTTTTGTGGTTGCCGACCATTTGCTCCACCGGCTCGCCATCCTTGAAGATGATTAAGGTGGGGATGCCGCTGATATGGTAGTTTTGGGCGGTTTGCAGTGAATCATCGGTGTTCACTTTTACCACTTTCACTTTGCCGTCATATTCGGTGGCCAGCTCTTCGATGACCGGGGCCAACGCGCGGCAAGGTCCGCACCAAGGCGCCCAGAAGTCTACCAGCACAGGCACGCTGGATTTTTTGACTTCTTGCTCAAAGCTCTCATCGGTTACATTTAAAACATTTCCCATAATGGGGACTCCTTCTATTTAACGAAACCAGGCAGCAAGGCCACTGGATCTTTGCTTTTCGATGCGTTTGATTTTATCATAAAGGCAGTTGGAGCAGGGTGCGCTGAACGGGTTTCCGTTTTATAAAAAGCAGGCTAAACCCTCTCCCACACGCTCATTTTCGGTTCCGCGCATCGCGTTTTACACAAAGGTAAAGGTTTTTAATGGCCCCCAAACTGCTTGATCGCTACATTTTTCGCCAACTGCTGGATTACTTTCTTTTGGGAATCGTGGTGTTTACCCTGGTCGCTTTTTTCTCGGACACCTTGCTCAAGTTTATCCGTGAGGTTCAGAAATACGGCATTCCCTTTACCACCCTGCTTACCATGGTGGGGCTGCAATTGCCCCGATCCATCGCCCTGGTAATGCCCGCCAGCGCCTTTTTGGCCGTGCTCATGGTGTTTAACCAGCTGAACAACCAGTTTGAAATCGTGGCCTTGCGCATGAACGGCATTAGCCTGTGGCGCATTATGGCCCCCGCCTTGCTGCTGGGGTTCATGTGCAGTGGCATGGCCTACTGGCTGAGTGATTACGTGGTGCCATGGTGCAACCAGAGAACTGACCAAATGAAGCGGATGGCCATTAGCCAGACCACTTTGCCCGCCAACGGCAACAGTTTTACCTACAACACCTTTGATGAAGGCCATAACCTGACTCAGATGATTTATGTGAGCAACTATCAGGGGCAGCATCTGGAAGACACCACCATTTTGGACTTGTCCAAGCCCAACGCCATGCAAATTTATCAGGCCCGCTCGGGTACGCTAGATGCTTACGATGGCTGGAGCCTGGAAAACGTCAATCATTACACCATTATCCGGGAGCAGGATGGCTCAATTGACGAGCAAAAGTTTAGTAGCGGCCACTTGGGCAGCTTGCGGCTGGGCGATTTAATTAAAAACAAAAGCAAGGATAACAAACTGGCCGAAATTGAGAGAGAGCGTCAGGATGGCACCTGGATCAGCTCTGAGCAACAAAATTTTTCTCAAATGCTGGCCGCTATTAAAACGCGGGAAGCTCAAAATGACAAGGTGCCTCGTGGCAACTACCTGCAGTTGTGGGCCAAGCTCACCTGGCCATTGAGCTGTCTGGTCATTATTCTCAGTGCGGTGCCGTTGTCCATTACGCCGCCCCGTCAAGGCAGTAACCGAGGCTTTGTGTACGCCATTATCGTGCTGTTTCTGTTTTATATGTTGCATAACACGTTTCAAAACATCGGTAAAACCAGTGGGTTCGACTTGATTAGCACCATGCCCCTCCCGGCTTACCTGACCCTGTTGGCCTGGATGCCGGTTACGATCATGACTGTGATTGGCTGTGTGCTGATTCAGCGGAAAACCGAAGTTTTGTAGCTTATTTTTATTTAATCTCATGCGTATCATCGGTTTTTCTGAATGAAACGCATCTGTGGTTGGGCTTGAGTGATGGCCGGGCAATCTTTTTTTCAGGGCGTTTTCGGGTAATTTGGGTATGGGCCGTTCGGTTTCGTTTCGCGCTCTTAAATGTATATTGGTCCCTTTTGTCTTCAATTTGTCATCATCCAAGCGATTAAGCCATTTTTTCATTTTTACAAAAACCTGGTTTTTAACTTAAAAGCCAAATTCAATTTTGAGTTTACAAGTCTTATTTACATGCTTACGTCAGGAATTTAAAAGTTAGGTTAATTTTTTATTTTATTTTTTTAACATACTGAAAACCCTTTAATTGCTTGGTTAATAGCTGGGATTTAAATTTTTTTTGTGAGGGTTTTTGGGGGTTGGTTTTTTTTAAAATATAACCGTTCAAACTCTCTGGATTTGACTCTATATATAAGTTATACCCTTTCAAAGTGCGGTTGACAGCTGGGTTTCAGGGGTCATTATGGAAAAGGTTAGTACCAAATTGTTAAAGTCAAATTTTAGTTAAAGTCATTCTTTTGGAAGGAAGTACTTCTTCATGAAAAATAAATTATTTGCTTTGGCTTTGTCCTTGGCTGTTGTAAGCACCGCTGGTGTTTTCGCCGATGATCAAGCCTCCATGAACAATTCCCCCAACACCCAGGTCAACGATAACAACGTTGACTTTCTGTCCAACAACGACATCTTGTCCAACAACGCCTTGACCGATAACAGCGCTCAAGACAACAGCCAGGACAACGATCAAGTTAACAACAACGACTTGTTCTCCAACAATGCGTTGACTGATAACACCAACAACAGCAACCAGGGTAACACCAACGTTGCCGTTGAAGATTCTTTCAAAGATCTGTCCAATAACAGCAACAACAGCAACCAAGGCAACACCAATGTTGACGTTGCCGTTGAAGATTCTTTCAAAGATCTGTCCAACAACAGCGACAACAGCAACAACAGCAACCAGGGTAACACCAACGTTGCCGTTGAAGATTCTTTCAAAGATCTGTCTAACAACAGCACCAACGACAGCAACAACACTGATGTCGCTATTGAAGATTCCTTCAAGAACAACAGCCAAAACACCACCAACAGCAACAACGACAGCAGCGTGAACACTGATGTTGCTATTGAAGATTCCTTCAAAAACAACAGCCAGAACAACAATAGCAACCAAGGCAACACCAACGTCGCTATTGAAGATTCTTTCAAAGATTTGTCTGACAACAGCGACAACAGCGACAACAGCGTTAACACCGATGTTGCTATCGAAGACTCTTTCAAAGATCTGTCCACCAACAACAGCAACAACGACAGCAGCACCAACCTTGATCTGGCTTTCCAGAACAACGTGATTGGCGATGGCTTGAACGCTGCTAACGCTTCCGTGCAAGACAACAGCAACCTGGTGAACGGCGATCAGTTGAACGGCAATGGCGTAATTGGTTCCGGTTCTTACCTGGGCACCAACAACGGCTTGGCTAACGATTCCTTCGGCGTAGTTGGCAACATGACCAACTCCATCTTCGTGAACGCTGATGGCTTCGACGGCGCTGCTGGCGGCACCATGAACAACGCTAGCTTCTACACCACCGCCATTGGCCAAAATGGTTCCAATGTAACCGGTGATATGAACGCTACCCAAAACGTTTTCAACTTCTAGTTGAAACCTTGAAACTCCAGACTCTGGGCTTTGGCCCGGAGTCTGGGTTTCACCCCTTTCATTCACTTGTTCACGTTTTGCCAGAGTCAGTCTGTGATCAGCCCAGGAGCATCCAAGCCAATGACCACCCCGGTTTTTCAAAATCAAGCCAAAGCCTTTTTGGGTTTATCCAAATTGCTGATTCTGGTCAGCGCTTTATCGCTGAGTATCACGGTTCCCAGTTGGGCTCAGACTGTTCCTGCCAATAACGGTAATACCCTGAACAACACTGTGTGTGATGGGGTCGGGATTTGTACCAATGGCAGTAACGTGAGCGGCAATCAAAACGCAAACCAAAACAGCCTGAGCAACCAAAACCAGAACGCCAACCAGACTTACGTCAACACCCCTAACCAATCTGTGTCCACCGGCGGTACTTCCGCCCTGGTGTTGCCCCGTAACCCCTTAAACCTGAACAACGCCAATTTGGGCCGCTCTAACTTCGGTTTGCAGTTTGGCTTGAACAACAACCCTATTTTGGGAAACCTGAATAGCGTCAACGGCAAAACCGATGCCATGAGCTGGTTTATGCAAGGTGGCTTGACCATTCCTTTTGGTAAAATTCCTGATATCATTGCCAACCCCCGCAACAATCAGCTGGATGATATTCGTCAGCAGCGCATGATGGACGAGCGCCAAGTATTTGGCAGCATTCAAAATCAGCAAAACGCACGGGCCAATGTGCAAGGCAAAGTGGTTCGCCTGAACGCTTACAACTACGCGACCTCTGCCTCTCCCAAGCTGGAAGGTTTGAAGGATGGCCTGCACCAGATTGAGGCTGACAAGGCCAGTTTGGCCACCCCCAAAGTGCTGGCTTTGGCCGATGCGCTGGTTTATTCCAAACCGCTGGGCAAAGGCGATAAAGTAGGCACCACCGCCATGGGTGAAGAGTACCGCTATGTGGGACACACCAATTCCGGTTGGGTCAAAATTATTATGTCCAACGGCCGGGAAGGCTGGGTTAAAGGTCAATTTGAATATCTGAAAAACGATTATACTGAAATTGATACGGTGACTTTGGCCAATCCTGCCAGCACCGTTAAAACGGCCACTGCCTCTTCCTCTCGTAGCGGTAAAATAGCTACCAGTGCTTCCGCTTCATCTCCTCACAAGCAATAGAGGTTTACTCGCTTGATCAAGCAACCGTTGACGCAAATAAAACTATTTTTCTCACTGGCAGCCCTTGTGCTGTCTTTGGGTTTTTTGTTGATTGTGCCAGCCTGGGCGTTGCAAAACGCCACCCCCTGGTCTGCGGAGCGCAGTGTTCAAAATCTGGTTTATGGTTCATCTTCATTTAACGATGTCACCATGTCTCTGGGGCGTTCGCCGGATGAAATTGTGCGCTCTGAGCAAATGTACCCGCCGGTGGTGAACTTTTATTATTTCGATGAAAACAAGAGTGGGGCGGCCACGGTGTTTGTTTTCGAAAATGGGCTTTTGGTGGGCATGCAGTATAAATCGCCCGATAATCAGTATGTGGATGTGAGTTATTTCTTGCAAAACAACGGGGATCGCCAGCTTAACCTGCCCTATGCGGGTGGCTATCAAAGTTACTTTCCCTTCTTCCCGCTGTACGGCATGAGAGGAAATTCCTACTAATGCTGAAGAAATACGGTGTTTTAGCACTGGCGCTGCTTTTCATTTTGGTTTCTCTCAACATAACCTCGCCGCTTGTTTTTGCCGATGCCGCAACCAGCTTAAACAGCGCACGGGATGCCATGCGGCTGAAAGACTGGTCTAGCGCCAATTACGAATGGCGTCAGGTGTTGTTGGCGGTTCCCGATCATTTGGAAGCCAAAGTGGGCTTGGCCCAATCTTTGTTCAACACCAGTTTTTATAATGAGTCCATCTCAATTCTGGAAAGCATCCCTGAGCAGAAGCGCCCTCTGGTGGCCTCTTTGGGCTTGGCCCGCACCTATACCGTCAATGGTGATTTTTTAAAGAGCCGCAACGTTTATATTGAAATTTTGAAAAAAGATCCTTATCAGGCCAACGCTTTTCTGGAGCTGAAAGCCTTGGAACCCAAGCTAAGCGCCCCTGATCGAAAGGCGATTGAAACCGTTTTATTAAAAATTGCCCAAATGGCAAAAACCAAAGGCAATCAGGCTTTAGAAAAAGCCCAATATACCGATGCCGCCCGCTATTATGAAGTAGCCGCCGCTCAGTTGAAAACGGTGGGGCTGGTCAACGATTATGGCATTATTTTATTGCTGGCCGGTCAGTATAACGAGGCCCACCAGCAGTTTGCGCTGCTACGCACCAAAAATAAAATGGGTTTTTCCGAGGTGAATTCCAATGCCTCCATCGCTTCTCTGAGTGTGGGCAAAATGGCTGAAGCCAAACAGGAAATTCTGGACGCCATTCAGGAAGCCCCCACCGATCAGCTAAAAGCGGAACTCTACAATAATATGGGCTTTATTCTGGAAATGAGCGGCAAGCGCACGGATGCCAAATTCGCCTATCAGCATGCCCTGGATTTGGATCCCCGGTTGCTGACCGCCCGAAAAAATCTGGCGTTCGTGTTGCAGGCCAATCAGGAGTACGATGCGGCCATTGCCCAGTGCCAGCAAATTTTGAAGAATCACCCTCAAAACGTTGAATTGTGGAACCGACTGGGGTTTGTGTACGAGTTGCAGTATAAATCTCGACCCGCTTTGTCCGCTTACAAAAAAGCCATTCAGGCCGATCCCCGGAATAAGGATTCTTACTACAATTTAGCGCTGTTGTATAAAAAAATGAATCGCCCCAAAGATGCCAACGACACGCTGAAAACTTACATGGAAATCAGCTACGCTGAAATTGAAGCGGCTCCCAATAAAGCTGCCGAACCAGCCCCGCAAGGTGCCGCCGGGGAAAAGAATCCACTGAAGTATGTGGTTTTGTTTCCGTCAAACCCTAAAGTGGTGTCCAAATTACAATGATTGTAAGCGGTTTTTTTCGTGCCTTACCGTGCCTGAAACGCTTGGCGGGGTGCTGCCTGATTTTAGGCGCTGCGGCTGCCTTTGGACAGGACGCGGATCACGATAAAACCCTGGATACGGTGGAAATGAATTTACTGGGGCGAAAATACCAAAGCTTGTCTCAGGAGAGACGGCTGAATCAATTGGAAAAGCAGCTGAACACCAACCCGCCCCCCAAGGCTAGCCAACAGTATCGGGTCAACCAGTTAATTCGGGCGCAGCAGCAAAAAATTAGTGAGGCTCAGCGCCAGCAAGCGGTTCAGGCCTATAACAACGGCATTGATCACACCCATCAAAATAAGCTAACCGAGGCCATTGCCGACTACAAACAGGCGTTGGCCATCGATCCTTTCTTGATTCCGGCTTATAACAATCTGGCCAATTTGCAGGAAAAAAAGGGCTTGTTGACGGATGCCATTGATACCTACGGCAAGGCCATTCAAATGGCCCCCGAGGAGCCGCTTTTGCACTTTAATCTGGCGGTCATTCAGGAGAAACAGGGCAAAATTGTAGAGGCTTATCAGCATTACCGGGAATACGTTAAATTGTCATCCAACCCCGATCCGCAAATTGTGGAGTTAATTCGCAATTTTGACGCACGGCGCTTATCAGCCAACAAGGAGCCGGATTATTACGCCTTGACCACCCAGGAATCCAGAGGCGAGCGTTTGGTGTGGCGAGATTGGCAAATGCCCATTCCGGTGTTTGTGGCCATGTCTGATCAGAGCCAAACCCTCTTTACGCCTGAAATCTACAGAAATTTTGACACCTGGACCCAAGCCAGTCAGGGGCGACTGCGGTTTCGGGAGGTAGGCTACCCGAATGACGCCCGCATTGTGATTACCCTGAAACAAGGCCCGCTCATGGACGCCAATGCCAGCATTGGACATGCCAGTTTTAACAGTCAAACCTTGAGTAGCGAAGATCCCATGAAAAACCTGCGGGTTTCCATTGTGGTAAATACCGGGGAGCCGAATACTGACATTACGCTGGATAACCGCCGCGAGCAGGTGCGTAAACTGGTTTTGCACGAACTGGGGCATGCCCTTGGCATTTGGGGCCACAGCAAGGATCCCGGCGATATTATGTACACCCATCCCATTGTGTCTGAATTATCGAACCGGGATGTGAAGACCATTCAAAAATTGTACAACCTGCAATAGCGCTTAATTGCGCAAGTTTCTGGGCAGGTTGAGCAAATAGGGTGGCTGGTTGGGAGACGGCTGTTGCCCCTGATTGTCATAGTAAATTACGGGCGGTTCTTCAGCGGGTGTTTGCTGCTGAAGAAGGGTTTTCTCGTTCAGGCGCTCGGTGTACTGGCGATTCATGTTGAGTTCCCAGCCCAGTATGGTGCCTGCGGATGGGATGTTTCCACTAGTGGCTTGAGCGATCACGTGGCTGGCTGAGGCAGGCCCTGTTGATGCGCTGTGGGGCATTAGCCACGACGTGATGAATGCCACCTGTAGGCATACCCCTAAAATCAATCCGCCCAAACTGTTTTGGGTGCGTGAATTTTGAGCCATATGGTTGCCCCCCTTTTAATAGGGACAATGACGCGTTGGGCGCTATTTTGTTGCCGTCGTGCGTTATAAAGCCCGATTGCGTAGTTGTTGCAAAATATCGGCGCGTTGGGCCACGGGCAGGGAGCCAAATTGATCCCACACCATCTTAAGGCTCATGCGATCGGTGGGGAAAACGCAGGCATGCAATAGCATGGTGGTCATCATATGCTTGTCGCCTAACACATGTTTTACGGCCTTGAGGGTGCAGCGAAAGTCCTTTGAAATCTCTGTGAACACAGAGTTCCCGAGGCCAACCTCATGGGTCATCACGGCATTTTTACTCATTGTTCCCTCCTGGCTGGTTGATGAGCCGACTCTTTATATATAGTATTAAATTAAAAAATAATTATGTTGGAATCATTGATCCTTCGTTTGTCTATTGTACACATAGGAAGGGCTTTTGGGCATTAGACGCTTAAGGTTGAGTTTGTTTTTAGCCCCATTTTCAGTTCTCGTTGGGGCGCTTGGCCTTCTGTCGGCCATGGGTAGTGGTGGCTTTGGATGCTTGTGCTTGATGGAACGGATGGGTTTAACAAAGTTTACGATCAGGGTTCAGGATCGATCTCATGGTTTTGGTTTGAACGCCTTTCCATGATTATTACCGACCTAATGGCTCAAAAGTGAAGCTTGTCGCCCGTCTATTTTTGAAATGCGAACAATAAGCCCGCTTTTTTTGGATTTTCAGGGCTTTTGGCTCCTCCAGACAACGGATAAGGCTGAGGTTGAAAATCTGTTTATTTTTAAACTGATTTTTTTGACTGAACCATGACGTCATATTGCTAGCCCCTTTTTGCCTCTCAACAGGGGTGGAGCAGAAAGCGGCTGGCTGGTTTCTGGATGGCGCAATGCGTCCCGCTGACCTGAAAAGGGTAGCCCTGAATTGCCAGTGGCTTACTGGCCCAAGCGCAAGGCTACTTTTTGAGAGGTGGCGGATCGACCGCTGGCCTGTTTCATGGTTTCTGATAAGGCCGCATCAATGGCCTGTTGCAAGGTGCCTTTAGACACAAAGTTCTCAGGCTTGATGGGGTATTTTTTCATATGGTGATGGTCAAAAATGAACACGCCGGGTAAGGCGTCTACCCCGAACAGTTTGGCAATTTCCTGATTGGATGGCTCGCTCACGTCCAGCATGACCAAGGTCAGCCGGTCTTTGTAAGGGCCTGCCTGCAACTCGTGGATAACCGGAGTCAGCGTTTGGCAGGTGCCGCAAGTGTCGCTATAAAACTCAACCAGCAAAGGCACCTTGGAGGTTTTAAAGGCTTGGTCAATGCTCAGTCCCGGATCGTGGGAGGAGGGCAAGGTGCGGGTGATCCACAACTGGGAAGCGAATGCGGAGGCAAACACCAGAGATACAATCATAAGCACCATTAAAAAGCTGCGTTTAAACATGGCGGTGGCCCTTTGTTTGGATGGCGGTTTGGCGGGCGGTTCCACTGGAAGCGCTAACGGCATTCTACCGGAAAGTGATGTCAGCATTCAATGCGCCTCCTGGCTTTAAAGTGGGGTTTGGCTGAACTGGCCTGCGTTTGGGCCTGTGTTTAAAAGGGGCAGACTTCCCCGCTGGGGGCAGCGGTGAGAAAATGGGAGGGTGTTTGCCGTGCTGGCTCCCAAAATGTCATTACAGTTTTGAAGGCCACGGACGAAACAGGGTTTGGATCTATGAAATGCTTGCTATGGGATTAAACAATTTTTAATGAAAAAATTTGCCCTTTTGCCGTTGTTTCGTAACAAGCTTGCGGGCTTGTTAGTAGGGCTGTTTTTGGCCTGGTGTTTTTCATGGTGCGGTTCTTTGCTGTGCTATGCGGATTCTTACCAGTTGGGGCTCACTTTTTATTCTCAGGGAGACTATCTCACGGCCTCTCGCTACTTTTTGGAAGCGGCGGCTCAGGATGAGGAAAACCCCAACGCTCATTACTATCTGGCCGATTCCTACCTGAAACTGAACCGGCTGGCTGAGGCGCAGGCGGAATATCAGAAAATTATGGTCATGGCCCCCAACTCTCAGGCCGCAAGGCTGTCCCGAACCGGCTTGACTAATTTGCGAGGGTATCTGGATAGCCAGAACCACAATGGCTGGCGCAGAACGGGCGGTTCTGGCCTGGGGGCGGTGAAGGATCAGTACCAGGGGGAATTGATTCAAGGCGAGGATTATCTGGATGCCATTACCGAAAACGGGCGGCGAGTGCGCTGGGCGCTCTCTAAAATGCCCTTGAAGGTCTACATTGAGCAAACCCCTATTGGCATTCGCAATTTTCAACCGGCCTTTGTTAGTCAGGTCCGCAAAGGGCTGGATGTGTGGGTGGGGGTACTGGGGCATCAGTTAAATTATGTGCTGGTAAACCGCAAGGAAGAAGCCGATATACGGGTTAGCTGGACCAATGCCATTGATACCCAGGGACACAGCGGTGATGGCGGCACGGCTTACACCGCAGGCTTAATGATTCCCAAGCTTCGGGATGATCGCATTGAATTTATGGATGTGCAAATTGCCACCTTTGATATTCAGGGCAAAGCCCAAACCGCAGATATTATTTATGCGGTGGCCATTCACGAACTGGGCCACAGTTTGGGGCTTTTGGGCCATAGCGAGAAGCCCGGTGACATTATGTTCGCCCGCAACCAGCAGGTGGTGCAGCCTTCTAAAAGAGACATGAACACCTTGCGTAAGCTGTACACCCTGCCTGCCGATATTAACAATCTGGATCTTGACAGTCGGCCCACAGATCCCAATCGGAATAAATTGCTGGCCAAAGCGGCAGCGGAAAGCTTGCGGCGGCTGGAAGCTCAGGCTAAAAAAGATGGCATGGCTTTAAGTTATCTCAACCTGAGCGTTTCTTATTATCAAAAGGGAAAGCAGGTACAGGCGGAAGGCGGCAATGCCGGGGTTTGGTTTGATAAAGCGCTACAGGCGGTTAGTCAGGCCGTAAAAATGGAGCCCAAGGACCCTCGGGCTTACCACAAGCGCAGTTTGGTCTATCAGGAACTGGAAAACTACAATGCCGCCTTGCAGGACATTCAAAAGTCCATTACTTACGATCGAAAAGAGCCGGAATACCTGATGCTGCAATCCTGGTATCTGGCCAGGCTCAATCGCCTTGCGGAAGCCAGAAGCTCGCTGGATGCCTATTTGCTGGCCCGACCGGGCGAGGCTAATTCTCAGGATGTAATCCGCATTCGAGAAGCTTTGGCTTCAAAAAATAAATAAAAAACCGGATAAAAGCGGGGATAACCGGCTGTGGGGCGGGTTGTATTTTGTTGATTCATATTTTAGTTCATATAAAAGTAAATTTATGTAACATGTTTTGAGGTTTAGGCAATCTCTCAGGTTCAGGAGGATTTATGAAAGTGCAAAGAAAAACACACCAAAACAACCTAATCTCATTCAATAATACTGCCTCTCTCTATCCAATCTCTTGCGATTTTTTTCCCCTCACAGCAAGAGATTTTTTTTTGCTTATTTTTGCCCGAGCTAAAACCCCTGGGCTTCCCGGCCTGCTATGATGATGTTGGAGAATCGGGATTGTGATTGTGTGAGTTCCACGGCTCAGGACTGTTGTGCTTGAGGCTAACCGGAACCTGTAGGGGGAGAATTGCGTCATGGAAAATCAGGATGATAGTGATCCATTACCAAGCGCTGGGGCCAGAGTGACACTGCAAGTGAAACAATCAGAAACCAGACATCGTCAACACAAAGCGGGGCTGTATGGCCTGTTGCTGGTTTTGGCTGCCGGGTTTTGCGTTTCCGCCCTGGGAGAACTGTTCAACGCTTCGGCTCAGGCTCAGCAAGCCCCCATTACCGGCAACGTGCAACAAAACCGGCAAGGGGCCTCTCAGCAAGGGGGGCCTGAAAATGTCATGATCATTCTGGATGCCTCCTACTCCATGTCGGAACCCATTGAGCAGCGGGGCGAAGATAAAATGATGGCCGCCAAACGAACCGTGCTGGAGGTGCTTAGAAATATCGCGCCTTCTACCCGTGTGGGGTTGCGTGTTTATGGCAATTCGGCCAATCAGTTTACGGCTTGCAAGGCCACCAGTTTGCTGGTGCCTTTGGGCGAAAATAACCGCAATTTAATCGCCAGCAAAATGATTGCCCTCAAACCCACCGGGGCCACCCCCATTAGTTATGCGGTTTTGCGATCCTTGCACGAGGATTTTAATGCGGTCAATGGCAACCAATCCATTATTTTAATTAGCGATGGGATTGAAACCTGCGGGGAAGATCCCTGTGATGTGGCTGTAAAAATGCAGCAAATGGGCGTTCACGTTAAAATTAACGTGATTGGGCTGGGTCTTCAGGATTATGCCGCCGTCAAGCAATTGCGATGCGTGGCGTTGGCCACCAAGGGGCAGTTTTACACCGCCAACACCGCCGCTGAACTGGCCAATAGCCTGAATCAAGCCTTGGCAGTGGAAACGAAGGTGCAGGGTACTATTATTCAAAATCCCTCTGCTGTGCAACCTGCTCAGCCTCAGTCGCAAGCACCGGCGCAGGCCTTTCCAACCGCCCCCACCCGGCAGGTGCTTTACCCGGAAACGGAGTTACCGGCCGCTGTACCAATCCAGTTGAATAAGAGGTAGAATAGGGCCATGTCCACAACCGGGAGGTAGGTTTTCAATGTCCGGTTGCCGCAGGGCCGTAAACCGTCATTCGTTCGTAGAGCCAAATAGGATGGGAACCCCAATGCAGAAACCGTATTTCACGCAAAGCCTAATAACCAAAAAAGTTTTCCCCATGATGCTGTCCGCCTTGTTGGCGCTTTCGGCAACCATGGCCATGGCGGCCGCGCCCGCTGCAAAACCCGCAGCCACTCCGCAAACCAAAGAAGCCCCCAAGTCCGCCCCTGCTAAACCGGCCCCCGCTAAAAAGGATGAGGCTGTTAAAGCAGAAGACAAGGCCAAGGCGGCCAAAGAAAAGGCGGCTCTGGATAAAGAAATTGAAGCCAGTTTGGCCACCGCAACCAAGGTAGAAACCCTGGATTTGCTGAAAACCCCCGGTAAGCATTTGAACCAGAAAGTGACCTTTACAGGCACCTTTAACCGTTTTGCCGATACCGGTCTGGATTACAAAAAAGCGTTTCGGGATTCTCGGGATTACGTCAGCTTTTTCATTCTGCGCCCCGATGTGACCCAGCACACCATCCCGCTGTCGGAGTTAAAACTCTTCTTCCCCCGCAAGAGAAGCAACGAAGTGATGGAGTTGGAGACGGGCGACAAGATTCAGATGGTAGGCACCCAGTTTAGCACCGCCCTGGATGAGCCTTGGGTAGATGTTGAGCATATTAAAATTCTGCAAAAAACAGACAAGCACGAACGCAAACGGGATTTGGAATTCTAGAATTCGGGTTCGGTGCTGATGTTTTAAAAAAGAGGCGTTGATCGCCTCTTTTTTTCAGGGCCAATCAATTTTTCAGGGCCAATAAATGGACTTGGGCCACTGCACCGGTCAATGATAGAATCACACTGGGTTTAATTACCGTACATCAACAGGATGCCGCTTGCATGTCTCATATTTCCGCTTCATCGCTTTCCGAATCTTCTGAAATGCTGGATGCCTCCCAAGGCGCTGAACCGCTGCCGCCATCCGGGCGGGATTTATTGCTGTCCAGAGCCCGTGGCATTGTGGATATTGAAATTCAGGCGCTGGAAGACCTGAAAGCCCAGATGGATGAACAGTTTGTAAAAGCCATTACCCTGATGGAAGCCTGCCAGGGCCGGGTAATCATTACCGGCATGGGCAAATCCGGCCTGATTGGTAAAAAAATCGCGGCCACTCTGTCCAGCACCGGCACCCCCAGCTATTTTCTGCACCCGGCGGAAGGCAGCCACGGCGATTTGGGCATGTTGATGAAACAGGATGTGGTCATTGCCATTTCCAACAGTGGGGAAACACCCGAAATTTTAGGGATTTTACCCTTGGTGAAGCGCTTTGGGGTGCCTTTAATTGGCATGACCGGCAATCTCCAGTCCACGTTAGCCCAGCAAAGCGATGTGACCCTGAACATTGCGGTGCGTCAGGAAGCTTGCCCCTTGGGCCTTGCCCCCACCGCCAGTACCACCGCCACCTTGGCTTTGGGCGATACTCTGGCCGTGGTGCTTCTGGAGCGCCGTGGCTTCTCGGAAGAGGACTTTGCCATGTTCCACCCCGCGGGCAATTTGGGCAAGCGGTTGTTGTTAAGGGTGTCCGATGTGATGCATACCGGCGATCGCCTGCCACTGGTTTCCTTGCAAACCCCGTTTCTGGAAGCCTTGATGGAAGCCAGCCGCAAGCAAATGGGCATGGCCATTGTGCTTGATGAACAGGGCGTGATGCAGGGGGTGTTGACCGATGGAGACGTGCGGCGAGCCTTAACCCGCTTCAGCGATCCCCGCAGCATTGCGCTTGCAGAGGTGATGACCCGTGCCCCCAAGCAAATTGAGCCGGATGAACTGGCAGTGACCGCCTTGCGCCTGATGGAAGAACATAAAATTACCGCCCTTATTAGCTGTTCTCCCCAAGGGCAGCCCATTGGCGCGGTGCATATGCACGATATTCTTAAAACCGGAATCAGCTAGGCGCTCAAAACTGAAATCAGTCAGGCGCTGTGATTACCCGGCTTGGGACATGCTGGCTTCGTGTTCTTCCTGTTGCTCTGACACAAAGCAAACCCGGTTACGACCGTTGTTTTTGGCGGCATAAAGCTGTTCATCGGCCAAGGCCAGCGTATCCGAAATTTCTGAGCGGTGTGGGCTGGCTTTGGGCAAGGTGTTAACGGCGGCCACCCCCACGCTGATGGTCACTTTCAAAGGCTCCCCGTTGAAACCGTTTAATTCTAAAGCTTCTACGTTCTGGCGTAGTCGATCCATTAACTCCACCGCCGATTTCAGGCTGGTATCCGGCAGCAAAATGGCGAATTCCTCACCGCCAAAGCGGCAAATCACATCGCTGCGTCGCAAATTCTGGGTGAACAGTTCGGCCAGCGCCCTCAACACCAAATCGCCGCTTAAATGGCCGTAGGTATCGTTAAAATGCTTAAAGTGATCCACATCCATCAATGCCACGCACAAGGGGGTTTGATGGCGTCTGGCCCGCTCTATTTCAGATTCAAAACGCTGGTAGTAACCCCGGCGGTTGATCAGCCCGGTCAGTTCATCACTGGAGGCCATGGCCAAGGCTTTTTCCAGCACCAAGGCCCTGCTAATGGCTTGAGAGGCCAACTGAGCCGCCTCCTGAGAGGCTTCCCGGCTTTCGTTGCCAATCAGGGCATCGCTGGTATGAAACAGGTTGAAGGTGCCCTGAATTTCCCCGGTGGCCAAGTCCACCACCGGCAACAGTAGGGCCGATTGAATGTTGCGAATGCCAAAAATATCGCCCAGGGTTCTGTCCCCCAGCTTCTTGCCGTTCAGGTGCAAGTAAAACCGGTTGCGGGCCATCGAAGACAGCAGCCCCACCAGATTGGAAAACTCTTTAATTTTACGCCGCTTGCCTTCCAGCCCCGCATGGCTGTAGCTGGTTACTTTACAGGCGCTTCCGGTGTTCCGGGCGTCATAAAGCACTTCTCCCAAGCCTGTTTCTGGGTTGAAGCCCACATACTGGCATGCGTCAAAGCCTAGTCTGCGGGCTAAAATATCCAGTACGGCGGTCACAATGGCATCCCGATCGGCGGCAGTCACCAGCCTGGAGGCCAGTTCCAAAACCACCCCCTGCACAAAGGGCAGGGCCTGAGACTGCCTCAATCGCATAAAGCGACTTAACTTGGCGGCCAGTTGCGGGCAAAGCAAATCCAGCAGGGTTTGTTGCTGGGCGGAAAAACGGGGGCCGCCTATGGCCACCAGCCCTGCCTGCCCATTTTCCAGCAAAAAGTAAGCCTGTGAAACAGGAGATCCATTCAAACGCTCTGCCAGCAGTTCGTCATCGGCCCCGGAAAGCTCGTGAACCTTGCCACCCGGTGTTTGTAAGTCTTCCAGCAAGGCATACAGGCCGGTTTGCTCATCGGCCAGTAAAATAACGCATTGGGTGGTGCCGGTTAGCTGATGCACGGCCCTGTAAACCTGATCCACGCTTTCCGGCAGGCTTTCGGCTAGCTCAAAATCGAAGGCGGCCTTGCAGTGCTTGTCCTGTAAGGCCCAATCGCCGCTTACAATGCTTTGCCCCTTGGCGGCATCCTGATTAACGCCCAGAATTTCGGCCAGCAACGGCGCCGCGCATTGGCTGGGAAACGTGGCGCTCAGGTTGGAGGCGCGCACGGCCACTTGCATCGCCTCAGGGGCGAGCGCTGCGGCTGCTGTTTTTGAAGATTTGCTCAATAGGCTCATCAAATGCGGTCTTCATATTTCTTAAAGGGGGGGGGCGGGCCATGGGGTGTGTTTGCTATTTTGGTTTGATCCCCGCATTGGTATAAAACCGATGGCGGCCAATTTTGTGCCACTGGGCTTTCCCTCAGCCACTTTGTACCCTACTGGGCGGCCTTTGTTTGTTTTTTTATGGCCACACAATGGTGGTATACCCTTCGTAAAATCCAATCTAGTTATCCCTCATTCTGGAACTTCAGGAATCGGCCAGCCCGCATAGACCGATGGATTAATGTTATGCATGGCTACGGGTGAGCGGTTTTTACATGAGCCAATATAAACAATTTTATGAATATTGCTTTGAACTGCCCTTGCCCCCTTGATCTGAAGGCTCCGTTAGGCTACATTACTTTTCTCATCCCCGTCATCTACTCCTTGCGGAAGTGGTGGAATGGTAGACACGCATGTTTCAGGAGCATGTGGCGCAAGCTGTGGGGGTTCAAGTCCCCCCTTCCGCATATTCGCTAATTTTTTTGCTCGGCGTTATAATGGTTTCTAAATATTTTTACCATTTAAGTCAGTCGATTCTTATAAGTTGGAGGAACTTTCCATTTCCAAGTTTCCGCCCCAGCGGCAGGTTAATAAAGGGCCGCAAATTCTCACTCCCGATATTCGGGCTATGGAAGTCCGTTTAATTGACGGCGAAATTAACGAGGTCATCCCCCGCAGAGACGCTGAAGCCCTTGCGAGAGAACGTGGCCTCGATTTGGTTGTAATGAGCTTTGATTCAGCCCCATTGGTGGTTCGGCTGGTGGACTTTGGCAAGTTCAAGTTCGAAAACGACAAAAAAGCCCGTGAAGCCAAGAAAAAGCAGCATGTCGTCGAGGTCAAAGAGATCAAGATGAGCGTGCGGATTGATGATCACGATTACGCCACCAAAAAAGATCATGCCACCAAGTTTCTGGAAGCCGGAAACAAGGTGAAATGCACCATCCGTCTGAAGGGACGGGAAACGCAGCATGCCAATCTGGCATTTGCGCTGGGCCGAAAGTTTGTAGTAGACTTGCAAGAATTCGGTTCTCCCGAAGGGGATATCCGCATGGAAGGCCGTACGATTACCATCATTATCGGGCCTGCCAAAAAGAAGTAAGCAAGAATGAGTCCGCTGGCTTTCGCCAGTTTGCCTGTTTCTTGATACTTCACCTCCCAGTCAATCGAAGCCCACTTACTGAAATTGGTTTTACCCATTAGGAGATCAGTTAGTCATGCCCAAAATGAAAACCCACAAATCGGGTGCCAAGCGCTACCGCGTGACCGCTACCGGTAAAGTGATGCGGGCTCAAGCGTTTCGAGGCCACTTAAACGTGACCAAATCCTCCAAGCGCAAGCGTCGCCTCAATTCGGACGTGGTGATCAGCACCGCCAACGAAAAGAAAATCCGTTTGGAACTGCCGTACCCCAAGTACTCTCGCTAGTTTCATTCCATTCCGTCTCTCTGGTTGAGAGGCAGGGGGACCCGAACAGCCCCTTATCCAGTCTCTGTTCTTTTCATCAAAGCACATACACCGTAAGGAAGCTCAATCATGCGTGTTAAAAGAGGATTTGTATCCCGCCAGCGCCATAAGAAAATTCTGAAGCTGGCCAAAGGTTTCCGGGGCACCCGGAGCAAGCTCTTCAAGGTCGCTAATCAGGCGGTCATGAAGTCCCTGAAGTATGCTTACCGCGATCGTCGTAACAAAAAGCGTGATTTGCGCCGCTTGTGGATCGCCCGGATCAATGCCGCTGCCCGTCAGCATGGCATGTCCTACAGTAAATTTATCAACGGCGTTCAAAAAGCGGGCATCAACCTGAACCGTAAGTTCTTGGCTGATTTGGCCGCCCGTGACGCCCAAGGCTTTGCCTTGCTGGCCGACAAAGTGAAAGCTGCCATCTAACAAAGGCGTCTCATCACTTTTCTCTCCAAAATTTAAGAAGCCTCTCAGCAATGAGGGGCTTTTTAGCGTATAGCGTTCATCTTTTTTTCAGATACAGATTTTGAGAGACAAAGTCAATCAGCTTAACGGTTTGGGGCAGAGAGTATGGAGGGTGTGCAGGAAGGCAGAAGATCCTCTTTCTTAGGGGCGACCTTTATGGACGGCTTTGGGGTTGCTGCCAGCTGTAATTGCTCCAGGTGGCCGCTTGGGGGCTACCAAACACGAAGGGCGCAACCGGCAACGGGCTGGGAGGGGTAAATAAACCCGCAGGGCTTTGGGTGGGAAAAGCGGTGGGGCCTTTGCGTTGCAGGGGGGCGGCCATGGGGGGTAGGTTTGCGGCTTTGAGCTGTTTTCGTTTTTCGTTCCACTGGGTTAGTTTAATGCCTGCATAAGGGGCGCCCAGCCCCAAAATGCCCATGGTTGCCACGGTACTGGTCATGCCAATGCGAATTTGGGCAGGCAGGGCCTTGCTGCTAAAAGCCTGAAGGGCTTCTCTGCTTTGCAGGCTGCCGTTGGCGTTGAACAGTTCTTTGTGCTGAGAGAGCTTGGAGAGGCCCTTTTTCAGGAGGGGGGTGCCCACAATCCAGGCGACCCAGCCCACGGCAGAATCCAGAACCCGCTCTTTATACTCGTTGTCACTGCGGGACGAGAGCAAACGGGAGGTAATCAGCAAGGCGAACATGGCGGCCATTTGCTGTTGAGAGGTAAAAGGAGCGGCCTTGCTGAAATCAAATAACTTTTTTAAAGTGCCGTTTTTTAAACCTTTAATGGGGTTAATCAAGCTGTTCAGCGGGCTGCTGCTAAGCTTGTAAGTATCCACACAGCCAAAGGCGGCCAGCAGTGGGGCTAAAGCCAAGGCCAGCGGCAGCGGATTGCCATTTTGGGTGGCCTGTTTCACATACGGAAAATAGCGCTCCAGCCTGCTTTTGGGTTCGGTGTTGGCGGTGGGGGCCATTTGGGGCTGGTTTTTCCGCAGGCTGGTTTCACCGGGAAAGTAATCGATGTTAAACCATTTTTTAGTGATGTAGTTGCTGACAAAGGGCATCACAAAGGTGGTTCCCATTCCGGCGGCCAGCCCAATGGGAATGCTCCAGTTTTTGGCGGTGCGGGTTCTGGTGATGGCTTTGTGGGCCACTTCTTGCCATAGTGGGGCGTCTGTGGCTTTGTTGGCCCCTGCTTTTTCCATAAAACGCCCAAAGCGGTTCACGTCATCCAGCAAGTCGTTGGCCTGAAAGGCTTGGGGCAGGCCGCCTGCCTTTGCTTTGGCGTTGATGGCGGGGTTGAGGTTTGTGTTGATGTTCAAATCAAAGTTTTTGCTGCCGTTTTGGAAGGATTCCACCAGCGTTTTGGCTTTTTGATTGAATGTTTCGGCGTTGGGGTTGGCCCGCAGCCAACTAGTGCCTTTTTCAAAAGCGCTGCGCTTTGCCGGTTTGAATTGCCACGCTGCTTTTAGCACTTTCAGCACGTTTTGACGGGCTTGGGAGTCTCCGCTGCTTGGCAGGCGTTTGCTTAGTTCCTGAATAAACGCTTTTTGGGCCGCCTCCGGGTTTTTGGCGCTTTTTAAGGTTTCAGCGTTGACGATATCCTGAAACAGCTCCAGCGAGGGGTATTGAATGAATTCCTTGCTGAAAGCCTGATTTTTGCGATCAAAAATGGCCTTGCTCATCCCCCAGGCCATCACCCCGCCTAGCACGCTATCGGTAATAATGGAGCTGATTTCACGGCCAAAGCGCTCTGCGGCGGCGGGAACGTTCCAGGAATCATCCCCGTACATTTTGTTGCGGTGCAGGTCCATGCCGGTTCGCAGCGCGCCAAAGCCCACCACGTCCTCAATAATCATCTCTTTGCCCCGGCTGTTTTGGAAAAGCTGGAAAGCGGTGTCCAGTGCGCCGGTAACACCGCCAATGCCGCCGCTACCGCCGGTGGAACCGAAGCGGACAGGAGCTTTTAAGGGTTTTGGGGTTTGTGCAATGGGTTGCATGGTAGTGGTTAAAACCTCTGGAATAAAATTTGATGCCATCGAAAAAAGAACCGTAAACTCGGTGGCTTACGGTTCTTGTAATTTTGGGTGCGGATTGAAAATCGTTTGTGGGCTAAGCCTGTGAGATTTTCTAATCGCTGCCGTCAATCATGCCGTAAACCACCATCATATGATGATGGAAATGGACGGGCTGATGATGTAAGGCAAAGTTCAACATGATGCCTATAAGAAAACCACAAAGCCCCCAAACTTGCCACTATTTTTTATAAACTTGGCGGGTCATCCGGCGGAAACGGGTTGAGGCCTTCCCCGGCCAGATGCCAGCGGCATGGCCTGTGCGGGCGAATCGAATCATGGCTGAACCCCTCGCCCCGCCTTTTGAGTGTGGAGGAAGGCGTTTAAAATTTTTGCGCTGCGGTATCTTCAGTTTTGGGGATTGTGGTCGATAATGGAAGGAGATGGTATTGAACGAATAGGAAAAATGGGTGTATGCGTGTTTTTTTACCGCCCCAAAAGCGCCAAACAGGCTTTACCTTGGCGGAGCTGCTGATTACCCTGGGCATTTTGGCCATTATTGCCACCTTTACCATTCCTAAGCTGATAAACCCGCCCAACGGCACTTTAAGCGCCAAGTACACCGCCATAGCACGGGATACCGCCTTTATGGTATCCAGCGCTTACGAGCAGTACCGGCTGGCCAACCCAAGCGTTACCACAGACACTACGATTGGGAATTTAACCCCGTACATGAATTATGTAACCACCGATGCAACCACTGTGATAGATAGTCGGCATGGGGCTACCGCTCATAGTTGTGCCACATACCGGTGTTTGAAATTGCACAATGGGGCCATCTTGCTTTACAATCATCTCCAGCCTTTTGGGGGGACGGGAACCACCAACGCTATATTCTTTTATGTCGATCCCGATGGGCGACAAACCGACAGCACCACCAATGGACCCGGCAAAAGCATAGTGGGTTGGGTATATTACGATGGGCGGCTGAAATCCTGGGGGCAGATATCAGGGTCTGTTAACACTGGGGGTGCTATTTATCCCAGTTACCCCGACCCCCCTTGGTTTACCGGGTTTTAACACGGGTTTAAAAAGAAGGGTAAAAGCGGGGCCATCATCCACCTGCGGGAGGCGATGGCTACAGCCCGTTGCTTTGGTTTGCCGCTTAGATGGGGCTACATGTCTGCGGGAGGGTGGTTTAATTGCTTGATTCCTCCCTGATGTTGCGGGGTGCAAAGCGTGTGGGGTTTTATCGTTTGCTTTCTTTGCCCAAGCTGCTTACAGAGTGGCTGGCGCGTTTGTAAAACACGGGGTTGGGGTTTGGGTGGTTTTGACTGCGGTTTGCCCGGTGGTTGGGTAAAAAGACAATTTCATTCTGTTTATTGTTTTTATATTTTTATGAGAGAAGTCTGGAACCATCAAAAATCCGCTGGATGATTTTCCTCCAATCATCCGGCTGAATCACCCTGATGCCAACCTATCGCACGAACCTATAAGGAGCCTTGACCCTATGACCAGCTATGGCCTAAACCGCAGCAATTATTCTTTGTCTCAAACCAAAGATATTGCCAAAAACTGGAAAAGAAACGCAGGCGTTCATAAAGACAAAGACTTGACCAAGGCCGATCTTGAGAAAGCGCAAGGCCGTTTAAACAAAAAGGGTGTCAACAGCAAAGCCCTGAACGATACCCGAGCTTCGTTTGATATTTTGGATAAAAACAGAGATGGCAAACTGAATACCTCTGAAATTCAGGGTGGCTTGAACCTGAATGCCCAGGATCAGAAAAATCGACCCATCCAATACAGCAAGCCGGGGCAAATTAGTTTAGCCAAACATCGCAAAACCATTGCCGAAGCTGAAAATAAAGCGTATGGTGCCGGTAAACTGAAACAAGGCGGCCAAAACAAAAAAGGCGATGGCAAGCTTTCATTTGATGAAGCGGAGAAGTGGTTTAAAGGCTCTAAAGAGGCTGGCTTTTCCCGCAGCATGTTTAATCAGATGGATGTCACCGGTGATGGCTTTGTGGGCCAGTATGAGTACAAACGTCTAACCGATTTGCATCTTTCCAAGGTGTTTAACGCCTAGCCCGATTCCTTTTTCAAATCTTTTTTCAAGCTTTAAAAGCCCCGATCGGTTCGGGGCTTTTGAGCTGAATCCTCAGGCCACTTGCTGGCTGGCTAATGGTGCTAAAATGGCAATAAACACCATTGCCAACGTAAAGGCTTGCCCTTGTCGCCCATTGCCGCCAAAACCTATACCACCGATGTAATTTGCCTTCGCACCTACGATTTTGGGGAGGCGGATAAAATTTTGCACCTGTATTCCTCCGAACATGGCCGGATTTCGGCCATTGCCAAGGGGGTTAAAAAGCCCAAAAGCAAACTGGCTGGGGCTTGTGAACTGCTGAACCTCAGTGAAGTGCAGCTCTCCAAGGGCAAAAATCTGGATCTGCTGGTGCAGTATCAGCCTCGGGAAAGTTTTTCCGGCATTCGCTCAGACTTGTTCAAGCTGGCCTACGCCCTGTTGTTTGCCGAGCTGGTGAACCTGACCGCCGGCGAGGCCGACAGCCACCTGATTTACGCCGACTTTAAAAACGCCCTGCACGGTCTGGATCAAGCGGATGAGCCTCACATCGTGCCGCTGGGCATGGCCTTTCAAATGGATCTGTTGCAGGCGGAAGGGTATCACCCGGTGTTGAACGCCTGTATTTTTACCGATCAGCCTTTGGATTGGGACGCCCCGTTCTACAGTTTTTCGGCCCAGCTGGGCGGGGTTACTACCTCTGAGCTGAAACGCCGGTATCAGTCTGAAGCCGCTGGCACCGCTGAAACCGGAGGCGTGAGGCAAGAGGAATGGGTGAATGTTTCCACCACGACGCTTAAGCTGCTGCAAAACCCACACCATCCGGGCTGGACCACCGCTCACTTTTATAAAGCCCAAAAGTTTGTGCGTTACTACTTTCAAAAAGTGGTGGAAAAGAACCTGAACGCTTATGATTTGGTGTTGAATCTGTTAGAAATGTCTCTGGCCGCCGCTCCGCCAGAACCGGGCTTGCCGGAGGAGCCGGGTTAGCAACTGGAATTGTCTCATTCGCTCCCTTCCCGCTTCCTGCTTGTCTCCTACTAGGCTTGAAGTACAATAGAAAAGCAAACTGGCCCTGCGCGTTGACATTCAAGCGCACCCTGTACAGGAAATGTTGGCATGCCCTTACAAACACCGTCCACCGAAGATATTCCGCCCCATCTGGTTGATATGGCGCTTTCCCCTCGGGAAGGCTACCGGGTGGTACTCACCAATCCCAATTTTCTGGCCCTGTGGATTGGGCAAATTTTCTCTCAAATTGCGGATCGCATTATTTTTGTGGTGTTTATCAGCCTGATTGTCAGCCACTTTGGCCCCAGCGATCGCTATAGCAGTTTTCTCTACATTGCCTTTACCATCCCGGCCATTATGCTCACCGCCATTGCCGGTGTTTTTGTGGATCGCTGGCCCCGACGGGCGGTGTTGGTAACCACCAACCTGATGCGGGCTGCCTTGGTGGCTTTAATTCCCTGGGCGGCCAAAGCCACCGGCGGATGGGCCATTTATTACGTGGCCTTTTTAATTTCGGCGGCCACCCAGTTTTTTGTGCCTGCCGAAGCGGCCACCATTCCCACCATTGTCAGCCGTTCCTCCTTGCTGACGGCCAATTCCCTGTTTACCACCACCATGATGGTGGCGGTCATCTTCGGCTTTGCGCTGGGCGATCCGCTGATTAACCTGTTTTCGCTCAATCATGTGCATTGGGCCATTACCGGCCTGTTTCTGGCGGCCAGTCTGTCTCTCTCTTTTGTCAAAACCCCGCCCCTTTGTATGCTGGCCGATGACAGCCGCCCGCCTGCCGCCACCCTATGGGAAGCCTTTGCCCGCTTTGGGGAAGAAATTCAGGACGGCTTGAAATACATTGGCGATAACCCCATGGTTCGTAACGCCATGCTCAAGCTGGCCACCCTGTTTTCGGCCATGGTGGCCCTGTGTATTTTGTTTATCAGCTTTGCCAAAACCTACCTGTACGAAGATCCTCAGGTGGCTGCCCAGAAGTTTGCCTACATTATCGCCTTTAGCGGTGTGGGCATGGCTTTAGGCGCTTTTTGGGTGGGGCATTCCTTCCATCATGCCCGCCGAGGGGTGATGGTGTTTGGCGGTTTTATCTGCGTGGGGCTGTGTTTGGCCTTGCTTACTCTGGTGGGCCAGTTTTCCCCGGCGGATCATGTGTTCAATATGCCTCGGGTGGTCAGCGGGTTTGTGGATTTGGCCCCCATCCGCTTTACAGTGCGAATGCTGTATACCTACGCCCTGTCCATTTTAATGGGGGTGGGCGCCGCCTTTATCGCCATTCCGTTGCAGGCCCTGCTGCAGGAGCTGATTCCGGAAGACAAGCGGGGCAAGGTGTTTGGGGTACAGTTCACCATTCTAAGTACCTCTTCAACCCTGCCGGTTCTCATTGCCGGTTTGGCGGTGGAGCAGGTGGGCGTTAGCGCCATGTTTTTGCTGATTGGCATACCAATGCTATTATTGGGGCTATTGGGCCTTTATAACCGATTAAGAGCCGATAAAAATCATGTCTTTGCTGCAAATTGGTAAACGAAAAAAAACCATTCCCCAGTTGAGGGACAAAGTTTACTTTTCAGTCAGCAGCGAAGGCTATGGCCATTCCAGTCGTGCGCTGGCCATTGCCCGGCACTTCAAGCCCAGTGAAATTCTGTTGGCCTCCTACAGTTACGCCCTGGAACGCATTCGATCTTATGAGTACCCCTGCGTGGAAGTCTCTCAAGAGGTCAAGTTTGTGGGCTCTGAAGGCCATTTTGATGTAGGAAAGACCATTCTCAGCAATCCGGCAAGGGCCTTGGGCCTCAATCAAATTGTGCAGCAGGAAATGGATATTATTAAGCGGCACGGGGTCACCCTGGTGGTGGCCGATGGGCGTATTGCCCCGGTGCTGGCCGCTGAGCGTCTGGATATTCCCTGTATTGTACTCACCAATCAAAGCGCCTTTTATCCCTTTTTTGAGCGGGATTCGGCCTTGGTTAAGCTTTTTGGACGCTCGTTTGAGTGGGTGATGAAACTGTGGCTTTCCAGCGCCGAGGAAATTTTAATTCCGGATTTCAGCCCGCCCAATACGGTGTGCCTGCCCAATTTGTCGGATAATTATCAGGTTAAAAAACGCACCCGTTTTGTGGGGCCTTTGGTGGCTTGGCAGGCCGATGAGGTCATTGCCATTCCCAAGCCCAGCAACAACCCGCTGATTGTGGCCTCTCTGGGCGGGCATGAGTATCGCCGTCCCCTGTTTGATTCCATTATTGAAGTAGCCCGGCAAATGCGTCATCTGGATTTCACCATTATTTCCAGCTTTACCACCTCGTATGCCCCCGATAACGTTCGGATTCACCCGTTTGTGAAAGAGGCGGCCCCTTATTTCAAGGCGGCGGATTTGGTGATTACCCAAGCCGGTCACAGCACGGCCATGGAATTGTTGACCCTGGGCAAGCCCTCATTAATTGTGCCGGATAGCCAGCAAATTGAGCAGGAAAATAATGCCCGCCGCATGTGTGAGCTAGGCGTATCGCTTAAAATGGCATATCATGAGCTGGGTGATCCGTCCCAACGTGCTTTGCGAGATAATATTCAACATCTGCTGGATTCCCGGCAATTTGAGGCCCGCAATCTGGAATTTGCGACCATGGCCGCCGAAATTCATGGGGCGCAGCGGGCGGCGAATCATTTGAAAGAATTCGCGCATCGGTTATCCGCATATTAAGTGGTCTGGTTAAAGTTATCCGAGATTGAGAAGCAGGCAGGAACATCCGTTGAAAGAAAAAATCCTACTCCTGAGTATGATTGCCGTGATTTGGCTGGTGGTTTTTTTGACCGGCAAGGTCATGCCCCGTTATTCATCGGTGATTTTGTTGCTGGTGTTCATGATTATGTACACTTGGCTGATGACCTTGGCCATGGTGCATCACAAGCGCATGGAATCCAAACGCCCCCGGCCGCTGAATATGAATTATCTGCCCAAGGTGTCGGTGGTGATTTCCGCCCACAATGAAGAGGTGGTGATTGAAAACACCATTCAGAACTTGCTGAAGCTGGATTACCCCGATTACGAGCTGTTGGTGATGGACGATCGCAGCAGCGATCAAACCCCCGCTATCCTCACCCGGTTGGGGCAAACCCTGCCCTTGCCCTTTCGTTATCACCTGCGCCCCGCCGATGCCATTCCGGGTAAGCCCGCCGTACTCAACGAGGCTTTAGGGCTGACGGATGGTGATATTATTTGCGTGTTTGACGCGGATGCTTATGTAGAGCCTGATTTCCTGCGGCGAATTGTGCCATTTTTGGCCGATGAGAACGTGGGGGCGGTGCAGGCCCGCAAAATTATCGCCAACGGCAATGAAAACTGGCTGACTAAGTGCCAGAACTATGAATATTCGCTGGATGCCCACTTTCAGTACGGACGCGACAGCGTGCGGGGGGCAGTGGAGCTGCGGGGCAACGGACAGCTGGTAAAGCGGGAAGCCCTGCAAGAGGTAAATGGCTGGAATAACAACACCCTCACCGATGATTTGGATTTATCCACCCGCCTGCATATTGAAGGCTGGGATATTCGCTTTGCCCACAAGGTGCCGGTTTTTGAGGAAGGCATTGTGGAGTTTAACGGGCTGCTTAAACAACGCCGCCGCTGGACGGAAGGCACCTTGTTCCGCTATCTGGAATATGCAGGGCCGTTGCTGAAATCTCGCAAAGCCTCTTTGCGAACCACTCTGGATATGGTGGCTTACTTTTTAGAGTTTTTACTGCCCTTGTGGCTGGCTATGGATCTCATTCAGCTGGGCTGGGGCATCCTCATGGCCGATCCCACCTCCACCCGTATTATTTCCTCGTTGCTGGTGGTGCCTATTTTTTGTTTGGGCATTGGTTCTGCCATTATTGTGGCCATCATTCGCTTTAACCGCCCGCCCTTGGGGGAGGCCCTCAAGTGGACGGCTGTAACTTCCATTTATTTAACCATTTTATGGATTCCGCTGGTGTTTGGCATTATGATCAAAGTGCTGTGGCAAAAGGAGCGCCGCACCCGCTGGGACAAAACCCAGCACAAGGGCGCCCCTTCTGTTTTGGCCAAGCTCGGCGATGCCAAACTAACCGATTAGGTCAAAAAAGAGGGGTCTGCTCCCTACTACTATCCACGTGATGGAAGCCCAGTAGCCTTCCTAATGCGTGGAACCGATCTTTTTTCTGTTCAAAGTTATGCGCTGGTGCCAGTTGGGCTTTGGCAAACCGGTCCACCAGTTGGGGATAGTGGTTCACAATACCGTGTGCTTCCATCTGTTGGGTAGTCTTGAGGTCTCCCTCACTGGCGGCAATGGCGGCCAAATTCCAGCCCTGTTGGGTTTTAAAGGCAGGATTGGCACCGGCTTTCAGCAGTGGCTCAAATTGGTGTAAGTGTTTCTCTTCGGCGGCAGTTGCTAAAAGCTGCTCCGCTTTTTGGTTGCTAATTTCGTTGGCGCTGATTTTGAATCGAGCCATCGATTGGCGATTGACCTCTTCCCCCATTTCGGCCAGGGCAGAGGCGGCTTGCACAAGGTGAGGAGGGATTTCCTCAGTGAGATGAGCCGGAATGGGCTCGCCCCTGTGTTGTCTCAGGTAATCTACCAAATCTGGACTGTGGGTGCGTAGGATTTGCGCATACTGTAGATTTAGTGGTCTATTCCCGTGTTGCTCGGCAATATCTTCAATCAGTAGCCTGTCGATGGTGTCCAGATCCGGGGAGGCTTCCGCTTCAGAGATTTCGAGGGGAGCTCCTGCCTGGAGTAACGCCGTTACCAAGGCTTCAGCCTTGTGAGGCTGTTTTCGGTAGGCTGTGAGCTCTCGCTCATGGTTGGGGTTGGCGCTGGTGGGCTGGTTGCCAATTTTGGTGAGCAGGGCCACCAGTTTGCTGGCCAAGGGATTGGCAGCCAGTAATTCAATTTGTTTGTCTTGCGGTTCTTGAGAAAGCTGTTCTTCGTTTGGCGTAAAATAATCGTCGGGAAAACTAAAGTGGTTTGAAAGATTTAGAATCCGTCTGGGGATTTCCAGATTTTGGTGTTGTCTGGCCAAAGGGGCAGGGATATTACGATTATTGGGTAGTGCTTGCATAATAAAAAACATTCCTTGTGCGTTAGGGGAATGAAGGGGGTCAGGGGGCGGCTAAGAATGCGACAGAGAGCAGGCAGCACAAGAAAGCATTGGCTGAGTGCTGCTGGTTGCTTAGAAACAAAACCCGGAGGCCCCTTTTTATTGCGGTTTGGTCAAGCGTTTAGGATGTTTTGAAGGCTTTGCGGCAAGCGGCGCTATAGTTTCCACTGGGCATCCACGGTGACTACGGTGGTGGTGGCTTCCACGGTGATCTGATCGCTTTGATGGCTGCGAAAGCTTTGCAGAAAAATCAGTTTGTACCCTTGCAGGGCCACACGGGTGGTGAGGGTCAGCTTATCCCCATACGGTGCGGGGCGTTTGTCAATTACCGGAAAGACAAACCCATCCGACTCACCGGACTTGGAAAACCGATAGCCCTAAAGTGGACAGCTGTCACCGCCATTTATTTAACCATTTAATGGATTCCGCTGGTGTTTGGCACTATGATCAAAGTGCTGTGGCAAAAGGAGCGCCGCACCCGCTGGGGCAAAACCCAGCACAAGGGCGCTCCCTCTATTACGGCCAAGCTAACCGGTTAGGCAAAAACAGGGTGGGTGCTCCACTAACTATCGGCGTGATGGAAACCCAGTAGCATTCCTAATGCTTTGAACCGTTCTTTTTTCTGCTCAAAGTTCTGCGTTGGTTCCAGTTGAGCTTCGGCAAACCGAGCGGCCAGTTGGGGGTAGTGGTTCACAATGCCGTGCGCTTCCATTTGTTGGCGGGTTTTGCTGTCTGCCTCACTGGCGGCAATGGTGGCTAAGGTCCAGCCCTGAGGGTTTTTAAAGGTGGGCTTGGCCCCGGCTTTCAGCAGTGGGTCAAACTGTTGTAAATGCTTCTTCGTAACGGCGTTCAATAAAAGCCGCTCTGCTTTTTGGTTGCTAATTTCCTTGGCGCTGATTTTAAATCGAGCCATCGATCGTCGATTGGCCTCGTCCGCCACTTCAGCCATGGCAATGGCTGTTTGTTGAAGATGACTGGGCGCTGTCTCAAGCAGACGGGCCGGAATATTGGTGCCCCTATGTTGCCTCAGGTGGTCTACCAGATACGGACTGTAGACGAGCAAAGCTTGTAAGTAGTCTGGGTTCAGTTTTGTTCGCTCGCATTGCTCGGCAATGTCCTCACGCAATCGTTTGTCGATGGTGTCTAAATCCGGGGAGGCTTCTGCATCAGAAATCTGGAGCGGAGCCCCTGCTTCGATCAACGCCGTTGCCAATGCCTCAGCCTTTTGTGGTTGTCTTCGGTACGCTTTGCGCTCCAATTCCTGGTTGGGGTTGGCGCTGGTGGGCTGATTGCCAATTTTGGTGAGCAGGGCCACCAGTTTGCTGGCCAAAGGGCTGGCAGTCAGTAATTCAAGTTGTCGGGCTTGCGGTTGTCGAAAAAAATGGTCTGTGTTGTCTACAAAATAATCCGCCGGGAAATTGAAGTGTTTGGAAAGATTTAAAATCCGTTTGGATATTTCCAAATTGGGTTGTGGTCTGGCCACAGGAGCATGGCCATTGGGCTGTACTTGCATATCAATATCCTTTTGTCCTTGAAATATCACTTGAATTTAATAAGGCGAAACCCTGTTTGCGCTAAATCATGGCATTAAGCAGGCTCTTTAGTTGGCCAGAGCGCTTGCCTAGGCATTTCCCCGCCTTGCCCAGGGCATTATAAAACCCCAAAAAATGATACCACTTCAATGTAAGACTATAAGCCCAGTATTTCTTTGAGGCTTTGCGGCAAACGGCGCTGAAGCTTCCACTGGGCATCCACGGTGACTACGGTGGTGGTGGCTTCCACGGTAATCTGATCGCTTTGATGGCTGAGAAAGCTTTGCAGAAAAATCAGTTTGTACCCTTGCAGGGCCACACGGGTGGTGAGGGTCAGTTTATCCCCATAGGGGGCGGGGCGTTTGTACTTCAGGTTCTGTTCAACCACCGGAAACACAAACCCATCCACCTCACCGGGTTTGGAAAACCGATAGCCCTGAGCTTCCAGCAGTTTGACCCGGCCCATCTCCAGCCACTTGGTGTAAGCGCCATGCCACATCACGCCATAGCAGTCCGTGTCAAAGATATTCACATCCAGTTCAAGCGTATGCAGCAATTGTAGGGGTTTTGGAGAATCGGTAGGGGTGGACATCGGCTCAAATCTTATTTTTTTGTGAAAGCACCTTTATATTCCCATAATAAGGTCTATAATCAATAGACAATCCGCACTTGTCCTATGGAAGATCGAGAGGTGCATAATGGATGCATTCCAGCTGATCCAAAGCTTTTTTACCCGTATGCGCTGCAACTTCTGTTCGCATACCTTCTCGCCCGATGACATTCAACTTTTAAGGCAGGAAGAGGGTATCTATATCGTTAATGTCTACTGCAACCAGTGCGACACGCAAAACGGGGTGGCCATGGTAGGGGTTGAAGTGCCGCAACACGCGCACCCATTCCCCGATCCTGAACTCACCGAAGAGGAACTGACCCGGCTGGCCGAGTTTGACCCCATCACCGATGATGACGTGCTATCGGCTCATCAGTTTATCAACCAGCTGGATGGCGGCTGGCAGCGGTTTATTCCTCAAGAAATGCTTGCACGTTGTACAGAGACTGAAACGGAATCCCAAGACGACTAAAGGCTTCCTTGCCACCGGCGTTGCGGTCTATGATGGAGAATATTTGCGCGATTTCCACCGTGGGGTGTGCTTTGCGAATGGCTTCAATGGCTTTTAAGGTCGATCCGCCGGTGGTGACCACATCTTCCACCAGCGCAATCCGCATCCAGGGGGCCAAATGCCCTTCTATCTGGTTGCCAGCGCCATGACCTTTGGCTGCCTTGCGTACAATAAAGCCCGCCATTGGATTTCCCACCTCAGCGCTGCGGTAAATCACGCTGCTGACAATGGGGTCTGCCCCCAGAGTCATGCCGCCTACCGCGTCCACGTGCAAGGGGGCGAGCAGCTCATGCAGCAAATGCCCCATTAAATAAGCCCCCCGACCATCCAGGGTACTCAGGCGGCAATCCACATAGTAGTTAGAGCGTTGACCGGAAGCCAGCACAAAATCTCCCCGCTTGATGGACAGCCGTTTGATGATCTGAAACAGCTCCTCCTGCATAGGGCCAAAATCGGGGGATAAAGCGGGGGCAATGGCCATAGGGGTGAGGCTCCTGTTTTAATTTTAAATGTCTTGACAGATGTCTCGGGGCAGGTCTTTACGCAAAATTTTGCCGGTAGCGCCCTGAGGAATGCTGTCCACAAACTCGTAGTACTTGGGAATTTTAAAATCGGCCAGTAAGGGGCGGCAAAATTCCAGCAGGCTCTCTTTGCTGCAAGTTAAACCGGCTTTCACCACCACAAAGGCTTTAATGGCCTCATGGTGCAAGGTGGAAGGCACCCCGGTAACCGCCACCGCCTGAACGGCGGGGTGTTTGTAAAACACCTCTTCAATTTCACGGGGATACACCTTGACCCCACCAATGTTAATCAGGTCATCCGTGCGATCCACAATGTGAATATAGCCGTCCGGGTCCTTGAATCCCAAATCTCTGGTTTTAAGCCAAACCCCGTCCGCAAAATTGAGCAGGGTCTTTTCGGTTTCCTCGGGCCGCTGGTGATAGCCCAGCATTACAATATCGCCTTGCACATACAGCTCGCCAATCTCATTGGGGGCCGCTTCTTGCCCGTCTTCTAGCAAAATTTTCACTTTCACACCGGGTAAAGGCAAGCCCACCGACCCCGGTTTCCGCACCCCTTGCATGGGATTGGAGCAGACAATAGAAGACGCTTCCGAGAGTCCGTAACCCTCCTGCACCGGGGCGCCGAAGTATTGCTCCACTTCATGGAATGTTTCCACCGCCATGGGCGCTGCCCCGGAGTGGCAAACCCGCAACGAGGACAAATCAAAGGTTTTTTCCCGTAAATGGGTGAGCATCATTAAATACATGGTGGGTACAGCGGCCATAAAGGTCACTTTATAGCGTTCAATGCTATCCAGCACCGTTTTGGGGCTGAACTTGCGAACCAGCACCACGGTGGCCCCCACCAGCATGGCGGAAACCAGAATGTTGGTTTGCCCAAACACGTGAAACAGCGGAGAAATGGTAATAAAGCGATCCTGAGGGACGGCTTCAATCACCTGCACGTTGGCAATGGCGTCGGTGTAAATGTTTTTATGGCTTAAAATAACGCCTTTGGGCTTGCCAGTGGTGCCAGAGGTGTAAATCACCGCCGCTGGCGTATCGTGGCTCAGTTGATAAGGCAAGGGATGCTCTGGCACCAGCTCGCGATCCAGCAGTTCATCCATGCGATACAGGGCGCAACTGAGCGGAAAGGCATCCAGTAGGGGGTCCAGCTCGTTTTCTGAGGCCAGCAGATCGGTATCCAGCACAATGCCCCGCAGGCAATCGGCTTGCAGTTGGGTCACGGTTTCGTAAAACTCCAGCGAGCTAATTAGCAGCTTGGCTTGGGCATCTTCTAAAATAGTGTCAATTTCAGGGGCGGTCAGCCGGGTATTCAGCGGAATGACAGCCACCCCCAGCCCCAGCAGGGCAAAGTAAGAAACCACAAAGGCCTGCGTATTATAAGCCAGCAAGCCCACCCGATCGCCTGTACCCAGGCCCAGTTGCTCCAGGGCGCCCGCCAGCCGGGTGACCTTATCAATCAGGGTTTCGTAACTGGTGACCCCTTCCCGGCAAATCAGGGCCGGTTTGTCGGGGTCCATGTGGGCGGCTTTAAAAATGCAGTGGGCCAGATTCATGGTGTTGGGCATCATCAAAGAAGAAGCACTCATGGCGTGGGGGTTTCAATGGTTAAGGCCCCTGCCACACCCGAGGCGACAGGCGCAATGGGCGGGGACAGTATTCCCGATGGTTCCTGAAACCCTTCAAACAGATTGCCAGTGGGGGCATTGTCGGTAAATTCTCCGGCGGTTTCCCCCTTGGGTTGCCGACGAATCCAGTCTGTTTTCAGCGAGTTAATGCGGTCAATCATCAGTACCCCATCCAGGTGATCAATTTCATGTTGAACGGCAATGGCCTCGAGTCCTTGTACGGTGTAAGTTTTCAGTTCACCATGCCGGTCAAAGGCGGTAAAGGTAAGCTTGGTGGCCCGTTTAATATTGGCCAGATACTCAGGAAAGCTCAAGCAGCCTTCTCGCATGGTTTTATTGCGGGAGGCTTCCACAATGGTGGGGTTAATCAGCACCTTGTAGTCGGCTCGGGTGGTTTTGCTACTGGTGTCCATCACAATCAGCCGGGTGGTTTCCCCCACCTGTGAGGCGGCCAGACCCACCGAGCCAAAGGCGTGGTACATGGTTTCCGTCATGTTATCAATCAGCGTTTGCAGCTGATTATCCCAGGAGGTAACCGGCTCACACTTTTCCCGCAGGATGGGATGAGGGTACTTTAATACTTTCAAAACGCTCATAGGCACCGACGGATTATAGGGCTACCGCTTCCAGAGGTCGTAACTGGATTTCCATGTCAATTTGCTCGGCGACGGTTCGCAATTCATCTTGTACGGTGCTAATGGCCATGGAGCCGGGTATATCGATTTCAACCATCATGATATAAACCGGGCCATCTTCTCCCTGAATGCACTGGGCGTTCAAATCGGTGATGTTGATATCCATTTCGGCCAGCTTGCGGGAAATGTGGAAGGTGATGCCCACCCGATCGTGTCCGGCCACCGAAATCATGTAGGGGTTTTCGGGCCGATGAGAGTCGATTTCGATGCTATCGGGAACCGGTTTGATGACCAAAGTCATGTTATGGCTCTCTTCCAGCCGGGAGAACTCTTTCTGAAGCTCGGGAAAGCCCACGCCTTCGGGGGCTGAAATGACCAGAATGACCGCGAATTCCTGGGCAAGCCGGGTCATGGTAGAGTCAATGATATTGCATCCCCGTTGATAGAGGATGTCTGCGATAGCGGCTACAATGCCGGGTTGGTCTGGGCCAATGCCACTAATTACTGCTTTTGTCATGTGCTGAGTATAACAGAAACCCAATCAGTCCCCAACTACACAATGGATGTTTGCGAATAGGGGAAAAACGTAACCCCATGTATAAAGGGGATATGAGAATCCGGCGACAATGCCCCATATGGGTAGAGTGAGGCTAAACAGATGGACAAGAGGCTTTGAAAAATCTGTCCATCCTGGCAATGGCTGGTAAATGATTGTTTTTGTTAAGATTAACTCAATTCGCCCCCACTGTATGGATTGAAACACTAGGCGAGTTTAAAAAAGTTTACCAGGCGCTGCGCCCTGAACGATTGAATTCAATCAGTTCCTTCAGGATTTTTCAGATGCTATGGATTTAATTGACTCATCTTTTATTGATTCGCTCTTTATTCATCGCTCTTTTTTATTCATCATTGTAATTGGGTTCCGGCTCGCATTGTGCGGGCCTTTTTATTGTTGAAAAAAGCAGGGTTTGAAGAGGGCGGCCTGTTAAAGTCAGCCGGTTCGTAATAAGATCAGGCCGTTATCAAAGTTGAGAGGAGAGACAACTGATGGTTATGAGATCTTCTAAAGCCGAATGGCAAGGCAATTTACGCGAAGGCAAAGGCAGTGTGGAACTGGGCAGTGGCGCTTTCAAAGGCAGCTACTCCTTCCCTTCCCGTTTTGAAGACGGTACTGGAACCAACCCGGAAGAGTTGATTGCCGCCGCTCACGCTGGCTGCTATTCCATGGCTCTGTCCGCTGGTTTGAGTAAAGCCGGGTTCAACCCCACCCGTGTGCATACTGTGGCTAACGTCCACCTGGAAAAAGTAGGCGAAGGCTTTGAAATCACCACCATCGAGCTGGAAACCGAAGCTGAAATCCCCGGTATCGATGAAGCCGCTTTCGCCCAGCAAGCTGAAGCCGCCAAAGTCGGCTGCCCTATTTCCAAGGCGTTGGCTGGCCCTGCCATCAAGCTGAACGCTAAGTTGCTGCAAACCGCAAAATAGGTTGCCTATTGCCATGAATGAATCCGCTCCTTCCAGTGAAAAGCATCACGACAAGCCGTTGGTGTCCATTATTATGGGCAGTCAATCCGACTGGGAAACCATGCGTCACGCCCACGAAACCTTAAACCGTTTTGAGGTGCCGCATGAGTGCCTGGTGGTTTCTGCCCATCGGACTCCCCAGTGGCTGGCCGAATTTGCGGCTCAGGCGGAGGAGCGGAACATTCAGGCCATTATTGCCGGTGCGGGCGGGGCCGCCCATTTGCCGGGAATGACCGCCGCCCAAACCCTGGTGCCGGTGTTTGGGGTGCCGGTGGAAAGCAAGGCCCTGCAAGGCATGGATTCTTTGTTATCCATTGTGCAAATGCCAGCGGGTATTCCGGTAGGCACCATGGCCATTGGTAAGGCGGGCGCTACCAACGCGGCGCTCATGGCCGTTGCCATTCTGGGCAATACCCGGCCCGATGTTCGGGAAAACTTAAGGCTTTACCGGCAAGAGCAAACCGAAACCGTATTGCAGGGGCGTCATTTGCCGGTATGATCCATTTACCCGGCAGTACCTTAGGCATTTTGGGCAGCGGCCAACTGGGCCGAATGCTGGCCCTGACCGCCAAGCGGCTGGGCTATAGGGTGCATGTTTTTTCGCCCGATCAACACACCCCCGCCGGACCAGTGGCGGATCTGGAAATAACCGCATCCTATACCGATTTTGAGGCATTGAAACGCTTTGCCCAGGGCGTGGATGTGGTGACCATTGAGTTTGAGAATATCCCGGTGGAAACCTTACGTGCCTTACAGGCGGACGTGCCGGTTTATCCGCAGCCTGCCGTGCTGGAAACCACCCAGCACCGCTTGCGGGAAAAACAGTTTTTGTCCGCCTTGGGCATTCCGGTGGTGCCGTTTCATGCCATTACCTCTCCGCAGGATTTGCAAGCGGCCCTGAAGACCATTGGTTGCCCTGCCGTTTTAAAAACAGCGGGCTTTGGCTACGATGGCAAAGGGCAAACCCGAGTGGATTCTGAGGCCCAGGCGTTGCAGGCTTATCAGGGGTTTGCGGGCCAACCCTGTGTGCTAGAGCGCTTTATTGAGTTGCAGCGTGAGATTTCAGTAATTGCCGCCCGCTCGGATACTGGCCAGTTTCAGGCTTATCGTCCGGTGGAAAACCGGCATCAAAATCATATTCTGGATGTAACGCTGGCCCCGGCTGCTTTACCGGCGGTGCTGGAAGTCCAAGCCATTGAATACACCCGCACCATTATGGATGCTTTCAACATGCGTGGTCTGCTGTGCGTGGAGTTTTTTATAACCGCTAATGGCCAACTGCTGGTGAATGAGCTGGCCCCCCGGCCCCATAATTCCGGGCATTATAGTATTGAGGCCGCCATTTGCGATCAGTTTGAGCAACAGCTGCGGGTGGTGTGCGGCTTGCCCTTGGGCGATCCCACCCTGCGCCAGCCAGCGGCCATGGTAAACCTGCTGGGTGACCTGTGGGAGGCCGGTGAGCCGGATTGGGTCAGTGCGTTGGAGCGCTCGGGCATTTATTTGCATTTATACGGCAAAAAGGAAGCCCGCCCCGCCCGAAAAATGGGCCACCTTACCGCCTTGGGCCAGACTGCCGAGCAAGCCGCCGACTGGGCCATTCAGGCTCGCAGCCGACTTCACACCCTTTAAGCCGAGTCATTTTTCTCTTCTTCCTCTTCGGATTTTTGGAGCCTCACGGTGGGGGCTAAATCCCCTGCGGGATGGACGAGGGGAGAGGGTTTTATCCGTATGTGCGCCGTTTTATCAAACGCCTTTATGCTAAAAAGCTCATAGCCATCTTTTGCAAGATATCTACAAGCTTTTTAGCATAAATTGAAAGTGTGCCACCAGCGATGGAAATTAACGATTTTTGATGCGCTAGCGGTTGGGGAACCGGATGGCCACTCTGGGTAGCGCATCCCCAATGGGAATGCTTGAGGCCACGGTGTCTACCGGCTCTCCGTGTACCAGAAAGTCATTCAGGCGGTAGGTTTTACCCTTAATGGTAATGTTTTCCATCGATTCACCAATGTTGACCCGCTGGCGGCGTGGCCCTTCGGTGACACTGGGCGGTAAGGCAAACTCCACCACGTAAAAATATTCACCGTGCAGCCGGTAGCCGCCGATATGGCACCACTTGGTTCCTTGGGGGGTGCCTTTAATCACCAGAGTGTCGGTATCAGAGCCACCGCTGATGGCCGTTTTGTAGATATTGAAAGCGGTGTAGCCTACGCCGGTTGCCGAAGGGCTGGCTTGATACAGTTCAATCAAATCTTCCCCGGAGCCGGTGCGGACGAACATGTTGATATTGTTGCCAGAGAGGTACAGGTGATCGCTGCCGTTGTAGGTCATAATGGAGGCATCTTCGGTGTTGGCCAGCATGGCCACGTTATTGCCACGGGCCATACAAATGGAATAGCTGCGAACGTCCTGCAACCGTACCTGGCTGTCGCCGCCGATGGTTTGCACGTGGAAATCACTGGTGTTTTTCATTTTGGGGTCCGAAAAGTAATCGGCGCCCCTGCGTTGGGAAACATTGGTGCTGTAGGAAACGATGGGCAAGGTGTTTTTGCCGGATCGATCGTTAAAATTGGCGGAAGGGGTCATGTTGGCAGCTTGTTCTGGAAAATCGGCAAGCCGTTCACAGGAAACCATGTGCGCCGGGGTAGAGTTTTGCAGATAGCGAGGGTTGGCCCGCTCAAATTCGGAGCGCCCTAATATCCGGTTGGTGGAGGCTTCGCTGGCAGCGGCTCTATCGCTGGAACTGCCTATTGGCTGGCCGGAGGCCCCGTAATCCTTGGCGCAGCAAGATTCCTGACTGTCATCCTCAAAATTCAGGCGTTCGTTGGGCAAGGTGGGGTTGATTTGGGTAAATTCGTCCCGGGGAAAGAAAAATCCGCTTTCTGCTTGCTGAGAGAACGCCGGGAGGCAGGTAGCGACCCATAAGCCCAATAGACCTAACAGGAAAGAATAAGATCCGAAAAAACAAGACTGCTTGCCGCGCATAAAAAAGCACCTCTTTGGGTTCAACCGGGAACGTCCAGGAAGACGTCATGTTGGTATAAAACTGATATACAAATAAAACCTTCCCAATGTTTAAAATTGCTCCCAACCGTTGAGCAGGAAGCCATTTTTTTGACGGCCAGCCAAACCTAAAGTTTTGCAGGATCTGGGCGATAATAATAGGAATAGGTTTTTTGACGAAGGAAGGGTTTAATGTCCCCCCCCCCGAAACCCCATAAGGTTTTTTAAAGGCTTTACTTTGGTAGAGTTATTGATCGCTCTATCCATTTTAGGGGTAATTGTAACCTTTACCATTCCCAAAATTCTCTCCGTGCAACAGGATCAAACTTATAATGCTAAAGCAAAAGAAGTGGCCGCCATGGTTTCCGCAGCTTATCAGCAGCATCAGCTAGCTGGCGGGTTAACCACTGGCTCAACCATGATGAGCTTGAGCCAATATATCAATTACCTGAGTGTAGACACCACCAGCGCTGTAGATACCTATCAAACCAATACAACACGTTCTTGTGGAGGCTGGACCTGCCTTCGCTTACATAACGGCGCCATCATGAGACATAATGGTGTCCCGTTTGGCTCAACAGCTGGCGGCGTTTGGTTTGATGTGGACCCCGATGGTCAGGTCACAGATGGGACTACCAATGGGCCAGGTAAAGCCGTTCAATTTATCCTTTTTTACAATGGAAGATTGACCACTATTGGCGTTAGCATTGATAATCCGACCCTCGATCCGCCTTGGTTCAGCTGGTAGTTTAGCTTTTAACCAGAATTAGTCTTTCTTGCTTTTAGCAAGCTGGGTTTGGAGCCCTGTAACAGTTTTTTTGATGGCCAGCCAAACGCAAGTTTTCAATCAACGTGCATGATTCAATATAGGGGATGAATTTTACCGAGGACTAGGATTGATGTTGGACTGTATTCAACAAAGAATTACCACCCACAACTTGCACCGCTCCGTTAAAAAAGGAAACGCCTCTCATGTTTTGAAGCAATTGGAAGCAGGGGTTGATCCTGACTTGAAAAGCAAAAAAAGCGGTAAAGCGCTGCTGCATCAACTGGCTGATTGCCCGGTGAATGAGGAGGAGGCCTTTTATCAGGCCATGGATAGCGATACGGTCAATTTTTTAATCAACGAGGCCATTGATCAGGGTGCTGATGTGAACTTGCCGGATAAAAGCGGAAACACCCCCTTGCATCGTGCCATCGCCCATCATTTGCCCAGCAGTCCTTATTCAACGGAGGCCACTGACTATTTGCGCCAGAAGCAACCCGTGTTATTTGAATGGGTTTGCCAGGATTTTGACCGTTTAATTGCGGCCAGAACGTTATTGGCCCGTGGTGCGGATGTCACCGCCAAAAACAATCAGGGCAAAATGCCGAGTGATTTATTAGGGCCCATTCAGTCAAACGATTTGCACCGAAAATTGCTGGCCCAGGAATTAAGATTTGCCCTGAAAAAGAAGCTGGGTGATTCAGGGTTGTCATTGATATGACTATAAATGACAACCGGGCGGAACGTTAAATTCCACCCGGTTGCCGTTGGTCAGGTTTTAGAGTGCCTGAATATTAGGGTAATGCGTGGCGCTTAAACCACTTTGACCGATTCCGCGCCGCAGCGTTTGAAGACTTCTTTGACTTCGTTCACCATGTCCTTGGGGACATGGGCCACCAGCAAGGCGTTGCCCTGTTTTTTCAAAGATTCTTCATAGAACTTGGCTTCGGTTTCTGGAATACCGGCCCCCACCAGAGCGCCCAGCAAGCCGCCGGTGGCCACCCCAATGGCCCCGCCTGTGATAGCGCCCACCAAAGGCCCTGCTACCAGCAAGCCGGAACCGGGAATGATAATACTGCCCACCAGGGTTAACCCCCCGATAATGGCCCCCAGAATGCCCCCGGCCAAGCCGCCTGTAGCGGTGCCTTCCGGCATTTTGTTGGTATGTTCAAACCCTTCGGTGCCCCGAATTTCATCCTGCCAGGTATCGCCATAGTAAGAGCGGGTTTCCTCGCTCATCAGCAAGCTGACATCGTTTCCCATCCCGAGGCGATCCAGGCTGTCCATGGCCTGATTCAGCTGGGTGGTGGCGTTAAAAATACCAGAGACGTGCTCAATTTTTTCACGATCGTAGTTGTAAGGACGGTTCATCATAATAGTAGTGCTCCTTTGTTTATGAAATGTGTCATATGGGGTCTGTGTCGTTTCGGGGCATACACCGCTGGTTGCGGCTAGAATGCTTTGAAACGCTGCTCCTTAGACGGGCTGACTCTAAAAACACTTCCTCTGGAAGGCTTCTAAAGTTGGATAACCGATGTATCTGCCATAGCCCCAACAGTAAATAAAATCTGAGCCGTTCTCAATTAGCGGAAGGGCTAATGTCCTCATCTGAGGCTATTAACCGGGATGCGCTGGTGGAGTAATCTCCCGGTTATTAAATGGGGTGATTCAATGGGTTTGAAATCAGGCGCTGGGGCTGAGGGAGGAAAGCATTGGATCGGTGTTGCCATGATGTGGTGCAGGGCATGAGGATGATGGGAAGGGCTACTTATCGGCCTACTAGTTTAATGGGAATGATGCTCAGGGCGTAGAGGGCGGTCATGGCAAAGCCCACCAGAGAGAGGGAGAACGGGTCCTGAGTGGGGGTGACCACGGCGGCGGCGATAAAAATAATCACAATGGCCCAGCGCCACTCCTGAATCAGTTTTTGAGAGGTGACCAGTCCGGTAAATGAAAGCAGAAACAGCACCATGGGCAATTCAAACATCAGGCCGGTTACTAGCAATAGCCCGGAACAAAAGCCAATATAATTTTCAATGCTTAATTGGGTGCGGGCAACGCTTTGCCCGTAATCCACCAAAAAAACCAGAGCGGAAGGCACTACAAAAAAATAGGCGAACACCACCCCGGCTAAAAACAGCAGGGTGCCCCCAATCACGGAGCCAGTCACCATGTTTTTTTCCCGTGCCAGCAGGCCGGGCAGCACAAAGCGCAGCAGGTGGTAAAGAATCACCGGCAATGAAAAGGCCAGCCCAATGTAAAAAGCCACCCGCAGGCTGGCAATCAGCACTTCGCCGGGGGCCAGCTGCACAAATTGAATGCTACCGGGGGCCATGGCTTGCAGTACCTGAATACAGGGCAAGGCGTAGGTAAAGCCCAGCGTCAGGCCCAGGGCCAGGGTTCCCACTGAAATTAAAATCCGGTTTCGCAGCTCCGTAATGTGATCCACCATGGGCATGGCCAGTGTCACAAAGTCGGGGGAGGCAGGGTCTTTGGGGTTGGCCTGCAATGAGGCGGAAATTTGAGTACCGGGATCGGTGCCGGATTTTTCAAAATACTGGGGGCGATTGGCCGGATCATCCATCAGGAGCCAGCCCTTTGGGCCGCCGCTTCGGCCAGAATAATGGAGCCGGAAATGCCCACGTTCAACGATTCCACCTGAGCTTGCATGGGGATGGTGAGGGCGTGGGCCTGGGGGTGCTTTAACAGGTCGGCGGAAACGCCTCGCCCCTCGTTGCCCAGCACAATGGCGCATTGGCCTTTGTAATTGGCCTGCCGGTAGTTCAGGGCGTTGGGCTGGCCGGTGGTGGCGTAAATGGTGTATCCGTTGGCGCTAAGCTGGTTGTGCAAGCTCTCTCGGCTCAGGGTGATCAGCTTGAGGGCGAACACCATCCCGGCGGAGGCCCGAATCACCTTGGGGTTCCAGACTTCCACGCTATCAGCGGTCAGGGCCACGGTATCCACCCCAAAGGCCATGGCGGAGCGAATCAGCGTTCCCAGATTGCCGGGGTCCTGAAGGTCATCCAGCACCAGCACTAAATGGCCGCTGAGTTGGCTTTGAACCGGTGGGGCTTCAAATACGGCCAAGCAGGGCGGGGGGGAATGGGTGCTGGCCATTTTGGCCATGGCGGCATCGTCCACAAGCAGGGCCTGCGGCTGCAAGTTGGCGTTGGGTAAGCTGTCGGTGAAGCTGTCTTCAAGCGTAAACCAGTGATGCAGCTTCAGCCCCGCTCGCCACGCCTCTTCAATGGGGTGGCGGCCTTCCACCAGTATCAATCCGCTTTGATCCCTAAATTTTTTCTGCTTCAGGGCGGCGGTGTCTTTCATCAGTTGCTGGTTGACGGGTTGCGGGTTGATGGGGGTCATTTCAAGCCTACTTCAATCTCAAAGGTGCGTTGGCAGGGGTAGCGGCAATGCACGGACTGCTTCTCCAGCCCCAGCCGGTTTTTGAGCAAAAACAGCCCATCGGCCATCAGCACATTCAGCAACTGTTCATCGGGAAGGCCGTTTTTGGCCGCGCCGTTCATGGTTTGTCGCACCGTTTGCCGCACATCAGCTTGGTACAGCCAGTCATCGGCCAGCCGAATCAGCATGAGCTTGCAAAAGGCCTGGGCGTTAAAGCACTGTTGCCGCTCGGCCATCAGGCGAATTAAACCCATGGAAATACTGGTGCCAATGGCGTTTCCGGGGGTGTTCCAGGCGGCGTATCCGTATAAGCCGGTTAAATCATCAAAGCGGGATACCAGCTTTTCCATTAAGCGGGGATCCGCTCCGTTGGCATAGGCCACATCGGTAATGGCCAAAGGCTTGCCCAGCTTCAGGGCCTTGTCCATTACCTTTAACACTTCCTCAAGCTGATCGGGGTTGACCCTGGCCTGCTCGTTGCCACAGTGATCGCCCTGGCGATCGTCGGGGGTATGCACCATCAGCCACAAGTCGGCCTCCGAGGATTTTTTAACCACCTGCGCCCCGCAGGCCCGGATGGCTTTTTCCACCACGGTTTCAATGGGCAGCCCGTCAAATTTGGCAATCAGTTTGCGCCCGGTATCTGAACTGTAAAAGGCGTAGACTTTAACCGGCTCTGGCTGTTGTAGCACCATCCAGCGGGCCAGCATGCAGGCGGCCACTTCATCGGCCCCGGTTTGAATATGGGCGTTTTCCAGCTTTTGCTTTTTAATTTGCCCGCTCAGGGTTTGGGCTTCCTGCACGTTCAGCCCATGCGGGCCGGTGTCATCCTGACAGTAGGTGAGGTAATTGAGTTGCTGGACAGCCAGCAAGCTTAAGTAGTGGGTGTTGAGCGTAAAATTCTTTTCCCGGCGGGTCATAAAATCGCTTAACACCCAATCGGGAATGTCTTCGGCGGAAGCGTGGCCGTGTTCGTGCAATGCGGCGGAATACTGGTATAGTTTTTGGCCGTACTGGTTCCAGTATTCGGGCTCTTCTTCATCAAAATTATAGTTGGGAATGCGCAAAATGGAGGAAAACCCAAAGCAGGAAACCACCTTGATTTGCTTAAAAAACGCAGCCACTCGCTCTTGCAAGGTGTCTAGCGGTTCTTCATTCACCCGAGAGGAAATCAGCCCGCCGTAGGCAATGGTATCCAGAGCCACAATCAGCGGATCGTTTTCAAACAAATGGTTTTTAATCCAGCGAGACAGGGTTTTAAAGTTAGCGGGCGCTTTGAGCTGCCCCAGCAGGTTGGGGGAAGGCATTCCCAGTTCTAGCCCGGCGATTTCAGCCAGTTGGCGGGGCATATCGTAACACACCGGGCGGCTGTCCAGGGGGATGAGATAAACACGTTTGTGAGAAAAAGGCATAGGGGGGATCCGTTGGGCCGCATCAAAACAGGAACCTCTCTATTCTAATACAGACGCTCCCTCTCGTCTCAGGGCGATTGCCCGCCTTGCCCGCTAAACGCCTCAGCTAGAGCCGTTGGCCTATGGGTTTGGGAAAGCGAGCCGTCAACGGTATAATAGACACATTGAGTTAATCATGAGTTCCCTCCGCTTCCCCATGATTGCGATTTTTCAGGCATTTTGGCGACGAATTTCCAGCGGCCCCCGAGAGCGGCAGGCCATGGCTTTGTTGCGAATTGCCACCGGCCTGTTTTTTTTGCTGGAGGGCCAGCACCGGCTAACCGATCCCGGATGGGAAGCCCAATGGTTGGGCCAGTTGAAGGCTTGGGCGGTTAGTAACCCCTTTCCGCTTTACAAAGCCTGGATGCTAAAAGGCATGCTCCCTCACGCCCATCAGGTGGCCAACTGGGTAACGGATCTGAAGATTTTGGTGGGGGTGAGTTATGTCAGTGGCTTTCTGGTGCCTTTGGGGGCGGCAGTGGCCATTGTGTTGAGTGTCAATTTTTGGCTGGCCGCCCAGCATACCAGCCCGGAGATTCTGGGTTTGAGCCTGTTGCTAACCCTGATTTCTTTGGTGCTGTTCTGGGGCAAGGCGGGTCAGCAGTTCGGGCTGGATCAGCTGTTTTCGTTTGCCGGGTTCTCTAAGCCCTCTGGCTCGGGATCGGCTGCCCGACGTTCCCGGAAGACGTCCCCCGCCAGCAGTGGGGGAGCGGGGCGGACGCCATCGCCCAAAACGGGTAAGGTGAAAGCCACCATGTGGGGTGGCCCTAAAACTGTTAAAACCAAGCCCACCCGGCCTCGGCGTAAAACGGGGCCTTCACGGGTTTCTGATCAGGAAAACGTGAGAAAATTTGAGCGCCCCACCGAGCGCCCTGCCCCCAAGCCCCCTTCGGCCAACCTGCGCAAGCTGGAAAAAATACTGAAGCAGGAAACGGATAAACAAAAGCAATCGCCTTTGCCCGAAAAAACATCCCCCAAGCTGGAAAAAACCGCCCCACCCGCCCTTCCCCCCAAAGCGGAAGCAGCCCCGGAAGCGGCCCCCGAGAATTTAAAAGTCATCAAAATCTTCGACCACCGCACCCCGGACGACGACGATTAAACCCCTGTGATTGGCGCTGTTTCACTTAATGGTTTCAGTACAATATGAAGCCGGTGAATACATGGCTAGAGTCGTCAAAAAAAACACAATTGATGGCTTTGGGAGCCAGTTAAAGCGCTCTGTAAATGGAGCTTGCCACTCGGTTAGTTCTACAGTATCTTCAACGCTATGTGGATGAATTTGCGTTCCGATATAAGCATCGGAATTCCCAAGAGTGTCTTTTTTCGGTGCTGATTCCAGCGGCTGCGAAGCTCGTTGGATTAGTTGGTTACCATCACTTTCTGAAAGACTACTTCTTGTTCTTTGCTAACCATTTAATAAACTCTCCGCTGTTCATATAAATATCCCTGTAACTTGTACCCTTTTCAGCAGGCTTGTTGAACTCTTTTATAAAAATATTGTAGTTGGTAGACACCCTTGAAAAATCCAAACAGTCTATAAAATATTGTTGAAGGTACTTTGGTGAAATTTCAATTAGTGGTTCTTGCCCTTTCCCAGCTTCTGGAAAATCGTAGATATATTTACGCCCGAAAAATTTAATATCACCGTCTACAGCTGCTTGTTTGAGGGCATTAATAAAGTCAAAGGCTTCGTTTTGATTTGCTGTTGTAGTACCCCATAAATTCCAGCCGTATTTCGATGCCTCTGTTTTCGCTGTTAGTATCGAAATCCTCTTGTTAGATTCAAAAAAAATTGCCCAAATGGATTTGATTCCCCAGAAATTATTAACTAATAAAAGTGTTCCCATAAAAATAAACATGAGCCAAATCCAACTTGGAATTGTTGGCTCTTTAATCCACCCCTGCCATAACTGGGTAAGGGATGTTAAATCTTGATAGCGCCCAAACCAATCTAGTACCCGAAGCCCGAATTGCACAAAGATGCCTATTCCTAGCATGCCGAAAAGAGTTTCCATTATTTTTTTCATATTATTCCATACTATGTCATGAACCTCCGATACCCTACTAATAGGCGGTACTTTTCTTTATTTTTATTAACAGAATAGAGGGTGAGGCGGCGTTGAGGGGAGTGGGTATAATGGGGGTATGCCAAGTCCTAGCGAACCCGAGATACTGAGCAAACTGGCCGCAGAAATTGTGGCCGGTACAGCGCTGTATCAGGCGGATGAAACCTTTGAGGACGTGCTGCCCACGGCGGCGGATTTGGCCCGCAAGCTAAACTACCGGCTGGAAACGGTTAAAAAAAAGCTGCGGGTGCTGAAGGATCACCACCTCATTCAATCCGTGGGCATGACCCCCAAGCGGTACCGTTTTAACCGCTGGGCGCTGAAAGAGCTGGAGCCGGATAGCCCCCTGTTTGAGCTGTTTTGCGATCCAGAATCCCCGGCCTTTATCCAACCCGATCCGCATCACCGGATTTATCGCTAGCCGGGTGGGGCCTTGGCCTGCCACGCGCGGCGGCTAGGCCGATTGCTGGGCGTCTCGATACAAGGCCATCAATCGTTGAGCGTCTTGCGGGCTTAAAACCGTTTGCTGCCAGCCTCGGTAATACATCACATCCTTGCTGTGCTCGGAATGCTCCAGCCCCAAGGCATGGCCCACTTCATGCAGCACGGTGGCCATGAGCCGATCCCGGCGCTTTTCCGGGGTTAAATGTCCGTCAATGACAGGTTCCAGAATCAGGGTAATGTGGGCCTTGCGAATGCGTTGGCCCTGTAACTCCCGGTTGGCGTGGCCCACTTCATAGTCTCTGCCTTTGACGGTTTCCCGGCTCCACTGGAACACAATATCGCCGTCCTCGCTCTGCTCGGTGGCCGGGTCCATGAGGCGAAACCGGATCTGTCCTTCACTGGCCACTTCCCATTGGCGAAGGGTGGCGAATAAAAGGCGCTCGCTGGGCATGGCGGCTTCTCCAGAGGGCGCCAGCCAAATTTTAAGCGGCATTTGCGCCAGCGACCATCGCACGGCTTGCCCCTCGGTTTTAGATTCGCTTGATCGCCATTGGCCCAAGGCGCTTAAAGCGGCCAGCGGATTTTTTTCCACGCTTTGCCGAACGGTTTCCAGTTTAAAACTATCCAGAGACAGGCCCTTTTGATCGCTGCGGGCCGCTGGAATTCTGGCGCCAGCGGATGGGCGGGGTTGCTTGTCGGGGATTTTCATCGTGTGATACAGGTCGCTTTCAGTTAAAGGGGGCGCTGGGGGTGTTCCGCTTCAAACTGTTCCAGATTCATGGATTTTAATTCTCCCGAAATCACCACCGTGAATTCGTCGAAAATTTCGCCAAGAGATTGTTTGAGGGCGAGATTACTTTGAACGGCCGGGTGGTTGGCATGGGTTTTGCCCGGAAACACCGCTCCCGCCTGCTGCGGGTTGGCCTGTTGAGATTTGAGGGGGTGTGGTTTTTTGTTTCCTGACATGATTAAGCACTCCTGGCTCCGGCAAGCAGCGGGGTAAGAGGCGGGAGGATATGGGTGTTCAGAGAATGAGAAGGGTTTGGCTACCTGCTCTCAAACACGCTCTGCCGCTTGCGAGTATCTTTCTGAAAAATGCTTCGACGGATTCAGGCAAAACTGAAGAAGGTTGGATCAATGGGTTATAGAAACGTTACATTTCACAGGCGGGGCAAATGGGCTTGCAAGGGCCGATGGCTGAAACCCGTCTACAGGTTTTGAGGGCGCACCCACTGGAAGTCCTGAATGGCGGCAGGGTCATCGGGCTGACCTACCAAACGCACCTGAAAGCGGTTGTATTTCCCGGCAGGCCCACCAAACCCCGGTACATAGCCCACCCCCGGAATATAGCCCAGCAATCCGGGCCGGTTTTCCCCAAAAGTTCCCAAAGCGGGAATGAATCGAAACAGTCTGCCTAAACTTAAATTGCCCAGCTTGCCCAGTTTGCCGGTGATATCCTGGCTCATGCGGCCATTAATCAGCATGTTGGCGTTGCCGTTATCCATGCGTAGGCTGCCCTGAATGAGTAAATCCAGATTCACCCCGTCGCTCACCAGATTTTGGGTGTACAAAATCTGATCATTAATCAGCATGTCCCCCGATAGTTCCGCAAAGTAGTTGGTGTCGTAAATGGTGAGGGAGCGAAACAGGTTGTTCAGGTTCAGGCCCAAAACCCCGCCCCGAAACACATTGGCGGTGGCCAGCAAGGTTTCTACCTTGGCAATGGCGGGCAGGCGGCCATCTGTAATCTTCATGCTCACCGTGCCGTTGGCGTTTTTTTGCAGTTCCTGATCGCTTTGTCCAAACGTGGTGAATCGCACCGTGCCATCCAGATCGCCAAAAATCTCGTTGGTGACATCCAGCAGGGCCTTGGTCAGGGCGTTGGCCTTAACCCCATTGGCGTTTAATTCCAGGGTGGTAAAACTGTTCTGGTTGGGGCTCATGGATAAATATCCACTCACGTTGCCCCCGGCGGCTTGCAGGGTGGTGTTGGTTAATTCAAAAAAGCTGTTGGCATTCAGCGAAAACAGACTTTGCAAGTTGCTTAAAATAATGTTTTGGTAAATCACTTCATCCGCATGCAGCTTGGCGTTGCGGAACTGCACGGCAGAGGTGGGATCGCCCTGTTGCCACGGGCGCAGGTAGTTATGCACCACCTGATCGATTAATTTGGGCTTCACCACTTCATTGTTGAAAATGGCTAGGCTGTCAATGCTGGCGAAGCTGGCGTCAATCACCACGTCTTCCAGGGGAATGGGTACTTCAAAAATGGTGTCGGAACGCCCGCTGACCCGCGCGGTGACCCCCGGAATCTTGAAGCTGGGTACGTCCGCCACGGCGGTTTCCCCGTTCAGGTCCACCCGGCCCGTAATGTCCTGCAACGTAAGATAGGGAATGGCCAGCCGGTTGGTGGCCACCCACCCGTTTAACTGATTCGGTTTGGCACTGGTGCCAGCGATTTGCACATCGGCCCCCAAGGTGCCGGTAGCCCCGTTGAAAAAGGTATTTTGCACGGCCCCCTGATTCAGCGCTTCCAGATTGAGTTCCGGCACGGTGACCACATGCGCTTGATAGCTCAGTTTTTCCGGGTCATCCAGATGGCTGGCCTTGCCTTCGGCCACAATATCGCCGCCCCCAAACAGGTGCAGATTGGCCCTTTCCAGCAACAGGTCATTGCCCAGCAAATGCAGGTTGGCCTGAAAAAAGGCTTGTCCCTTGTCTGCTGCCAGTTTATCCAGTTGCAGCTTGTCGGGAAGCGCGTTGGGATCGATGGCCTTGGTTTCCACGGATTCGTGGGGTTTGTCCAGCACCTTTTGGGCAATGAACTGGCCGGGTCTTTTCAGGGTGTCCAGTCCCAGCCCCAGCCCTTTGCCAACGGTTTGCCTGAAAATGCCAACCGTGGTGTTGGCCGCTCCCAAAGCGGTATTGGCGGCGTTAATGGCGTTAATGTTTTTAAGTACTTCCCGGTTTTTTTTGCCGTTGGGCTCTAAAATATCGGGGGCCTCGGCTGAAAAATCGGCGGAAGAGATGGCTTCTGTCTTCAGTTGCTCATTGCTTTTTGGCGGTTGGGTGGCAGGGGCTACATCGCTGTAGGCTTGGCGGAAATTTTGATTCAGGCTGAAAAACAAGTCGGCGTTTAAATCGTTTTTTTCAAAACCCGGTTGGCCCGGCAGGGCGGCGAACGTGCCGCTCAATTCCGTTTTGAAAGGAATGGCCCGGTAAGGGGTGGCGTTGCTGTGGTGGCTCACCAAAAAGTGATTAACCGTTAAATCGGATAAGGTGCCTTGAATCTCTCCTTGCAGGGCCTGATTTTGTTGCAGGTTGATGGTCATGGGAGAGTCCCCATACACCAGCGTCAGGTTTTGGCTTTGCACCACCGGCTGGCCGGGGTTGGCCTGCTGATAAAGCAGTTGGCCGTTCAGGTCATACAGGGGGAAATCTCCACCGGCCCAGGACAGGCCCGCGTGGTTGAAGGCCATGGTCATATCAGTGCGTTGATTGCTGAGGGTTCCCCGCAGGTTCAAATCACCCGCCGTATTCCAGATTTCCGGCAGTTTGGCCCCGGCCAGAGAGGCCAGCAAGTCCTGATTGTCTCGCACAAAGTCCATGGGTACCGTGCCAGAATCCAGCCGAACGTTATAAGCGCCCTGCGTGGTGAAGTTTCCACCCACCGTGGCAGCCACAGGGCCGTATAAAACAGCGGCATCCGGCAAGGTAATGGTTTGCCGGTCAAACAATAAAGACAGGTGCGGGATGCGTAACGGGTTTTCCGCCGTTTCGGTGCGCAGGGCCAGGTCGTTCACATCCAGCCGACCGGCCAGATTGAGGCCGGTACTGACCGTTAAATCCAGATTGGCCAAGCCCTGATAGGGATCAATTTGGGCGGCTACGGCTTGAAAATCCGGCAGTTTGTTCAACACCTCCCGCTTCAGGCGAGGCAAATCAATCTGCTTGCCGGTGAGCCGTACCTGATAATTTTGGAGGTTGGTGGCCAGTTTGCCGTTGGCCTGAAAAGTAGACCCTCCCAATAAGGCTCGGAAGTTTTCAATTTGAATCCAGTTTCCGGCCAGCCGCAAGACGCCTTTAATGTCGGTGAGCGGTACGCCGCTTTTGGGGTCTTTATAGTCTGCGTTTCGCACGTTGATGAGGCCATTGAGCGTGGGCATGGCCAGCGTTTTGGCCTCGGGCCGAATTTGCCCGTTGAAGGTTACATTGCCGTCAAACTGGTTGACGTTGACCCCTTGGCTGGCAATGATCAGTTTGCCGTCATGCACCGTCAGCAAGCCTTGATAATGAATGAGCGGATTGCTCAACCCCCGCCCGTGGAAGGATACCTTTCCGCTGACGTGGTTGGCGAAAATGCCCTGGCTTTGATCCGAAAAAGCGCCATCCCGGATGGCAATCAGTCCCCGGTAAACGGGCATTTTGCCGGTGCCGGTCAGTCGGGCGTCAATATTCAGCAAGCCACGAATGTCACGTCCCTGCAAGGCGTTGGGAGGAGCGCCCATGGCGGTTGTTTTGCGGGCCAGTGCGTCCACGTTGAGGTTGTGGCCGTACATCACGGCGTCAATACGATCGTTGGCCAGATTGTAGTGGCCGTTTACATGAAAGGGCAACCCTTGGGCCATCAGATTCATGGCCTTCAGCGTAATCAATTTGCCCTTCAGCAAAATAGCGCCATTCACTTTGTCCACCAGCGGAACCCGCCGGTTTTGAGCGGCATACAGGGCCAAATTGTTTAAATCAACCCGTCCGTTGGCCTCTTGAAAAACAGGCTGCCCGCCTTTAAAGGCTAGCTTGAAGCGGGTATCCAGTTTGGTCTTTCCGCTGGCCCAGTAGGGGCTGTACTCGGTGGGAATGGGCATGCCCAGCGTATCCGCCAATTGAAAAACCAGTGCCTGGGCTTGAAATAAATCCACCCCGGTACTTTTTAACTGCCCTTCCGCCAGTTGCTTGGGCAGGTGCTGGTAGTTAAAGTCCAGATTGACCGGCTGGCCGTTGATGGTTAAGGTCAGTCTTTGCAAATCGGCGATGGTAAAGGTTTTTTTTCCGGCGTCGCCATCGGTAATGAACTGCGGCACTTCCGCCGTTAGTCGATAGTCGCCCATGGCCTGTTTGGCCAGTTGAGAGGCTTTTGGGTTGGCGATTAAGTAAGCCAACTGGCCGGTAGCCAGCAGTTGGATGGGCTGTTTGGCCTCCAGATTTCGGATTGAAATTTGTTTGCCCGCAATGTGAAAGCGACGAACCTTGGGCAAGCCTTGCCGGGTGGAATCCGCCGGAATGGTATCCTCAATCAGGTAATCGCTTAGCAGTAGTTCGGCGTTCTTCAGTTCCGCCGGGTTTAAAAAGCCCGTTTTTTCAGGCTTGACCAATTTGAGATGAATGGCCGTAAACAGGCTTTGCTCGCCCACGGGAATATAAACGTGTTTCAGATGGATTTTTGCGATTTCCGGGGTTTGCCGGGTCAGCAGCGGCAAGTAGCGAATTTGCACACTGATGTTTTCCACAGTGCCCAGTTTGCGGTGTTTGATATCGGTAATGGCGGTGGTGTTTAAATGGGCCTGTATGCCGTGAAACAGGGTCGGCTCCAGGGTTAACTCCTGAATGGTAAAGTGAACCCCGGTGGACTTGTTCAGCCCGTCCTCAATCTGGCGCTTGATATCGGTAGTATCCATGAACAGGGGGACGGTTTTCAGCAGGGCATAACCCGCAATGCCAACGGACAAAGCAAGGATGACGATACGTTTGCGGGCTGGCTTCAATACTTTCCTGCTCCTTGTCCCATTTCATGATTCCGGTTCTTCATCCCAGTGCCCTCATCGTCTGATTTTTTATCTCTGATTTCTCATCCTGATTTTTTAACGGGCAACAAATCAGACTGGGCGAGGGGATGATGGTCTGTCTATACAATTACAATGATCGCCTGAAAATGGGAATTGTTCCGCTGGTGGTGCAAGCTCCCCCAACGGTTTATTAGCCTGGAAAACTATTCGGCCTTGTGATCGGGTGGGGTGTTGGTGTCTTTGCCGCCGGTTCCGCTGGCGGATTCCTTAAACTGGCGTACCCCGTCTCCCAGAGACTTCATGACGCCGGGCAGCTTGCCGGGGCCAAACAAAATCAGCACCAGCAGCACAATAATGGAAAGCTCAGGCAGTCCCAGGTTGATAAACATTAAAGTGGTTTCAGCTTGCATGGGCGTTCGCCTTTATGGTCGGGGCCTTGGCAGCGGGAAAAGGGTGGTGTTCGCTACGCCCAAGGCTTTGAATGGGATGGGCCGGATGCCTGACAAAATATGGGTTACTATTTGGAGGCTTGGCGTGTATGGTATATTTTACAGAAAAAGTGCCTAAAAAAGAAACGCCCCCGCATGACACCCACCCCGGAACTACAAACCAGAGCAGAATTGTCCGATATTCTTCGCAAGAAGGGTTTTCGGCTAACCCCTCAGCGGGAAAAAATTCTGGACCTCTTTTACCAGTTGCCGGAAGGGGAGCATTTAAGCGCCGAAGAATTGCAGAAAATGCTGCGTACCGAAAGCTCCGATATCAGTTTGGCCACGTCTTATCGCACTTTAAAGCTGCTGGCTTCGTTGGGCGTGTTGCGAGAACTGGATTTCGCCGAAGATCACAAGCATTATGAGCTGGCCCGCAACCCTAAATCTCCGCATCATCACATTATTTGTCTGGATTGCGGCACCACCGATGAATTTGAGAGCGACGTGATTATGCAATTTGCCGAAGCGCTGGCCAAGGATCGGGGCTTTGATATTGTGGATGTTCAGCTCAAAGTGTTTGCCCTGTGCAAACAGCACCCGGTGGAAGAAGATCGCTCGTCCAAGGGTCATTAAGGACCATTAGGTTCGCCCGCTAGTAAACGGACACGTCGGTTACCCCGGCGTAGGTAATATTAATATCGGCTGGCAACACCCGTTGTGGCCCGGAGATGGTGGGGATGGACAAGTGGGCGAATAACGGGGTAAAGGTGACTTTAACGCTGCTTTGATAGGCATGTTGATTGGGGATTTGTTTGACGATGCCGGTTCCCTTTAACCCGCTGGCGGCCAGCTTGTTATTAAGCTGGGTTTGCCCCACGCTGGCGCTGTGATAAATAGAGGCGGTGTAAGAGGCGCTGCGAACCGCCATTTTGGCACTCTCATAAGTCATCCAGGCCCGTCCAGCGTCAATGGTGAAAAATACCAGTAGCAGCATCAGGGGCAAGGTTAAGGCCAGTTCCACCAGGTTTTGCCCCGAATGCGCTGCGGATCGGGGTTTTGTGGGTAAAGCGCAATGGCCATGTGAGAGGGCGAAAGGCATGCGGGTGGACGTCCTGGCTGTGGGCGGCGGGTTCCGTGTTTTCAAACCACAAGGGCAGATAAACAGGCTTTGCATCCCTTATCGGCGCTTTCTGCCAAAAATTGAGCGAAATTGGCGGAACCCTTCAACTAAATTTACAGGATTGAATGGCAGGGGCTACCGTTTGCCTGTGGCAAGCCATGAAAGGGTCTTTTTGGGGCTGACCTTTATAAGGGTGTGGGGTTCTGGTAAAGCCCATTCCAGCCGATGAAAGCCCGCACCGGTTCGGGCAGGTAATAGCGTAGGGCCTCCAAATCCGCAGGGGGCTGGGTTTGCCTTAATTGCTGGCGAATGGTGGTGGCCGAAATGGCCAGCGGGGGCATGTGAATGCGGCTGGTGTTTAAAGCGATTTTTTGCCCGTTCAGAGTAACGTGCTCTACCCAAGGATACTCGGGCCGGGGGGCTTGCAAAAAGTGAACCGTGTCTATCAGGACGTCTGGCTGATGCCAGGATGCCAGCTTGGCCAGGGCATCGGCCCCAATAATAAACGGTACCGGCGGGGTGATTAAACCCGCTTGGGCCAGGCGGCTCAGGGTGTCCACGGTGTAGCTTTTATCAGGAAGGCTCAGTTCAAAGTCGCTGACTGTAAAGCCGGGGTGGTGGGCGGTGGCCAGTTGTACCAGCTTCAACCGCAGGGCAGCGGCTAGCAAGTCCGGTTGCTCATGCCTGTGGGGCGGGGTTCCGGCGGGCATAAAGGTAATACGCTCAAACCCCAACAAGCCCCCGAATTGAGACAGCGCGGATTGGGCAACCATTAAATGCCCGCTATGCACCGGGTTAAACGTGCCAAAGTAAAAGCAATGGCCAGAAGAGGCATCAGGCGGCATGCTGGCCCTTAATCCTGAGGGGTGCGGTGATATTCGGCCATTTCATCGTGCAAATCGGCCAAGCGCCGTGCTTCGGCTTCCCGGATGGTGCGCAGATGCTCATCGTACTGCTTGAGGGTCACAAAGTCTTCCAGATGCACCACGTAGCAGCGGTGTTGCTGATCAAACACGGTGCGCGCGCCCAGCAGGTGAATGATGGTGCCTAGCTCGGTGGCCGTAATGCGATCGTAGAGATCCGGCACGTTGGAATGGCAGATGACCGTGGTTTTGCCATCGGTGATCGTGAAGAACTGCACCTTTTTGCGGAAGGTGGTAATTTTCTCCAGCACCACGGGCCATTCTTCGGGCAACAGTTGCCCTTGTTTAACCAGCGACAAATCGGGAGAAGGTGATAAATGTTGGGAAAGAATACGGTACAGTGAGAAATCCATGCGAGATGTATCAATTTACGATAATTACGACAACATACTAAAGAATTTAGCCCATCCGCCGATAACTTACAAGTAGCAAGCAATGGAAGCATGGGTGATCAGGATGGGCTTTGACGGCCTCCCCAGACCCTCGCAGGTCAATTCTTATACGGATTCAATGAACCCTTACACCGCAGGCAATCTGGCCCGCACAGATCAGGCTGGCCAGCCGCTGATTCAGAAGCTCTCTAAAGAAGAGGGCCTTCAAGCGCTGCAAGAAGAGCAACGTGGCTATCCGCAGGCCGATGAGGACGCTTCGGGGGAAACCTTTTCCGAGGAGGATGCCGAGGAAATTCTGCTGTTTGCCAAAATGCGGGGGCTGATGAACGTTTCGCTGCAAAGCGGCAAGCGTTACGAGTTTCGGATCAACCCGCAAACGGGTATGGTGGAGCTGACGGAGCTGGATTCCGGGGCGCTGGTGATGCAACTGACCCCGGTGGAGCTGATGCGCCTTTCGGAAAAGTTGCAGCGTTATGCGGGCATGCTCACCGATTTAAGCGGCTAAGGCCTTTTCGCTCAAATCGTGAAATCCCTTTATAATAATGAGCATGACCTTTATTTATGTATTATCCAATCAGCCCACCCCGTTGGCCTTTCGTGTGGCCGAAGCAGTGGGAGAGCGCTATCCCGTTCAGGCCATTCAAACCGAGCGGGAACTGCTGGAGAAGCTGCCAGACAGTCGGCAAGCCATTGTGTTTGTGGATTGTGAAATTGGCCAGATAGCGCCTTTTACTGTGCTTTGTCGAAGTGTTTTGCCAGCCGCCACGGTGGTTGCGGTTTTGCCGGACGCCACACCCATTGCCGAAGTGCCGGTGCTGGATATGGATTGCCACTTGCTGCCGGTTGGGTTTAGCGATTTTGACCTGTTGAGCCGGGTGGCTTCCGCCATTCGCCAAAGCGAGTTGTTGGCGGTAATGGCTGATAGCGCCCCACTGGATGAAGTGACCAACCTGCATAATCGCGCCTTTTTTATGCAAAGGCTGGGAGAAGAGATTTCGCTGGCCCGCAGGCATGCCGGGCCGCTTTGTTGTGTGGTTTTAAGTCTGGATGGCTACCGCATGTATCTGGATAGTTACGGCTATCACTTTATGAACGCCCTGCTGCGCTTTGTGGGGGATGCCATTAGCGGCATGACCCGCCATGAGGACACCGTGGCCCGGCTAGGGGACGATGAAATCGCCATTTTGCTGCCCCGAAGCTCGGAAGCGGGGGCTAAGGTATTTACCACCCGGCTGGTAGAAACGCTGAATGCGCTGGTGTTTAACAACGGAGCCTACTCCGAGGATATTATGGTCAGCGCCGGGTTGGTGGGCTACCCCCTGCCCGATTCCGTCAATCCAGACGCCGACACTCTGGTTCGCTATGGTCGCCACGCCTTGTATCAGGCCAAGGCGGATGATGACGAGGCGTTGAATAAAGTGTGCGTGTTTAGCGAGATAAAGCCCGCGCTCTGAAAACCGGCTTCTGAAAAACCAGTTGAGGGGCGCATGGTTTTTTGACAGTGGGTATGATCTTGCCTAAGATGATTCCACTGCTTATCAAACGCCACAGGCTGAGAGAGTTCCCCCTATGCCCATGTGTCTTACCCGAAAGGCTGTTGCCTTTGCCGCCGTTAGCTTGTCCGCACTGGTCTGGTTGACCGTACCGGCTGAGGCGCTCTCCTTTCGCCAGTCCTCTATCGGATACCATCCGCAAGGGGCCAAGGTGGCCATTTTGGAAGATGTGCCGGAAGATCAGAAGATTGAGGTGGTGTTGTTTGACCCCACCAAGCGCAATCCCCGCTTTCCGGTGCTTTTGGGCGCTACGGTGTACAAAGTGGAAAACATTCAGGCTTTTCAGGAGCCGGGACAGCAAGGGCCGGGTACCAAGAACCTGCTGCTGGATTTCTCAGACTTTCAGTCTCCCGGCACCTACGAGTTGCGGATTGAGGGGATGGATGTGAAGTCCCGGCCCATTAAAATTAACGATTACCTGTATTGGGATAACCTGAAGCCGGTGGTTCGCAGCTTTTATTTTCAGCGTTGCGGCAGTGATGTTGAGGATCGGGTGCTGAAGCTGTATCACAGCGCCTGCCATTTGTATGACGCCGCCTTGCCAGAAGGGGCGGACAGCCAGAGAATTAGCCTGGGCCAGAATACGGATGTGATTGGGGGCTGGCATAACGGAAGCGATTACGCCAAGTACGTGACCTCAACGGCCCTATCTGCGGCTCGTTTAATGGCCATGCACGAATGGGGACCCAAGCCGTTCAAGTATTTTAGAATGGATTACCCCTTGTTTGAGCCGGGGTATGGCTCAACTGACGATCTTCACCACGAAATCAAGGTGGGGCTGGACTGGTTAATGACCATGCAGCGCAAGGATGGTTCCCTGCATCGCAAAGTGGCCGGTAAAACCTGGCCGGGGCCTAAAATGGGGCCAGTGGACGATGAGCAGGAACGCTATCTCTACGGCATTAGCACACAGGATACAGCCAATGCCGCCGCGGTTTGGGCCATGGCGGTTCGGGATTTCAAGGCGGCGGATTTGGGCTACAGCGTTAAATCCTTGCGGGCCGCCGAGCGGGCCTGGGATTTTCTGGAAGCCCACCCCGGCACCATTTACCAGCGATCGGAGAGTGATTTTTCCGGTTCGGGCGAATTTTTAACCCCCAAGGGCAAAGGCGACTTGCCTTACCGGGTTTGGGCCGCCGCCGAATTGTACATTACCACCGGCAAGGAGCAGTATCACCGTTATTTCTTAACCCATGTGGGCGAGGTTCCCTTGCAGCGCTTTGCCTGGACCAATCCGGCCATTCAGGGCATTACCGATTACTTGCTGTACGCCCAAGTGCAAGATCCCGCTGTGGCCAGCGCTTTGAAAGCCAATATCATGCGCATGGCCAATGGGGTGCAGGATGCGTTGGCTCAGGATATCTACGCCGCCGGACTGGGCCGTTACGAGACGGGTTCCAATCCCGAAATCGCTGAGCGTACCGCCCTGCTATTAACCGCCTATCGCTTGAGTGGGGACGCCCGCTACCGGCAAACCGCCAGCCGCAGCGCCACTTACCTTTTTGGTCTGAACCCCATGGGGCTGACCTATGTCACCGGGCTCAGCGAGGAGCCGTCGGTCACGCACCCCGCCCATCGCTGGTCTTCGGCCATGGGCAAAGTGGTTCCCGGCTTGTTGGTGGATGGCCCCAATGAAACCGCCGCCGATGGCAAAACGCCTGCCGGATTGGGCGCTCGCAGTTATGTGGATGATGCCGAGGCCACGGGTTCCAATGAGTCTCGCTTGATGAACAACGCCAGTTTGGCCTTTTTACTGGCCGCCCTCAATGATGCCTATAACTCGGCGGCCCAGAATGAGGATCAGAAGCCCGCTGGCCCGCTGGATTTTAAACTGGCCCCGGAGAGAGCCGGAAGCAGAGCCAAATAATAACCCTGCGGATTTAAGCACCAGCGTTTATAAACGCTAAAATCGCTTAATCATGCGTGGGTTTCCCTTTACGATGGGGCGGCGGGGGTGGCACAATAGAGGCAGGGGATCATCCTGCCCACGTTTGACCGTACCGTACCCTTCCCCCCAGAAATAGAGTTGAGTTGATGAGTACACCCCGCCCGTTTGTCCATCTGCATGTGCATACCCATTACAGTATGCTGGATGCCGCTACCCGTGTGCCGGATCTGGTAAAAATCGCTGTGGCCAATAACATGCCAGCGGTGGCCATTACCGATCATGGGGTGATGTATGGGGCGGTGGAACTGTATAACGCCTGTAAGGGGGCTGGCCTCAAGGCCATTATCGGGGCGGATTTATATGTGGTGGACGGCGATATTACCGATCGAAGCAGCCGCCAGCCCATGCATCAGCTGGTGTTGTTGTGCAAAAACGAAATTGGCTATAAAAATCTGGTCAAAATCGTGTCTCGCTCGCATCTGGAAGGGTTTTATTACAAGCCACGGGTCAACTGGGACATTATCAAGGCCCATAGCGAAGGCTTGATTGCCCTGACCGGGGATTTAACCGGCCCGGTGGCCCGTCCTATCCTGCGGGGGCATGTGGATGAAGCCCGTGAGCGGGCCAAATTCCTGAAGGACGTGTTTGGCGAAGATCTGTACCTTGAAATCGTGGATCACGGCAAGGAACCGGAGTACCGCTTTGCGGTCGAGGCGGTCAAAATTGCTCAGGAATTGGGCATTGAGCTGGTAGTGACCAATGACACCCACTTTTCCCGCCCCGGCGATGAAATTATGCACAATATCCTGCTGTGTATGCAACAAGGGAAAACGCTGGCTGAAAGTGGATCTCGTGATATTTACGGGCCGCAATACTATATTAAATCCGGCGATGAAATGGCCAGACTGTTCCAGTTTTTAGACGCCGACGTGCGGGAACGGGCGCTGGATAACACCCTGAAAATTGCCGATAAGATTGAGTTCAAGCTCAAGCAGGGAGAATCCATCTTGCCGGATTACCCCATTCCAGAAGGCACCACTTTAGAAGGGGAGCTGGAGCGGGAAGTGATGGAGACCGCTCGGGAGCGCTTTGCCGAAATCACCCCTGCCATTCAGGAACGGCTGGATTTTGAGCTGAATATCATCAACCAAATGGGCTTTCCGGCCTATTTTTTAATCACCGCCGATTTCATCCGCCATGCCCGAGACAATGACATTCCGGTGGGGCCGGGCCGGGGGTCCGCCGCCGGGAGTTTGGTGGCCTTTGTGCTGGGCATTACCGATATCGATCCGCTGGCCCATAACCTGCTGTTTGAGCGATTTTTGAACCCGGAACGGGTATCCATGCCGGATGTGGATATCGACTTTTGCATTGATCGCCGGGAGCAGGTGATTGAGTATGTGCGTCGCAAGTACGGGGCCGATCGGGTCTGCCAGATTATTACGTTCGGCACCCTGGCCGCTCGGGCCGCCCTGAAGGCGGTGGCACGGGTGATGGAGATTCCCTTTGCGGAAAGCAACAAGCTGGCGGCCATGATTCCGTTTGGGCCTTCCATCAAGCTGAAAGACGCTTTGGAAGATGGCATGGAGCTGAAAAAACTGTATGACACCGACCCCAAGGTAAAAGAGCTGGTGGATTTGGCCCTGGCGCTGGAAGGCACCGCTGTGAACGTGGGCATGCACGCCGCCGGGGTGGTGATTTCTAAAGACGCGCTGGATAGCGTGGTGCCGGTGCAATTTACCAAGGACGGGCATGAGACCGGGCAAATTGTGTCCCAGTACCCCATGGGGGATTTGGAAAAGCTGGGCCTGCTGAAAATGGACTTTTTGGGCCTGCGAAACCTGACCATTATTGACAACACCGTGCAACTGGTCCGGCAAATCCGGGGGGAGGCGGTGGATATGCGCCACTTGCCGCTGGATGATCAGCAGGTGTATGAAATTTTGACCGCTGGGGATACGGATGGGATTTTCCAGCTGGAATCCGGAGGGATGAAGGCGCTGGTGAAGGATTTGAAGCCGTCCGTGTTTGAGGACATCGGCGCCTTGGTGGCCTTGTACCGTCCGGGGCCGTTGAACTCGGGGATGGTGAAGCAGTTTGTGGATCGCAAGCACGGGCGGGCTCAGGTGGAGTACAAGCATCCGGCGCTGGAGCCTTTGCTGAAGGACACCTACGGCACCATTGTGTATCAGGAACAGATTATGCAGATTGCCCAGTCCTTGGCCGGGTATTCGCTGGGGCAGGCGGATTTGCTGCGTCGAGCCATGGGTAAGAAAAAAGCGGACATTATGGAGCAGGAGCGGGCGGGCTTTTTGGCGGGCTGCGAAAAAAACAGCGTGGATTTAACCATTGCCAACGAGCTGTTTGACACCATGAGCGAGTTTGCGGCCTACTGCTTTAACCGGTCTCACTCGGCGGCCTATGCCTTGGTGGCTTATCAAACCGCTTATTTAAAAGCGCATTACCCGGTGGAGTACTTGTCAGCCCTGCTTTCCAGCGTGAGCAACGACTTGGAGAAGGTGCAGTTCTACATTTTGGCCTGCCGCAAAATGGGCTTGAAAATTTTGCCGCCGGATATTAATAAATCCGGGCAAAACTTTACGCCCGATGGTGATAAAGCCATTCGCTTTGGCATGGCCACCATTAAAAACGTGGGGGTAGGGGTGGTGGAAAACATCATTCAGGCCCGCACCGAAAAGCCCTTTGCCTCGCTGGAAGATTTTTGCGAGCGGGTGGACCCCAAGGCCCTGAATCGAAAAACCCTGGAAAGCCTTATTAACAGTGGGGCCTTTACCGAATTCGGGGCTTCCCGCAAGCAGTTGTTTCAAAACGTGGAAACGCTCACCAATTACGCCGCCCGCTTTCAGGAGCGTAAAATTACGGGGCAAGCCAGTTTGTTTTCTTTGCTGGGGGGCGGCGATGATGCCGAAAGCAGTTTTGGCGGCCTGATTTTATCCGGGGACCCCGGCGAGTACAGCGATGAGGAAATTCAGCAGTTTGAAAAAGAGTTGCTGGGCTTTTATGTCAGCAGTCATCCGCTGGATAGCCTGCTGGACAAGTTGCCCATGATGACCAGCCATACCATTGCCGAGCTGAAGGATTTCCCGGATGGGGTGGACGTGGTGATTGGGGGCCTGATTTCCAGCTTGCAAAAGAAAATAACCAAGACCAATCGTCCCATTTGGATTGGCAAGCTGGAGGATTTTTCCAGCGAAACCGAGTTTGTGATGTTTTCGGACGCCATTGAAAAAGTGGGCGAGCGGGTGGCCGAGGGTAAAAAAGTATTAATTCAGGGCCGCCTGCAATTTCGGGGCGATAACGGGGATCAGTACAGCATTATTTTAAATGAGGTTCACCCGGTGGATGAGGTACAGCCCTTGCACCTGTTTTTTGAAAGTGCCCCCAAGTGGGAAATTTTGCAAACCATTAGCACCATTCTGGTTCGCAACCGGGGCTTTAATTCGGTCATCCTCAATTTTACAGACGGCACCCGCATTAAAGCCGGCACCAAATTCTGGATCAACAACGGCAACCGCCAACTCGTCAAAGACGCCCTAGAATCCACCTTCGGCCAAATTTTAAAGGTAGGATGAGTCAAAATCCTGTCATTCCCGCGCAGGCGGTAATCCACGCTGCCTTTCACGTCGTTTTGTTGGATTGATTGTGGGATCTGTGCGTTGTTCCGCTCAGTGGATTCCCGCCTGCGCGGGAATGACAGGAGGATTTGAGCGGATAACAGGATCAGGATGGCTTGAGTGCTTGGTGAAGGGTTTGTGAGTTGCTGCTAACGCTTGCTCGCCCTGTCATTCCCGCGCAGGCGGGAATCCACGCTGCCTTTCACGTCGTGTTGTTGGATTGATTGGGGGATCTGTGCGTTGCCACGCTCAGTGGATTCCCGCCTGCGCGGGAATGACAGGATGGCTTGAGGGAGTGATAGGGTTGGTTTGCAGAAATACTATGAAAAAGATCGCATGGGGAGGTCTGGAGGGGGGACAGGGCTTGCCCTGAACTCTGTCCCCCCGCCAGTGGGGTTGAAGGGGCAAAGCCCCTTCTAAAACCAAACTTTTCACACTGTTATAATATCCACACAATCAAGGGGGGAAATGATTGTGGAAAACGCAGTGACGCAAACGCTGGAAGACTGGATTGAAGGGGGACTTCAGTTTTTTTTCGGGTTTTTGCGAACTTACTGGCGCATGGTGCGAGAGCCGGGTATCACGGCGCAGCAACTGGTGTGGCCTGCGGCAGGACAGGCTGTTGATTTTACGTTGCCTTATACCTATTTCGCGCTGTCTTTTTTGCTGAACTTTTTACTGCTGCGAACGTTGTTCAGGGTGTTGCACGAAGGCCGCAATCTGGTTCAGGGGTTTGTACCCATGTTGATGCAAAACGTGTCCAATCCGGCCCATCTGGATCCGTTAACGGCGTTTATGTTGATGATTTTAAAGGTGATTCCGCTGTTTGGGGTGGTGATAGTGGCTTGTGGGTGGTTCTCCAAACGGTTGCGATTGTCGGAGTCGATGCGTTTCAAGGCGCTGGCGGTTTTTTGCTATTGCTTTGGGTTTTTCTGGAATAACCTGACGATTTGCCTGTTGGCGTTGCTGGCTTTTGCCCAGCTTTGGCTGTGGTACGGGCCGGGGCCGGGGGCGCAACCATTATTGATGACTCTCTACACTTTGTTGGGTTTGCTGGCGTTGCTGGCCGTGCTGATTTGCTATCGGTTCATTCGGCAGATGTTTCGGGCCTTGCTGACGCAGGAAGGGGTGGCCCCTCACCGGAATCCGCTAGCGCTTCAATGGTGGGGGGTGTGGTTGTTGATTGTGGACATTGCAGTTGGGCTGGGGGTGGAATACGGGATGACCCTGCTGGATGTGAGCCTGTTTAAGGGTTAAGATTGACCGGGGAAGCGGGTTTTTGGGTGGTAATGCCTGAGGGGGAGCGATGCATGATTTTTTGAAGGGCGGCTTGCAGCAAAATACGGCTGAGAAACCATGGATTTCCGACCACATAGCGGCCTAGCAGGCGTTTGGGCTCGGTGCCTAAACGATACAGCCACTCTAGCCCCGCATCGCCCATCCAGCGGGGGCAGCGGGATACTTTGCCAGACATAAAATCCATGACCGCCCCAATGGCGTAAATGGTAGACACTTTCAGGCGGTGGCGATTTTGGGCGATCCATTGTTCCTGTAAAGGGGTGCCAAAGCCCACAATCAAAATGTCGGGCTGGCAGGCGTTAATGCGCGCAATGACGGCATTTTCCAGCTGGGGATCTTTCAAAATAAACCCGTGATGGGCTTCAATCACCGAGTGATGGGGAACCATCTGGTTCAGTTTGCTCATGGCCGCCTCAGGAACGCCGGGTTCTCCACCCAGCAGGTACACCGAGCAGTGTTCTTCAGCCAGAGCGCTCAGCATATCAGGGAACCAGTCGGCGGCGGTGAGCCGGGTGGGCAGGGTTTGGCCCAGCCATTTGGCGCCCACTACAATGCCTGCCCCGTCACAGTAAACCAGATCGGAGGTTTGCAGGCAGCGCTTGAGGGCCGGGTTCATCCAGGCGGCGTTGGCCACATGAATGTTCAGGTAATGCACCAGAGTTTGGCCGGGTGCTTTGGTGTCCTGGGCGATGCGTTTAAACAGGCTTTGCGGGTTGGGAAAGCCGGTGACCGAAATGCCCTCAATATTTACCACGGCCGGGTAAGGCTGCAGGGCGGGGTGAGCGTCGGAAGAACCACAAAATGAATTTGGAAATGAACCCGAAGAAGATGAAGTCATGGTGGATGGCTACCTGAACAGTCGCTTTTGGGCAAGGGTGTTTCAATAGAATCCAAACATGACCATCAATTGCCTATGGGGGGCAAAAAATTGTCTATGGGGTCAAAAAAGTCTATTGTTGCGGGCGATCGAGAAAGGCGTGGGCTTAATCTACTTTGACATGAGGGGTTTTGGGTTCCGATGGCAGCTGAAGCGAGACAAACACCCCCAGCACCATCAAGGCCGCCGAAAACCAGAACGGGGAGATGCCATAGAAGGCGCTTCCGCTATCGGCGTCGTATTGCAACAGCAGGCCGCCAATAACGGGGCCAAATAAACGCCCCAAACTGGCCGTGGATTGCATCACCCCCAGCACAATGCCTTGAGACTGGGCATCGGCGGATTTGGAGGCCAGCCCGCTGAGCAAGGGGGTCACCAGACTGTTGCCAATGGCCAGCGCGGTGGAGGCCAGCACCACCATCATCAAGCTACTGCTGAGGGGCAGCAGGGCCATACTCAGAAACAGAAATACGCTGCCCACAATAATTAAGGGCTTTTCTCCAGTTTTGGGAACCATGCGGCGCAGCAGCCCGCCCTGAATTAAAACGCCCAGCATGCCGATATAGGCAAACAGCCAGCCATTTTCACGGGCATGCCACTGCAAGCGGTTGGCGGTAAACAGGGTAAACAAGGCGGTTACCAAAGAAAAGGCCAGGGTAGAGATCATGGACACCCACATGACGGTGCCAATGGGGCCATTTTTAACCTGTAGAAAATTTTGCCACATCGAGCCGGAAACGGCAGGATGCGCTTTTCGCTGGGCCTCGTTCAGGCTTTCCGGCAAAAAGCAGTAAATGGCCACCACGTTCAGCAGGGCCAGCCCGGCGGCCACATAAAAGGGCAGCTGAATGGAATATTGCCCCAGCAGGCCCCCAATGGCGGGGCCAATTACAAAGCCCAGCCCAAAGGCCGCCCCAATAATACCCATGGCCCCCGAGCGTTTTTCCAGAGGCGTCACATCGGCGATATAGGCTTGGGCGGTGGGGATATTGCCCCCGGAGGCCCCATCGATCAGGCGTCCTAAAAATAGAAGCCACAGGCTGTTTGCCAATCCCATCATTAGAAAACTGATGGCCGTTCCCAGAATGCTGAATAGCAGCACGGGTCTGCGGCCAAAGCGATCGGACCAGCGGCCCATTAAGGGCGCGAAAATCAGTTGCATCAGCGAAAAACTGCCAAAGAGGATCCCGATTTGCCAGTCGGTGGCGTGAAAATGGCGGGAGTAGAGCGGTAGAATGGGAATGACAATGCCAAAGCCAATCATATCCACCAAAATGGTTAAAAAGATAATGAGAATGGGCGATAAACCCTTTTTTGGAGCGCTGTCGGCCATGGCGTTATTCCTGCGATTTCCAGTTGAGTATAGGATGTCATCTTCTTACAGAAACAGGGGATTTCAAGCGGTTTTGCTTCCAGGGGGCAAGGGTGTTTTTGGGCACGGTCTTGTTCTATGATAGCGCCTGAAGTTGTGCTGTTATTTTGCCTTGAATCTGGGTTTGATTGTTTATGCCTGAATTGCCGGAAGTGGAAACCTTTAGACAGTTTGCTGAACAGTACGCCTTAAATCGCCCGGTGCGACAGGTGCGGGTGCTGACGCCCAAAATTCTGGAAAACACCACCGAGGCTCAACTCAGGCAACAGGTGGAAACCCGTTGCCTCACCCATACCCGGCGGGTGGGCAAGCATTTGCTGATTCAAATTGAAGGCGGGGGGTGGTTGTTTTTGCACTTTGGCATGACGGGTTATTTGAGTTACGCACAGGGCAGTCAGCGGATTGTAAACGCCTACGGCAATCCCGCTTTGCCGGAAAAGCATATTCGGGTGCAGTTGGAATTTGAGGACGGGGGGCTGTTTAATTTTCACGAGCAGCGCATGTTTGGCAAATTGGGATGGACCCCGCAGGCTGATGCTTATTTTAAGGCAAAAAAACTGGGGCCAGATGCCCTTGAGGTGGAGAAAGCGCCGTTTATAGCCGCCCTTCAAAAACGCAAAGGCCAGCTCAAGCCCGCCCTGATGGATCAATCTTTGGTGGCCGGGGTAGGAAATGTGTACGCGGATGAGTTGCTGTACCAGTGCGGCCTACATCCTGAGCGTCTGGTTTCCGGGTTGCCCGCTGCGGCCATGGGGGAGGTTTATACCCAAATGGTGGCCGTGTTGCGGGATACGGTGGCCGTGCAGGCGGATCGGGATCAACTGCCGCCCCACTATCTGTTGCACACCCGCAAGCCCAAGGGCCGCTGTCCGCAGGGAAATCACTTGCTGGATGTTAAATCCATTGGGGGGCGCACCACCTATTTTTGCCCCATTTGTCAGCCCTTTTTGGGTTAAATGCCAGAAGGCTGGGGTTTCGGCGTTTTGGGGTGGGTAAATGCCATTTTTTCACTTCAGGTCACTTTAGGTTTACGAAAGTTAACCTTCGGTGGTTATTCTCTGCATAAGTCTTTACTATATTTATAATAATTGCTATACTTATTGTAGTTATGGATTGGTAAAGCGTGGAAACGATATTTTGAGAAGCAGAATGACACCAGCTGCTAATGGCCTGGTCAAGCGGGCGGCTGCGATAGTTTTGACCAGTACTGTGCTGGCCGCTCAGCTGCCTGGAGCATGGGCCATGAGTCCCATGGTTCAATCGCCTGCCTACCAACAGGCCAGCGACCTGATTGCCAGCTCGGAATATTTGCCTTTGAGCCGGGGTTCGGCCTTGTTGTCTCGGGGTAAAACGGCGGAATCGCTCAACGACTTGATTATGACCGTGGAACAAAACCCGGTGAATATTTTGGGCTTGTACCATTTGGGGAACGCTTACTTTGAGTTGTCTCAAGAGGCGGACATCCCCGAGCAGCGAGCGGTTTTTCTGGAGCAGGCCCAACAGGCTTATGAGCGGGTGGCCAACCTGAACGACGATTTGACGCTGATCTACTTTCGTTTGGGTAAAATCGCCCTGCTTAAAAACAATACAGAAGCCGCCAAGCGGTATTATCAACGGGGCATTGAAACAGACCCCCGCAATGCGGCCCTGATTTTTAATCTGGCTCGGGTTTATGATCAGACCGGCGAGCGGCAGCAGGCCATTCGTTATTACCTGCAAACTGTGGCGCAGGATCCACAATTTGTATTTGCCTACAATAACCTGGGCTTGCTGTACGAGGATGAAAAATCCTTTAATAAAGCGGAAAAAGCCTATCATCAGGCCCTTAAAAAAGATGCTCGCTACAATCTGGCCCGGTTGAATCTGGGGAATATGTACGCGGTTCAGGGCGATTACCGTCGGGCGGAAACGGTTCTGAATCAGGCTCAGGCCCTGGAGCCGGAGAATGAATGGGTTTACTATTATCTGGGCAATCTGCGTTTGCGGCAGGGGGCTTACGATCAGGCGGTGGCCGCTTATACCCGTGCCCTGGAAATTAACCCGCAGCATTCCACCACCTATTATTTACTGGCGGTTTCCCTCAGCCGACTGAAACGGATGGATGAGGCGTTACAGGCCAGTCTGGGTTATATGCGGCTGGAGCCGGAGGGCGAATACGCCAAAGAAATGAAAAGCCTGATTATGACCGTGAAGCTGTCTCAGAATCCGGGGCTTCGCTATCAGCTGTTGCCATTGGGATCGGTTCAAGTTCAGCCTTGAAGGGCGTTCCTAAAGCGAATTGAGCTGGAAAGTACCCGGTTGCCGAATGGATTCCCGATCGGTCATTTGCTATGCTGAACGGGCCAAAAGGGAGAATGGCTCATGGCTTTTTCAACATTGAGCGCCCAAGATCGTATGCACCATATTTACCAGAAGCTTCAGGACTCTATTGAAGATGAGAACGTGGTGGGGGAAATAATGGTGGATATTAAAACCCTGCTGTCTCAAGCGGTTGCCGAAAGAACGGGCACCAACCGGAATATCGATCAGGTGTCTGAAGTGTTTGGAAATGCCTGGTGGAATCGGCGCTAGGGGAGGCCCGCAACGCTCGTTTGAGATTTTTCGAAATCATGCGCCTTAATAATGCCCGCCGGGTCAAAACGCACAGGCTTTGCTGTTTGAGCGGATTGGCATGGCTCAGAAATGTCAACAAGCTGCTGACTAAAAGCCTCTTTTAGGAAGTGACCCTGCTTTGCGGGTTGGTGAACACAATGTAGGATTTGGTCAGTCCAAAGCTTTTTTCTTTGTAGAGCTGGCCCTCCGGAAAAAATTTGCGGAACTTGGCTTTGCCCAATAGTCGCACGGCCTTCACCCGTTCCATGCAGCGCTCCCACGATTCCTGAGGGCCACGCTGGAATTTTTGAAAGCGAAGGCGGGTTTTCCAGGCATGCATGGTGCGCTGGATGCCGCCCCCGGTCAGGTCAAAGTAATACAGCAAAAAGGCTCTGGCGTATAAGGGCATGAACTGGAAAAAGGGAAAGTAAAAATGGGCCTCAATGGGAAACATGATATTGGGGGTTTGCACAAAGTAGGCCTTGCCCACCCGAGCAATTTCATGGGCCATTTTCCACTGTTGCCAGTCATCGCCCACATGCTCAATCACCGAATTGGAAAATACAATGTCAAACTCATGGTTTTTAAAGCGGGAAAGATCGGTGGCATCTCCGGCCAGACTGGTGAACATGGGGGAGTTGATGGGGTAGGCCTCCAGGTTTAACAGGGTGATATGGATATCTCGGGGGTTTTCAAAATTCATGGTTTGCCAAAAGCTGGGGGTGCCCCCCACGTCCAGAATATTCAGAGGTCGGGGGAATTGATCCAGCCACTGTTTAAAAATGGCGAACCGCTTGCGCCGCAATTTCCAGGCCAAGCTGCCTGTGTGGTACGGATCCAGAAACTTTTCTCTCAAAAACAGCATGGTCTTGTCCCCCCTTTATGTACCTGCATGTGCCTGCCCTGACATTTTTTGAATGCTGAATTACCGCCAGTGTCCCGGTTGGGCCAGCGCGACTTTTGCGAAATCATCAATCTTTGTTGACATTGAATTGGAGCGCCGAAATTTTACGGGCCTCAATCCGCCGTTCACTATCCCCCAGACTGATGATCGCCTCAACACCATTTAAAGCGAATTCCACTGATTTTGTGGGAAAGGCATCAAAAATGATATTACACAGTTGGGTAACCGGTGTGGCGTTTTGCTGAGCGTGTGGTGGGGTGAATGGGTGTTTATTGAAACGTCCGCTACCCTGACCGTACAACACGGTTTGGATAGCGGACGTTATTCAGGCTGGATGATTAAATGGGCCTAGTCCTGAAACAGCCGTCTGAATTCCGGGGTGATGTTGTGGAATTCCAGCTGGTTGCTTTTTTTATTGCGAGCCACAATACCCAGTTGGCAAGCGGCTTGAGGCGCTTCCGCACTGGCCTTGGGGGCGTGTTTTTTCAGGGTTTTGGCAATGTTGTTCATCATTTTAAAAAGCTGAACCCCGTAGCTGGTGCGCTCCAAATCGTCTTTGGGCTTTAATGCCAAGGGAATGGAGTGTGCGTTTAGCATCACCGAATCAAACTCATCTCTGGAAAATTCAATGGAATCCTTGGGCGGCTTTTGGAAGTTTTTAAACAGGTTATTGGCCGCCGATTTCAAGGATGCTTTTTCCGGCTGTCCCTTGGCGTAAAAAGGGTCCAGCGCACTGGCGGCGAAGACCCAGCCCGGTTCCAGCAGTTTCAGGCCAAAGGCGGGAGGGGTGCCACGGGGTAAATCGCATCGTAACACGGTTTCAGCGTAAGCCACATGGGTAACCGGGTGCTGGGCTTTGTGCATAATCACCGCGCTGGGCATTTCAATGTCCTGTAAAAATTCATCCTGCCCCCGATAGGCCACCAAGCCCAGCGGTTGCGTGTTTTTCGCGTCCAACGCCCGGAATTTGGAAATAAGGGCGTTGCCCGCTAAATAAAGCTGCTTTTGGGCTTTAATGGGATCTTTTTCCAGTGGCACATCCAGAAACGGTTGCAGTTTTTGGGCCAGTGCCTGAGTATCCTGTGGGCTGGCGGCCAAAGGCACGGTGGCGTTTACCGTGCAAAAGGCAATGACTTTTTCGGTTAAAAAATCCAGCGCTTTATTGGGTTTGGCGCTTTGGGCGTTTGCGCTGGTTGCTTTTGTCAGGTCGGCCTTGTTTTTAGCATCTGCCGGTTTGGCCTGGTTGGGGCGCAAGGTGGCTTGAGTGCTTTGGATAGATCGCCGCTCAGGTTTTGATTTTCCGTGCAACCTTGCCGTTAAAGCGTTTTTAGGCTTTGCCAGCTGGTAAGGTTGATTAATTGACGAATTATTAATAATAGACATGTTAAAACCCCCACTGAGAACTACTATGAAACCGGAATTTAACGTATCATGTCATAGACATAAAGCCAACTAGCCGCAGTGGTTTAAAAAAGCGCCGTGTCCCCCGGTTTTGGCAATTTGGGTCAAGCTTTGGTTTTTGATTGATGACATAGGGTTCTTGCCGACATGATAGACAGAGACTACAATTTGGTAAGATACGCCTGTGTTGTTTGAAAATCCTGAGTTCAGGCACACCTCCGCTCTCCCGTTTCTCTTGTGGTTCGTATGAGTAAATCCGCTTTGAGATGCCACCCCACGCTCCGATTTCAGACATCCTGTCCAGCAATGCTTCAAAGGTAGATGACGTGACCTCCGTTCAAACGCCCCCGCCCCCCAAGATGTTTCGCAAGCCCTTTGCCCGCAAGCGCTCCAGAATTCCGATGCTGTGGCTGGTTATTGCCTGTGGCGTGATTTGCGCGGCCCTGATTTTTGCGGGCATTAAGCTGTTTAGTACCCCTTGGGTGCTGCGTAACCCGGTCTCGCAAGAGCCGGTTTTTTCCTGGCAGGGTTCTCCCGGTCAAAAAGTCATTTTGGTGATGGGGGTGGACGCTCCCAATCGTCATATCGGCAAACAAAACGAAAACGCCTTTGACGGCACCCGAACCGATACCATGATGCTGGTGCGGGTGAACGCCGATAAAAAGCAGGTGTCGCTGGTATCCATTCCCAGAGACAGCAAGGTGTATTTGGCGGGCAACCGGGGCGTCGATAAGATCAACGCCGCTCACGCCTTGGGTGGCCCCGATTTGGCGGTGCAAACCGTTCAGGATTCTTTTGGTATTCCCATTGATAGCTTTTTGGTGATCAACTTGCGGGGGGTGCGGGACCTGGTGGATTCACTGGGTGGAATCGACCTTTATATTGAAAAATCCATGCACTACACCGATAACACCGCCAAACTGTTTATTAACTTCGAGCCGGGTCAGCAGCATTTAAATGGCAAGCAGGCTGAGGCGTTCTTGCGGTTTCGGCACGATCAACTGGGCGATATTGGCCGTATTCGTCGCCAGCAGCAGTTTATTTCCGCCGTGTCCAAAAAGCTGCGGGAACCGGGGGTGGTGTTTAAAATTCCGGCCATGGTGCAGTTGGCCAATCAGTATTTGGAAACCAACCTGAATGCCAACGATTTATTGACTCTGGCCTTTTTTGGCAAGGATTTAAACCTGAACAGCCTGCGAACCGCCACCTTGCCGGGACATCCGGGCGGCTCCCGAGTGAGCTATTGGGTCATTGACCCTGAGCCTGCCCAATTGATTCTGGATCGTTTGATTCTGGACAATCCCCAGCCTTTGTTCGGGGAAGGTCGCTCTACTGGAAAAGCACTGACGCTGGGCCTGTATTACGACCCCGCACTGGCCAAGGCGGTTCCCGCGCTGGTTAAGAATTTGGAAGCCAAAGGGTTTGATGTGGTGTGCAAGGACAGCCAACGCCGCAGCAGCACCCAGATTATTGAACATACCAGCCGGGTGACCGATAGCCTGACTGAAACCCTGAGAACCGCAGACGCCCGACTGGGCAAGGCCCGCTTGATCTTTGCGCCTGTGGGGACTACATTTGAAAATAACGCCTGTAGCACAGGTGAAGATTACACCCTGATTCTTGGAGCGGATAGCCGCTAGTCGCATTCGTTTTAAATGCCCGGAGTAACTGAGACATGTTTTTCCCCAATCGTTTGAGTCGTATGGCCGTTGCCTGTTCCGCCGTTGCTTTGGCGGGTACTGTTGTTTTAATGAGCGTGGCCCCGGCTCAAGTGGGTCCGCAACCGCCGCAACCCAAACCGGCTCAGGAAAACGGGGTGTCCAAAATGCTGGGCAAGTTTATCAAGGGCAAGCAAAGTAACCCGGATGAAGATGCTGACGGGGAGGATCAAGGTCCTCAACCGGCCCTGCGAAAGCCTGCCGCTTCTGGCCCCTCCTTGTCTGGCCCGCCTTCCTTGCAAAGTGGCCCTACTCATGAGCCGTTGCTCAGTCAGCCCCCCTTAACCAACGTTAAAATTGAAGAACCGGAAGTGGATGGGGTGAACCCACCCATTCTCAGTCATCCCAAGCTGGATGATCCCACCAACCCGCTGGGCTTTGCCGATGCGGAAATCAAGTTGAAGCGCTACATTGGTTTGAATGACGCCAAGCGCTTTCAGGAAGCTCGCTTGGGGCTGATGCCTTTGCGCCAGTGGTTGATTGACCTGACGGAAGCCCATATTGGCCTGTATAAAACCCTCAACCAGATTCCCTCCGCCAAAGGGCAAGCCGAACTGGAGAAAGAGCTGGCCCTGCAATTCGCCCAGCTCCGGGATCGGGCCATGATGGAGATGGCTCGGGTGTACATTGCCGATAAAGATTACGGCAAAGCGGTGAAAGAACTGGCCGAAGTGGTGAAATCTCAGCCCAAAAGCCGGGTGGGGTTGCGCTCTTATGAGATGCTTCAGGAAATCGGCTTTACCGAAAAGCTGCAACTGGCTCAGTAGAGAGATTGACTGATGACGGGGGGCGCGGCATATATCCTGAAGGGCCATGGCAGTATTCATCCGGCTTGGGTGCGGGATTGCTTCTGTTTGTTCCGGGATCGGGCGGTGAATATTCGCAAGCTGGTGCTGTTGAGCAATGGGCAGGCTGCCTGCTACGCCATGCTGGAAATTCACTTTGTGTTGTCTCCCGATGAATTGGCCAAAGCCGATCCGGCCTTGTTTCTGGCGGACTTGCAAACGGTTATGAATGCTCAGCAGTGGCAGGATCAGAGTTTAACGGCGGTTTAGTCCGGCGTAGTAGGCTGTTGGGTGTCTAGCATCATGTCTTCTACCCCTTCCACCCCATAAATTTGCAGGGTGTGGGTGAAGCCTTTTACTTGAATGCGTCCCAGATTTTTGGCCTGTAAGTGTTGCTGGGCCAGCTCAAAGGTGCGCGCGCTGATAATGATGGGCCATTGGGCCACTCGGGTGTAGGCTTCCAGTCGGGAGCCCAAATTAACGTTGCTGCCCATTACCGTAAAGTTTTTGATATTGCGGGAGCCGAAGTTGCCCACAAACATTTCACCGCTACTAATGCCAATGCCCTGGGCCAGCGTTTGGCGGCCTTCTTTGGCCCAGTTTTGGTTGAGGACTTGTAGTGCGTTTTGCATTTGCACGGCTGTTTTGCAGGCCATTTTGGCGTGATCCGGCACGTCGGTGGGGGCGCCGAAAAAGGCCATGATGGAGTCGCCCATGTATTTATCGTAGGTGCCGCCGTTTTTCAACACAATCTGAATCATCACCTCAAAGTATTCGTTCAGTTGGTTCACCATTAGTTCGGGGTCCGTATTTTCAAACTGTTGGGTAAAGCCTTGCAAGTCGGAGAACAGCACGGTCAGTTCTTTTTTGCCGCCCTTCAGGTTGTCCATGGCTTTGGCCGGATTTTTCACGATTTCGCTCATGATTTGGGGGGATACATAGTTGGAAAACACGGCGGTGAGGTGGTGTTTTTCCTGATCGTGGATGTAATAGCGGTACAGGGTGGCAGAGGTCATGGAGCCACCCAGCACCACACTGGGCAAAATCAGGGTGCCCCATAGCCCAAAGTATACAAAGGCCATCAGGTTGCCCAGCCAGTACAGGGTAATCAGGGTCATCCCAGCCGCAAAGCCAATGGCCAGATTGTCAAAGGTAATAATGGCCGCCCCAATGGCGATGGCCAGTATAATCACCAGCCCCCATTGCCAGCCCCAGGGCACTTCGGTGACAAAAACCCGATCGTGCAAAAACATATCCAGCGTAGAGGCCACGATTTCCGGCCCAAAGGTGGTGTTGTTGACCGGGGTGCGATGAATGTCGGTGAGGGTGTCCCCGATAATCACAATTTTGTCTTTAAAAGAAAATGGGCCACTCTCGTTCATAAAGGGAATGTTGCGCATGCGGGAGCGGGCATCCGGGCTCAAGGCTTTGCCTTCGGCCAGATTCAGCACATCAATCATGGAAACCTGACGGTAGAGATGGCCGCCGTTCAGCATGGGGTTGTTGCGATCGGCCCGCACCTGCTTGAGGCTGTTTTGGATATCCGGGAATTGACTGACATCAATATGTTCATCCCTCAGAATTTTTTCCACCAGCAGGCGGGGGTTTCGCCAGTTCACCATGACTTTATGGCCTTGGTAGAGCGGAATGGCCCGATCATCCAGATACAAAAATCGGGGAGAGTAGGCCATATGCTGAATGTCCAGTAAATCCAGGGCGGGCCGAATGCCCAGATAGGTGTAATAATTGCCGCCATAGCCCTTGTAAAGGGCGGTGATACTCCGAAGGTAGGCATCTTCATCATAGTCCACCGAGGAAGAACCCATGCCGCTGAGGTGGGGAATCAGGCTGGGAATGATGGGCAGGGTGTGGCAGTAAGTGCTGTTGCGTTGAATGGCATCCGGGATGGGTTGGGTTGGGCTGAGTGGCAAGCGCTGCTGGATGAGTAAATTCAGAAAGGCTGGATTGTTGTGGTAAGCCCGCTGGTAATTTTCGTGCAGGCACAGTTGGCTAAAGGCCCGTTCCACCATGTTTTGGTAAGTTTCCGGGGTATAAGCGGGAATGGGGGTAAGGGGGTGATTTCCCCACGTGCGGTTGTGTTGCGCGGTTTCCCGGTTTAGGCTTTGGGTAATTTGGGCCAGCGGGCTGATGGGCGCTCCCTTGGCTGGCGGGGGATGGGTCTGGGATAACGGCCAGAAGAAGGGGCCAGCGCCAATATCCAGCGGGCCAACCGTTTTCCATGGCATAAAGCGACTGTTGATGTTGGCCAGATACTGTAAATACGGGGTAAATACCCCTTTTTCCATAAAAATATCCAGCCCATAGGCTGCTTCGTTGTTTAACAAGGGTTGCAGTTGCTCACGGGAGAACGGTTCTAACTTGAGGTGCATTTGAGCGGCGCTGTAAACGTAGGGGGTTTTGCTGACCGCGTTGGCCAGCGCCGCATCACCCGGCTTGGGATCTTTAAACTCCAGGTCAAACACAATGGCTTTGACCTCTTGCCGGTTTAAATAGCCAACCACGTTGGCCAGCCGGTGTCGGGGCAGCGTTTTGTGCAGTCCGGCCTCCGGGTGCAGCCGGATGTATTGATCTGTATTGCCATCAATGCCCAGAATGACGATATTTCGATCGGGGGTAAGGCTGGGGTGATTGTAATTATTGACCCTGTAGCGCATTTTAAGGTCCAGCAGCCCGGCTTCCAGACTGTTGATCGGTGCGTAATGAAACAGCAGCAGGGAGAGGATCAGCATCATTACGCCGCTGCACAGCGCCCAGAAAAACACTTGCCAGAAAAACCCCTGCTGAAAAAACAGTTGCGCATAGCCCTGGCCCAGCATGGGCACCAGCGCTTTTAATCCGGATTTTTGGGGGGCGGTTGAAAGGGGAGGCATGCCTTTATTGTAGTTGGCTGAGAGGCCTGACAGGCCACAGTTCGGCTCAGGTTCGCCCATTTGAAGGAGCTTGGTAATCGAATGGTGTGGCTGAGCATGGCGGAACTCTGGCCATTGGGTCGATGGTATTCATGCCATGTCTATTGCTACAATGGGAATATTGCAGAGAACCATTGAAGCGCCGAAGCGCCAAGCCGGTAAAATCAAACCGTTAAGACCGAAACAATAAGACTGAATTCAGTAAGAAATGAGGCCGTTTATAGTGCCCACTCGAACCCGTTTAAAAAGTTTATGGCCCGCCGTCCAAACATTGGGCGAGCCTGTGGCCTTTCAAAAAGCAATCATTGTTTCGGCCATGGCGGCCTTGGCTTTAATGGCCCCGGCTTACGCTGATTCTGAGAATTTGTTAATGGTTTCCGTTGCGGCAACGCCTCATCAGGGTGCGGCTAAAACCGTAAACGCCCGGGTGCTGATTCAAGCCCCGCCTGCCATGGTGTGGGATATGCTGACTGATTACCCCGGCTGGGCCGCTATTATGCCCTGGTATGACAAAAGCAGGGTGCTGAGCGTCACCGGCCCCAGCACCCTGATGGATGTGGTCATGCGGGTGGCTAATTTCTTGCCCACTTATAAATACCGGGTGCGGGCTCAGGAAAACAAGGCCCAATATCAAATTAATATGACCCGCATTTCCGGCGATTTTAAATCGCTGAAAGCCAGTTATAAACTCACCCCTCAAAACCGGGGGGCGGCCACCTTGCTCACTTATCAACTCAATCTGGATACCGGCTTCAGTATGCCGGGGTCTGTTTCTTTAATTCGGGCCAATACGGAAAAATCCATGAAAGCCTTTGAAAAGCATGCCGAACAAGCCTTTCGCAAGGGCCAGATTGGACAGCAGTAGGGCTTCGGGCTATGATATTTTGCTATGAATCTGCTCGCCGTTGATATTGGTAATACGGATATCAAGTTTGGGATTTTTCGGGATGGTTTGCTGATCGAGCAATGGCGCGCGACCGGCACACGAACGCATCCTGAAAAATTTAGCGCCCTGTTGCGTGACAGTTTAGCCCGAGTGGGGGTTCAGTTTGGGGCGCTGGCCTACACCAGTGTGGTGCCGGATGTGGAGTCCGTGTTTCGCAAAACCATTCAGTACTGCTTTAACTTGCCGGATCACCGTATTTTTTCAGTCGATTTGGCTAAAGTTCGGCTGCCGCTGGATTTTAGCCGGTATCCGTCGGGCCAGCTGGGGATGGATCGCCTGGTGAATGCCTGTAGCGCAAGGCTGCTGCATCCCAACACCCCTTTAATTGTTGTGGATTGCGGCACGGCCACCACCTTTGATTTGGTCAATGCCGAGGGGTTGTATCTGGGTGGGGCCATTGCCCCGGGTTTCAATACCTTTGGGGCCAGCTTGCCGGAAAAAACCGCCAAGCTGCCCTTTATTGATGTGACTGGCAAGCAGGCCAGCGACATTGGCATGGGTCTGAACACGGTGGCCTGTCTGGAAGCGGGGCTGGTCATCGGGTACCGGGGGTTGATGAAAGAACTGCTGAAGGCATCCATTGAGCTGCTGGATGCCCCCGAGTTTATCACAGTGGCCACCGGGGGATTGTCTGAAACGGTGATTCGACTGTGCGGGCTGGAAAGTCGCTTTCAGGAACGAGATACCGCTTTAACCCTGAAGGGATTGGCCCTGTTGTACGCCTATAATCAACAAAGCACCGCCTTACCCGCTCAGCCCGAGTAGAGCGCCCTTTTGCCTGATGAAAACTGGGTGCTTAAGTCTTAAAACTGGACGTCGCCCATCATCTCTTTAAGCTGCCCCAGGGTGGCATCCATGGTCACGTCATCGGCAATGCGCTGGCGCAGGAAGTTATCGATTTCGGGCATCATGCGAATGGCGATATCAATTTTGGGGTTGGAGCCGTGCTCGTAGGCCCCCACATCAATGAGATCCCGGGCGTCCTGATAAACGGCCATCAGTTCCCGCATTTTACCGGCGGCTCGCATATGCTCCTCATCGCAGATTTCGGTAAACAAACGGCTGACGCTTCCCAAAATATCAATGGCCGGGTATCGGTTTTGGGCCGCAATTTTTCGGGAGAGAAAAATGTGACCGTCGATAATCCCCCGCACGGTATCTACCACCGGGTCGTTAATGTCATCGCCTTCCATCAGTACCGTGTACAGGGCGGTAATGGACCCTTTTTCGGTAATGCCGGTGCGCTCCAGCACTTTTTGCAACCAGGAGAAGATAGAAGGCGGGTAGCCTTTCATGGTAGGAGGCTCGCCAATGGCCAAGCCCACTTCCCGGCCGGACATGGCGCACCGGGTGACCGTATCGGTCATTAAAAACACTTTTTTGCCCTGATCTCGAAAGTACTCAGCCACCGCTGTGGCGGTTTGCAGGCATTTCATCCGCAGCAGGGGCGGTTGATCGCCGGTGGCGCAAACCAGCACCGAGCGGGCCATGCCTTCTTCGCCCAGGCTGTTTTCCATAAATTCCTTAACCTCACGACCCCGCTCACCAATCAGGGCCACCACGTTGACGTCGGCTTCCGAGTTGCGGGCGATCATGCCCAGCATGGTGGATTTCCCCACCCCGGAACCCGCAAACAGCCCCATGCGTTGCCCCGCGCCCATGGTTAACAGGCTGTCCACCGCTCGAACCCCGGTAAAAAAAGTGTTTTTAATAATGGGCCGGTGCAGGGGATCGGGGGGGGAGGCTTCAATATTGACGTAAATGGCCTTGCTGGTGTCCAGCGGGCGGCCGTCCATGGGTTCACCCAGGGGGGAAATCAGTCGTCCCATTAAAAAATCGCCCACCGGTACCGTAATGGCCGAATTGGTGGTGGTGACCCAGCTGCCTTGCGAGATGCCGGTGCCGTCGTACAGCAGCAGCATTTGGGCGGTATCGCCCTTGAAGGCAACCACTTCAGCGGCTTTGGGTTCCCCATCGGCGCTTTCGATAAAGCACAAATCCCCGATTTTCAGCTTGGGCAGTTGGGCCTCAATGGTCAGGCCCTGCAACCGGGAGACTCGGCCCTTGTACTTGTACAGGTCGGTGCTATACAGGATTTCCCGGATGCGAGAGCGGGTTTCCTGCAGCGTATGGTCGGGAATCAGGGAGTCGGCCATGGCGGGTGCTCCGGGTTGATGCGGGTACCTTTTATTTCTATTGTAGCTGTTTTTCAGCAGAATGCGGCGCTGGGGTCTGGCGTTGGGCTGTGGGGAGGAGGCGAGTGGGTTTTTTGGAGCAGATTTGGGGGCGGCCCTGTAAAAATGTGATCCCAAGGGGTTGCGCTTCGGCTATGTTTCTTTCAATATATGGTTCTAGTCTCACCGTGTGCGCTCGTAGCTCAGTTGGATAGAGTGCATGGCTACGAACCATGAGGTCGGGAGTTCGAATCTCTCCGAGCGCACCACTCAAATTTTCTCGAAAATGACCCAATTTGGGTCATTTTTAGTAAGCTAATGATGGTTCTACTCGATTTGAGAGAGGGATCTCAACCTCATGGAAGATATTCGTTGGAAGCAGCGTTTTGAAAATTACGATAAGGCGCTCCGTCGTCTGCAAGAGGCCCTGACTGCGGTTGGAAAAGAACCTAGCAACCACTTATATGAAATGGCCACCATTCAGGCTTTTGAGTTTACTATTGAGCTGGGTTGGAAACTACTGAAGGATTATTTGAAATTTCAGGGCATCCAGGAAGTTACCTTACCCAGAGATGTGGTTCGCCAAGCTTTCCAAGCTCAGTTGATTACAGACGGGCAGACCTGGATTGAAATGCTGGAAGCTCGTAACAAAACCTCCCATACTTATGATGATGCTCAGGCGGCCAAAATTGTTCAGCAGGTTCGACAGAATTTTTTGCCTGTATTCAAGCAAGCCCATGCTTATTTTCAGGAAAAGCTCTAATCGTGCGCTTTGGCTTGCCTGATTTGACCATTGAGCAAATTAGGTCCTGCTTTGCCCAGTACCCAGATATTGAATGGGTCAAAGTCTATGGCTCTCGATCCCTGGGAACCCATCAGCCAGGCAGTGATGTGGATTTAGTCTATGCAGGACCGGTAGATCATAGTGCTAAACTGTCTAGCTATTTAGAGGAAGCGCTAACCCCCTATCTGTTTGACGTGACTTATTACAATGACTTGCAAAGCGAGAATTTGAAGAGCCATATCGACCGTGTTGGACAGTTTCTGTTTACACAAGAAGACTTAAAACTTGCTAATCGGAAGGATTAGAGCCAAAATAAAGAGTTATGAAGATTCATGTTTACGAACCATGAGGGCGGAAGTTCGAATCTCTCCGAGCGCACCACTTTAAAAGCCTCTCAAAACACCCGTTTCTGGGTGTTTTTTAGTTTTTGGACTGACTCAGATAGGCTTTCAAGTGTATGACCTCATAAAAACCACAATTCACAAGGTTTTCCAGAACCGCAAAATTTCACAAAAATACTCATTTTTAGAGTTCATGGCCATACACCATGAACTCTGTCAAAAATTTCTTGATATGACAGTGTTTCAGCCAAATGAAAAAGCCTCATTTCTTAATTTGTCGTGAAATGTCAAGATGAATCTTGAAAGCAGGGATAACATAGGTTAAAGTAAGTTTATGGCTACACAAAGACAAAAATTTTCTACCCAGGCAGATCCTGTTTTATTGGCCGAGTTAAAGACATTGGCTGAGCAAGAGGGTCGGCAGTTTCAAGCTGTGATAGAAGACGCCATGCGGCTTTATTTGGAAACCAAAAAATCAGATAAACCACGCAATCAAGTGATGGCTCATTTTCAGAGCAGCTTGAGGAAAAACAGTGAACTGGGTCGGCTACTTGCCCAATGAGTCATCAGTTCCCAACTTTGCAAGAGGCGCTTGCGATTCATCGGCTTCTGATTGCCGAGTTTGGTGGACATTCGGGTGTTCGGGATATGGGCGCTCTCGAAGCAGCCTTGTTTCGGCCTCAGCTTGGCTATTACGAGGGGCTGATTGAAGAAGCTGCCGCTTTAATGGAGAGCTTGGCCAATAATCATCCCTTTATTGATGGCAATAAGCGTGTTGCGTTTTTTGTGACTGATACCTTCTTGCGGATGAACGGTCAATATATAGACTGTGACAACACCAAGGCTTATCAGGATTTTATGAACTGGTTTGAAACAGGCCAATTCCGTTTTGACAAGTTGCTCTGGTGGCTGAGTTCCGTTGTAAAACACCTGTAAAGCTCGTACAGAAGAGGCTGTTACTAAGCTTTGATTCTTCGGTTCGGGCTTTATATTCCTCGTATATTGAGAAAATCAATAAGATTCATGTTTACGTTATGGGGCATCTTGATGGACATTACCAATATTGTCAGTCTATGAGTTGCAATTACGGTACTTGGTATTTCCCTTTTAACTTTTTGAAGAGAGGAATAAGAGGTTATGAAAAAATTACTCGTCCTGGTTTTTATGACTTTAGCAGCTGCAGCTGCCTGGAACTTTTATAATCACCCAAACCCAGATCCCACGACAAATTTCATAGGTTATCTCCTCTGTGTGTGGTTATTTGTGGATAAAATCCAGGATATGACCTTAGAGGAAGATAAACGTTATCCTAGAAGTAGGTTTTAAGTCGTCATCATTAAATTACGGTGTCAATTGACTCAAAATTCAGTCTTTTTTCACATCACTCTTTACTCAAGGGCCGATAGAGGCCCTTGAAAAGTTGTGTAAATCAAAGGCGCTAGGGCCATCTCTACAGTCAGGAACTTTAATCTTTTCAAGCGCACCACTTTTTAATGAAATCAGCCTTTGGGGCTGATTTTTTGCTTTATAATCTGCGGTGGTTTCTGGAGCGGTTTGCAACGATATCTCTGGTGAATTTGAAGCACGCCATGCTGTTAATCCCAATTGAGAATTTTGCCAAACGGCGCTTGAGGGAATAAAGCGGCGGGCTGGAAGAGGGGCTTTCTTCTGGTACTGGGCCTTGGGGATGTCATTCGGGAGGCGCTGGCCCCATTGGGGAAGCAGATTCCATTCGCTTGTGTTTATGGTTGGATAATGATTGGAGTAAGCCCGCCCAACGGCAGGAGTATTCCTGGACCTCTCCGGATGGGAAGCGTAGCGCTAAAAGATATCGCCCGTGGCTTGGCTGATTGGAGCGCTGCCTCCCCCCTTCTCCTCCGGCGTTGACGCCAAAATTTTAGAGAAAAGGATAGCTTCCATGCTCAAGGATATTCAAAATCAGATTGATCAAATCTGGAACGCGTTTTGGTCGGGCGGAGTCTCCAATCCGCTGGCCGTGATGGAGCAAATTACCTATCTCCTGTTCATCAAGCGGCTGGATGAACTGCACACGCTGGAAGAAAACAAAAGCCGCACGCTGGGCACGCCTATGGAGCGCCGTATTTTCCCTGAAGGCAAAGACACTAAAAATCGGGAGTATGAAGATCTGCGGTGGTCCAAGTTCAAAAACTTTGAACCCCGCGAAATGATGACTGTGGTGGATGAGCATGTGTTCCCCTTCCTGCGCTCGTTGGGGGAAGAAGGTTCCAGCTACGGCGTGCACATGCGGGATGCCCGGCTGGGGTTTTCCAATGCGGGTTTGCTGGCCAAAGTGGTGGAAATGCTGGATAAAATCCCCATGCAGGACCGGGACACCAAGGGCGATGTGTATGAGTACATGCTGAATAAAATCGCCAGCGCTGGCCAGAATGGGCAGTTTCGCACCCCCCGGCATATCATTCAGTTAATGGTGGAACTGACCCAGCCCAAGCCCACCGATACCATTTGCGACCCGGCTTCTGGTTCCTGCGGGTTTTTGGTGGAAGCGGGGGAATACCTGCGCAAGCGGAACCCGGAGCTGTTTCGGGATGAAACACTGCGCAAGCACTTCCACGAGGGGCTGTTCCACGGGTTTGATTTTGACAGCACCATGCTGCGCATTGGCACCATGAACATGGTGCTGCACGGGGTGGAAAACCCCACCATCACCTACCGGGATAGTTTGGCAGAAGAGCATGGCGAGGACGCGGGCGCTTACTCCCTGATTTTGGCCAACCCGCCCTTTGCCGGATCGCTGGATTATGAGTCCACGGCCAAGGATTTGCAGAAGATGGTGAAAACCAAGAAGACGGAGCTGCTGTTTTTGGCCCTGTTTTTACGCCTGCTGAAAACCGGCGGGCGGGCGGCGGTCATCGTGCCGGATGGCGTGCTGTTTGGCTCTTCTAAAGCGCACAAGGATTTGCGCAAAATGCTGGTGGAGGAGCATAAACTGGATGCCGTGATCAAGCTGCCATCCGGGGTGTTTAAACCCTATGCCGGGGTGTCCACGGCCATTTTGATGTTTACCAAAACCGGGGTGGGCGGCACCGATACAGTTTGGTTTTATGATGTGCAGGCCGATGGCCGTTCTCTGGATGACAAGCGCACCGAATTGCTGCCTGAGGACAAGCTGGGAGCCACCCCCCAGACGCCCCTGACCGCAGAGGAGCATGAGAAAAACAACTTGCCCGATGTGCTTAGCCGCTGGTTTGAGCGCACCACCGCCGAGCAGGACAACCCCCGCACCGCCCAAAGTTTTTGCGTGCCGAAGGCCGACATTGAGACCGCCGGATACGACCTGAGCCTGAACCGCTACAAAGAAGTGCAGCACCAAGAAACCCACTACGACCCGCCCGCCCAAATTATTGCGGAATTGAAAACCCTGGAGGTTGAAATTACCCAAGGCTTGGCTCAGCTGGAGGCAATGGTGAAGTGAAAGATTGGCCGTTAGTTTCGTTAGGTGATATTTTTGAAATTGCTCGGGGTGGCTCACCAAGACCTATCGATAAGTTCATCACAGAAGATATTGATGGCATCAACTGGATCATGATCAGCGATGCCTCCGATAGATCAAAATACATCACCAAAACAAAAAAACGTATTCTGCAAAGTGGCGTTAAAAACTCTAGGATGGTTTATCCAGGAGATTTCCTGCTAACAAACTCTATGAGTTTCGGCAAACCCTATATAATGCAAACCACTGGTTGTATTCATGATGGATGGCTTGTCTTTAGTAACAAGAAAAAATTAGCAGATCCAGATTATTTTTATCACTTGCTAGGGTCAAGCTTAATTTATTCAGAGTTTGAAAGACGTGCAGCGGGAGCAACAGTAAAAAATTTAAATATTGACTTGGTTCGAAGTGTTGAAATCCCCTTGCCGCCGCTGGCGGAACAAAAGCGGATTGCGGCCATTCTGGATCAGGCGGATGCCCTGCGCAAAGCCCGCCGCCGGGCCATTGAGCGCTTGAACGATCTCTCGCAATCCATTTTTTATGAGATGTTTGGGGATCCGAGTCATGCCAAGGAAAGCTGGCCGATTCTCGAACTAAAGGATGTGGTAAAAACACGAACAATAGTTACTTACGGTATCGTTCAGGCTGGAGAAGAGTTTCCCGGCGGGGTTCCGTATATCCGAACAGGAGACATAGTGAATGGGGAAATTAGACAGTTAGGACTTAGGCATACAGATCCAGAGCTTGCAGCTAAATTTGAGAGATCGCGCGTTGAAGCTGGCGATATAGTCATGAGTATTCGTGCTACAGTTGGGACAACAGCATTCATACCTGAGAACCTTAATGGTGCCAACCTCACACAAGGTACTGCAAGAGTTGCGCCTGGTGAAAAAACCAATGGTACTTATTTGCTATATTACTTGAGATCTCCATCGACACAGGGTTGGATTGAAAGACAAGTAAAGGGTGCAACCTTTCGAGAAATTACACTTTCTAGACTTCGAGAACTTCCCGTATTAGTTCCACCCATGAAGCTCCAACAATCTTTTGGAAAGAAAATATCTTTAATTGAAAACATTAAAAAGAATGCTCTAGCCAATTCTGACAAAATGGAAAATTTATTTTCCTCCCTCCAGCAACGGGCGTTTCGGGGAGAATTGAGTGGCGTTCGGGAAATGGCTCAGCTATAATAATGGGTTAACGCGTTTCGTGGATGGGAAGCCTCATGTCTCAGTTCTCTTTTCTTCAAGTGGAATTTGCGGAAATTTATGAACACGCCCGCAAGGCGGAAACACTGGCCCTGTCCGATCCTCGCTCTGCCTGCTTTTACGCCCGGCTGACTCTGGAAATCAGCGTGCAATGGCTGTATAAGCACGATGGTAGCCTGCGCTCGCCCTATGAAACCAATTTGTCCGCCCTCATTCATGAACCGACCTTCCGCAAACTGGTCGGCGATGGCTTGGTGACCAAAGCCCGCATTATCAAAGACTTGGGCAATCTGGCCGTGCATGAAACCAAGGCCGTCACGCCCCAGCGAGCCGTCACCAGCCTGCGGGAACTGTTTCATTTTTCCTATTGGCTGGTGCATACCTACGCCAAAGGACAAAAACCCTCGCCCGCCATTGTTTTTTCTCCAGAGAACCTGCCCCAAACGGAGCAGGTGGAATCCAAACGGCTTCAGGAAATCGCCAAGCGAGTGGAAGAGACCCGCAAAGCCCGAGAAGCAGCAGAACAGGAACGGCTCAAAGTGGAGGCCGAGCGGCTTTCCCTGGAATCGGAACTGAAGCAGCTGCGGGATGAAATTGCCAAAATTAAAAAGGCCAACGCCGCCACCCCGGACACCCACAACTACAACGAGGAGCAAACCCGAGACGCCTTTATCGATTTGCTGTTGCATGAGGCCGGATGGCCGTTGGATCAGGGCCGGGATCGGGAGTTTCCGGTCACCGGCATGCCCAGCAATTCCGGGAACGGCTTTGTGGATTATGTGCTGTGGGGCGATGATGGTCGTCCTTTGGCTGTGGTGGAAGCCAAGCGCACCCGGCGGGATGCACGGGCGGGGCAACGTCAGGCGGAACTGTACGCCAATTGTCTGGAGCAGCAATTTGGCCAGCGCCCCGTGATTTATTACACCAACGGTTATGAACACTGGATGTGGGATGACCGACGGTATCCACCAAGACCCGTACAAGGTTTTTATAAAAAAGACGAGCTGGAATTACTCATGCAGCGGCGGGTCACGCTGCGGCCGCTAGCCCCGGAGAATATTGATCCGGCCATTGTGGAGCGATTCTACCAGACTCGAGCCATCCGCCGGGTGTGTGAGGCGTTTGAAACGGATCATGATCGCAAAGCCTTGCTGGTGATGGCCACGGGTGCAGGCAAAACCCGTACGGTCATTGCTTTATCGGATTTGCTGATGCGGGCCAATTGGGCCAGACGTATTTTGTTTCTGGCGGATCGGGTGGCTTTGGTCAATCAGGCCACCAATGCCTTCAAAAAGTTTTTGCCCCAGGTGTCCCCGGTCAATCTGGTCACGGATAAAACCGCGCAAGGCCGGGTGTATGTCTCCACTTACCCCACCATGATGAGCCTGATTGATGAGATGAAAAGCGGCACTCGCCGCTTTGGGCCCGGTCATTTTGACCTGATTATCATTGATGAGGCGCATCGCTCCATCTATCGTAAGTACAAGGCTATTTTCGATTATTTCGACAGTCTGCTGGTCGGCCTGACCGCCACCCCGCGCGATGAAAGCGAACGTGACACCTATGCGCTGTTTGATCTGGAAACGGGCGTTCCCACCGATGCCTATGAGTTGGATGATGCGGTGAAAGATGGTTTTTTAGTGCCCCTTAAAGCCTCATCGGTGCCCTTGAAGTTTCAACGTCAGGGCATTACTTATGATGATCTCTCACAGGAAGAAAAAGAGGATTGGGATGCCATTGAGTGGGATGATGACGGCAATGTGCCTGATCGGGTTGAAGCCGCCGCGCTGAACAAATGGCTGTTCAACAAGGACACGGTGGATAAAGTTCTCAAACATTTGATGACCCACGGCATCAAGGTTGCGGGCGGCGACCGGCTGGGTAAAACCATTATCTTTGCCAAAAATCATGACCATGCCCAGTTTATTCTGGAACGCTTTGATGTCAATTATAAGCACTTTAACGGCCAGTTCGCGCGGGTCATTGATTTTCAGACGGAATACGCGCAATCTCTGATCGATGATTTCTCCACCGCTGATAAAAACCCGCACATCGCCATCTCGGTCGATATGCTGGATACGGGCATCGATGTCCCGGAGGTGGTGAATCTGGTCTTCTTCAAAATTGTGCGCTCTCCCACCAAATTCTGGCAGATGATTGGTCGGGGCACGAGGCTCTGTGAGAATTTGTTTGGCCCAGGCCAGCACAAGCAATTTTTCCAGATTTTTGATTTTTGCCAGAATTTCGAGTTTTTCAAACAAAATCCTGATCTCTCCCAAGGCAGTTCCAACGCCTCGCTCAGCCAGAAGTTGTTCATCAAACGGGTCGAGCTCATCGAAGCGATCGACGGGCGTGAGCGTGTTGAAGATTCAAAACTGGGGGAAGTCCGGGGCGAAGTGGCCCAAAGATTGCGTGACGAAGTGACCGCCATGAGTCTGGATAATTTTGTGGTTCGCCCTCAACGCCTTTATGTGGAGAAGTTCCAAAAGCAAGATGTTTGGGAAAATCTCGGCCAAAATGATCGTATAGAGCTTGTGGAGAATATCGCGGGTTTGCCTTCAGCGCTTGTGGATGATGATCTGGCGGCAAAACAGTTTGATTATCTGCTTCTCAGAACCCAACTCGCCCTGTTGAAGGCCCAAAGTTCTTTTCAAAAGCTGAAGAAGCAAATCATAGAAATCGCCGGTCTGCTGGAAGAATTGAGCAATGTCCCCATGGTGGCGGCGGAGCTAGAACTCATTTTGGAAATTCAAACCGATCTTTACTGGCAAGACGTAACGGTTCCCATGCTGGAGACAATTCGAAAGAGACTCCGATTACTCATTAAATTGATCGAAGTAAAGCGTCGGCAGTATATTTATACCGACTTTGAAGATGAAATTGGCATTTCCGTGGAGGTTGAGTTCAAAGATGTTTCTGTCGGAACCGACATGAATCGATTTCGAATGAAAGTCAGGCATTTTCTGCGTGATTATGAGGCCCATCCCTCCATCCGAAAAATAAAAGACAATGAGCAGTTTTCGGAAGCGGATAGCGTTGACTTGGAGCATATCTTAATTGAAACAGGCACTGCTGAAGCCGAAGAGATACACAAGATACAAGCAGAGGGTGGCTTAGGGCTATTCATGCGAGAGTTGACCGGCTTGAATCGGGAAGCTGCAAAACGAGCCTTTGATAACTTTTTGAATGGCCGATCCTTGAACGCAAACCAGATTGAATTTATGAATATGGTGATTGATTATCTGGTTGAGCGTGGCACAATGGCTCCCAAAAAACTATATGAAAGTCCGTTTACAGACATAAACGCCTTAGGCGTGGATGGTGTGTTTGATCATCCAGATGTCGCCGAACTGGTCAGAGTGCTTGACGATGTTAGAAGAAGAGCAGCAGCTTAATGAACACTTATGTGAAAGGTAAAAATCTCGTCAGAGGGTCTCGCAGTTAACAACCTTGAGGCCGGGAGTTCGAATCTTTAAGAGTGCGCCAATTATACTTCTACCTTCAAAGTACACACCCCTGATAAGGGTGAGGTCCCGTGTTCGAGTCACGGATGGCCCACCATTTTCTGAAACCAAGCACCGTAAGCCTTCGGTCAATCCGGAAGGTTTTTGAGTTTCTTCAAAATTGCCGATTATAGTCGTTGGTGTGGTGAGACTACTTCCTTTTAGCCTTGGATTGCTTGGCATTTGACTAATTTATTGTGCTAAGTAGTTTTTAGCCGAAGTAAATGGTTTAAATTCAGGATAGTGACTCGAATGTATTTTCGTGATTTAAAGAATAGGTAATGGCTGGATGGAAATCCCGTAGAGATGTTTGTACCACCAGACTTCTATCATATTGGCTCGTTGGGTAGTCAAGTTCCAGATTTGATCGAAGACTTGAAAGAGTTTGATCCTAAAAAAGCCCTCGCCATTCTTGCTTCTCTTCTTGTACGTCAAGAATATCAACCAAATACCCTTAGACTTGAAACCCTTACCCACTTAGTAACTGTCTACTGCAATGGTAAACGGCCACCCAAAAAAAGAGACTGACAGGCGCCCGAAATTTAGAGCCAGTTGAAACTAGAGATTTTCCCGTATTACCATGTCGTCAAGGAGAATCTCGAAATGAAAGCCAGTCGATTTACAGAGGAACAAATTGTCCGAGCCTTAAGAGAAGTGGAAACTG